>JBOHZR010000141.1:0-80058 GCA_050738595.1 Steroidobacteraceae bacterium | reverse complement strand
ACTCGGCAAGACGACCCGGATCGAACCCGCACGCATCTTCGACAGCAGCGTGCGCCCGGCGACGAGAGATTCCATGCAATGATAGAAAGGGCGTCCTGATTCGCGCCGAAGTTCAACAATTCCTATCGTCATTCCGGGGCTGCCCGCGCCGTCTCGGGCAGAATCCGGAATCCAGCTTTTGCTCCATTGGGCCGGAACACTGGATTCCGGGTTCCATCGCCGACACAGCCGGCGATGGCCCCGGAATGACGAGCTTTTCCAAAGTTCGCGATACGGCCACGCGTTGAAGATCGACACCAATCAGGACCGGCGATGGCCCCGGAATGACAAGCAAAATCAGGATGAATGCGATCGGGAACTACCCGTAGGCGTCCATCTGGCACGCGGTTTTGCGGAAACCACGTCAAAATAGAGTGTTCTGCATTCGAAGCAGTCTCCCTGTCTCCCTGTCTCCCTGTCTCCCTGTCTCCCTGTCTCCCCGTCTCCTCGTCTCCCGCTTCCCGCATGTCCGACATCTTCATCGATACCCAGGGCCAAGGTGACACCCGCCTCGTGCTGCTGCACGGCTGGGCGATGCACGGTGGCGTGTTCGCGCCGCTGGTCGACGCGCTGCGCGCGCGCTGCACCTTGCACATCGTCGACCTGCCGGGCCACGGCCGCTCGCGCGATTCGAAGGTGTCGCTACAGCCGGCGGCCTGCGCGCGCGCGATTGCCGCGCGATTGCCGCCCGCGATCTGGCTGGGCTGGTCGCTGGGTGGCCTGTACGCGCTCGCGGCCGCGCTGGACCTTCCCGACCAGGTTCAGGGACTCGCGATGGTGTGTTCCTCGCCGCGGTTCGCGCGCGGCGACGACTGGCGTTACGCGATGTCGCCCGAAATCATCCAGGAATTCGGGCGCGATCTCGAAACCGACTATGACGGCACGCTCGAACGCTTCCTCGCGCTGGAAGCACTGGGCAGCGACTGCGCCGGCGACGACCTGAAGCGTCTGCGCGTCAGCACCTTCGATGCGCACCCGCCGGATTTGCGTGCACTGGTAGAGGGCCTCGACGTGCTGGAACACGCCGACCTGCGCGCGCGCGTGTCGCAGCTCGCGTGTCCGAGCGTCTGGATCGCCGGGCGCCGCGACCGGCTGATCCCGTGGCAGGCCATGCAGTGGAGCGCGCGCCAGTGCGGCGGTGCATTCACTTGCATCGCGGGTGCCGGCCACGCTCCGTTCGTCGGCCACACCGGCGAGCTGGTGGACGCGTTGGAACCGCTGCTCGCGATGCAGCAGGCATGAGCGGGCCGCGGCTCGACCTGCGCCAGGTGCGCCGCGCCTTCGGACGCGCGGCAGCGACCAGCGAGCGCCACGACGCGCTGCCCCGCGAAGTCGCGGCGCGCCTCATGGACAGCCTCGACTACTACGACGGCAAGCCCGAGCGCGTGCTCGACGTCGGCTGCGGCACCGGCCGCGGCGCGGCGGCCCTGAAGAAACGCTGGCGGCGCGCCGAAGTGGTCGCGCTGGACGTATCGCTGCCGATGCTGCGCCAGGCGCGCGGCCACTCGGGCTGGTCGCGGGCGTTCGCGCGCGTATGCGCGGACGGCCAGGCGCTGCCGTTCCCGGACCGCAGCATGGACGTCGTGTATTCGAACCTGTGCCTGCCGTGGTGCGAAACGCCGCGGACTTTCCTGAAAGAGGTCAGGCGGGTCCTGCAGCCGGGCGGGTTCATGGTCGCCTCCAGCCTCGGGCCCGACACGTTGCCGGAACTGCGCGCGGCGTGGGCGCAAGCGGATCCGGACCGCACGCACGTCGGAGACGTCCTCGACATGCACGACCTCGGCGACGCGACGCTCGCGGCGGGCTTCAAGGACCCGGTGCTCGATGCCGATCACGTCACGCTCGAATACGCCGACGTGCGCGGGCTGCTGGCCGACCTCAAGGGCCTCGGCTTGACCCACGCGGATCGCGCGCGCGCGCGCGGCCTGACCGGCAAGGCGCGCTTCAAGACGATGCTGGATGCCTACGAAGCCCACCGTCGCGAGAGCCGGATCCCCGCGACGTGGGAAGTCGTGACGATGCACGCGTGGGGGCCTCCCGAGGATTTCCTTCCGCGCTACGGCGGCCGCGAAACGCCGTTCGAGGTCATCCAGTGGGCCGACCCGCCGCGCCGGCATCGACCGACCTGAGGCGCACGCCACGACTTCGATGCCACACAGTGCCTCGACCCGCACCGCCTGGATCGGACTGCTGGTCCTGACCGTGATCTGGGCGTTCGGCTGGACGACCATGAAGATCGCGACGCGCTACAGCGGCCCATTCACGTTCAGCGCGGACCGCTACATCGTCGGCAGCGTGGTGCTGTTCGCGCTGCTGGCGCTGCGCCGCAGCGACCTGCGGCCGACGCCGTGGTTGCCGACCATCCTGATCGGGCTCACCCAGACCGCGGGCTTCCAGGCGCTGGAGCAATGGGCGCTGATGTCGGGCGGCGTCGGCAAGAGCGTGCTGCTGGCCTACACGATGCCGTTCTGGGTGGTGCCGCTCGCGTGGTGGTGGGTGCACGAAAAGCCCGGTCCGCGCCGCTGGGTCTGCATTGGCGTCGCCGCCGTGGGGTTCGTGTGCGTGGTGGAGCCTTGGCGCCCGCTCGGCACGCCGTGGAGCATCCTGCTCGCGCTCGCCGGTGGGTTCGTCTGGGCGATCGGGACCGTGCTCGCCAAGCGCGTGTTCATCCGCCACCCCGACGTGTCGCCGCTGCGCCTCACGGCGTGGCAGATGCTGGTCGGCACGGTGGCGCTTGTGATCGTGATGCTGGGGGTGCACGAGCGACCGGTCGACTGGACGGGCCTGTACGTTGGCGCGCTGCTGTACAACGGCGTGCTCTCCTCGGCGCTCGGCTGGGTGCTGTGGGCGGTGGTGATCCAGCGCCTGTCGGCCAGCGTCGCGGGCCTGTCCAGCCTCATGGTGCCGGTGCTGGGCGTGCTGTTCGCGTGGGCGGTGCTGAGGGAAGCGCCATCCGGCATGGAATGGGTGGGGATCGCCCTGATCGGCGGCGCGTTGCTGGCCCTGAATCTGTGGACCCGCTACAACCGACCGGCGCCGGCTTCCGACCCGTAGTCGGTACTCGACGCGTTCAGGCGCACATGCCAGCATAGATGGCTTTGGGATCCGGCGGCATGCTTCTCGCATGACCGGGATGGTCTTTTTCGGCTTCATCAACAAGGAATCGCAATGAGTCAAGCTGCATTGCCGCGCACGGATGCGATCCGCATCGCGGTCATTGGTCTCGGCTACGTCGGTTTGCCGCTGGCGGTCGGGTTCGGCCGCCAGTTTCCGACACTCGGCTTCGACATCAAGCGCGAGCGCATCGACGAACTTCGCCAGCACCGCGACCACACGCTGGAGGTGTCGTCCGACGAACTGAAGGGCGCCGATGAGCTCACCTTCAGCCACGACGCGGAAGACCTGAAAAAGTGCAACGTCTTCATCGTCAGCGTGCCGACCCCGATCGGCCGCGCGAAGCGGCCCGACCTGACGCCGCTCAAGGGCGCGAGCCACATCGCCGGCAAGGCCATCGGCAAGGGCGACATCGTGATCTTCGAATCGACGGTGTACCCGGGCGCGACCGAGGAAGTATGCGTGCCGATCATCGAGCAGGAATCGGGCCTCGAGTTCAACCAGGATTTCTACGCGGGCTACAGCCCCGAGCGCATCAATCCCGGTGACAAGGAGCACCGGCTCACGACCATCAAGAAAGTCACTTCCGGCTCGACACCGGCGGCCGCCGATTTCGTAGATGCGCTCTACAAGTCGATCATCACGGCGGGCACGCACCAAGCCTCAAGCATCAAGGTGGCCGAGGCCGCCAAGGTGATCGAGAACACCCAGCGTGACGTCAATATCGCGCTCATCAACGAGCTCGCGCTCATTTTCAACCGCCTCGGAATCGACACCGAGGAGGTGCTGAAGGCGGCGGGCTCGAAGTGGAACTTCCTGCCGTTCAGGCCGGGCCTCGTCGGCGGCCACTGCATCGGCGTCGATCCCTATTATCTCACCCACAAGGCGCAGGAGATCGGCTATCACCCGGAGATGATCCTCGCCGGACGTCGACTCAACGACAACATGCCGATCTACGTCGCGGGGGAGATCGTGAAGCTCATGACGCTCAAACGCATTCAGATCAACGGGGCACGCGCGCTCGTGCTCGGGATCACCTTCAAGGAAAACTGCCCCGACATCCGCAACTCGAAGGTGGTCGACGTCGTGCGCGAGCTGCAGAAATACGGGGCGAACATCGACATTTACGACCCCTGGGCCGACGGGAGCGAGTGCCGCCACGAGTACGGTCTGCGCCTCACTCGCTCACTCGAGCGCAACGGCTACGATGCCGCCGTGATGGCGGTGGCGCACCGGGAATTTCGCGATCTCGGAGCCGGCGGAGTGCGCCGGCTCTGTCGCAAGAACCACGTGCTCTACGACATCAAGCACGTATTTCCGGCCGCGGAGGTCGACGGGCGACTATAGCGCGTGCAGTGGGCTACGAGACGGCGGCGGTCAATACCCGCCGGCGGCGCAGCAGCACACCAAGCCCCATCAGACCCGCTGCGAACAATGCGAACGTGCCGGGCTCGGGCACAGTCTTCGGGACGATCACCAGATACTCCTGGCTATCGCCCTTGCCGTCATTCGGCTGGGTCGGATTGTACGGCGTATAGATGTAGACGTTCGAGAACTCGTCTGGGGTGTCACTCCCCGCCGTGTTCAGGGCCGACTGCATGTACTGATCCGCGGTCTCATAATCGTAGCCGGTGTGTGAGCCCAGCGCATCGAGCGCGGAGTTGTCGAAGATTCCCCAGAGTGCATAGCTCAGCAGCTCGGCCTGCTGCGAGGACTCGTTGATCCCCGCGATCTGCTCGGCGAGGAGGGCCGCCGCCATATAGTCATCCTCCTGCTTGGTCGCATCTCCCGGCGCGGTGTCAAACTTCAGGGTCTGATCCGGCGTGCTTTGGCCCTGCAGTGTGCTCAGCTGGGTGACGACCGCCTGCCAGATATCGCCGATACTGACGTGCGTCGCGAAGTCGTCGCAGTAGATGGCAACGAGTTGAGAGTTGCTCGACGTGAATCCCGACTGGCTAGTGATTCCTGCGGGGCCGATGACGCCTTCATAAGGACTCGTATAAACGCCGCCCAGATTCCCGGGTCCGGCGTTCGTCAGCTCCATCGAAACGATGTCGCTGGCCTGCGCGACGAGCGGAGCGCACAAGGTCCCCGCGATGAGGCAGCCGAGCAGGGCGAGTTCTCTCTTGTGACGCATTTCTCAGTTCCCCCGGCCCGTTGCCGGTGATAGATGGTGACGCGTCATACCTTGCACGTCGCGTGCGCGGCAGGATGGATTTCAAATAGAATCAAAGAGGTACGCCAGTTAGCAGCGCCGGTTACGTCAAATCAATCTGAATGTCGCGTCGTGCTCGTAAGAATGCCCGACGCGCGTCCGAGCTCATGGTGTCTGTGCCCAGCGCAATGAGTTAGGCGGGCGGGCCTCCTCAACGCCCGGTCATAACGAGGAAGGCTGACGACTCTCGCGCTCCAGATCCGCGACCAGAGCCTCGTAGTCGATGGTCAGCATGCGCAGCGGGAGCACGGGCCGCCAATGCCGTGTCCTGGTCCTCTGGCGCCGCACGCTTCGGCGTCGCAGTCAGAAGGACTTCACCACGTGGGACCTTGTTCGAAGCCAACCCGATGTCAGCAAAAGCAGCGTCGTAGTACGACCAATGGCGCTCGAGGACGCGCGAGCTCGGCGGACATGCTGTTTCGCGACTGAGCACAGAGAGGCCGCCGCGTCATGCGGGGCTCCTCGGCGAGAGGCATTCTTTCCGAGTTTTCCCCGAAGGAGCTCGCTGCGCGGGGCGTGAGCGTAGGGTTGAGGAACTCAGCTCTCGCTTCTGCGACGGCTTGCGCCCCAGCCGAGGGCCAGCAAGCCCGCGGCGAAGAGCGCGAGGGTGGCCGGCTCCGGAACGGTCACGATCTGGAAGCCGATCGTCGGTGTGACGTTCCAGTCCGCCGCATTGTAAAGGAAGATATCCAGGTCATAGCCGTCGCCGAGGCTCGCGCTCAGCATCGTGGACCCGTTGTAGTTGTTCCCGGCGCCCGTCCACAGGAAACAATCCGTCTTGCCTGAGGAAGGCGAACCCTTATCGCCTTTCGCGCACGGCAGCTCGGAACCCGAGTACTTCGCTGTAAAGGTCCCGGTTACCGAGAGCTGCGGAATCTCGCCGATCCCGGAAACGTCGAGATCGTTGAAGACGATACTCATCGGATCGTTCAGGGTTCCTCCGCGGCACGCACCCTTGCATGAGGGGTAGGGGCTCGCGGTGAAGAAGTCCGTGGGCGTCGTTTCCTTTCCGGGCGTCAGGCTGACATCAAGGGGGTCACTCAGCTGGTCGGTTATCTGCGGTCCGCCTTGCGACTTGCTGTAGTCGTCGTCCTCCGAGATCGTATAGCTGCCCGTCAACGTGTACGGCGGTGTCGTCGCGAATGCCGCGGATGTGGCCACCGCGAGGACTGCGGCGAGTGCGGGTAGCGTATTGCGGATGTTCATTTGCTCATTTGCTTTTGATTCCGGTTCGCACGGCACAATGACTGATGCGCTGCAGAAAACCAAGCAAATCCGATGCCAAATTAATCTTCTCGCGTAATCAGAGGCTTATGGCGTGCTTGTGGGTGCTCTGTAAGAACCATCGACGCCAATCCGCAGGCAGGGCGATCGCGACGAAGCGGGCCGGCAAACGCACCATAAGCGGCGCACCGGGTGTGCGCTAGCCCGTCCGCCCGACGGGCCGTTGATGCCCGTGATGGTGAGCGTGAACTCATCGACCTGCGGATTTGCATAAGGGCCCTTGAACTTCCGCACGATTCGTCGGCCCTGCGCTGTAAAGAGGTTCGACATCGTCAAAAGAGAACGGCCCCCGAAGGGGCCGTCTCGTTGACGCCGTCTACAGCGTTCTTTTTGTCACAGGGTCAGTGAGCGGCGGCGGCGGCCCAGGAAGAGTGCGCAGCCGAGGAGCGACGCACCGAAGAGCGCAAACGTCGCGGGCTCGGGGACACTCACGTTGATCGTTGAATTGTCCGACCCGCTAATGCTGTGTGGCGTGATCACATACTCGGCGGTGATCGAGTAGGGGCCCGCACCCGTATTCGCCAACGTGGACTGCACGTTGAATCCGCCGGAGGTATACGTCTGGCTTCCGAGCGCTGTGGTCAGGGAGAACAGTCCGTTCCCGGTGTCGAGATAAGTCGACTCGTCCACCGACCAACCCGCTGTGATTCCGCCGAGGTTCTCGGTAAAGGAGCTCAGGAAGTCCACCGCTGCACCCAGGGGAGTCGTAAGCCCCTGTTCAGTCACGTAGACATCGAGCACGTTCCCCGTACCGCTCGTGGACACGTTAAGGCTGTTCGTGTTCTCGATGACGGGGGAGGACAGCGGCGGGTTGCCGGTCCCACTGACGTTGTTAACGGCAAAACCGCCGAATGATCCGCTGAAAGCGGCGTTGCCCGAACCACTGGCCTCAGTGGTGATTGCGCCGCCATTGATCCCGAGCCCGATCGTGATGGTGTCCGCATGGGCTGAAGTGGCCGCCAATCCCCCGGCACCGAGCATGGCCGTCGCTAGGGCGAGCCTTGAGGCAAAGACTTTCATATTCATTTTCCTTCCGCGATGTAGACGGGTCGTCGGCAGTCTTAAAGCAAACCCGATGCCAACGTACAAAAAATATTATTAATCAATTAGTTAACGCCATGGAACGCTTCCCCGCATCAGGTGCTGTAAAGCATCTCGACAGTACGCTTGGGTGAGCGGACACATCCCGACGGACCGACGGCTCCTCCCCTAACTCCTGGCGCAGATGCGGCCCTTCTGCATTAGGATCACGCGATGTTGAGCTACTTTCTCTCCGCGGCGGTCTATGCGCTACTGCTCGCGGCCTGTCTCAGCATCTGGCAGCGCCGCCTGACGGGTTCCGGTCTCGCGACAGCGATCGGCACACAGCTCGTATGGTCCATCGTGCTGGCCCTGGAGGGAACCGGAGAGCGTCCTCCGGTGGGTCTATCGATCGGGGTCGAATATCTTCGGGAGCTGGCCTGGGCTCTCGTGCTCACGCGTTGCCTGCGCGCCTCGGCTCACCCGGGCACCCTTCGCGCGATCCAGCGTGCGGTGGCAGCGCTCGTCCTCATGGTCATCGTCGCCATGGCCGGCAGCTTCCTGCTGGGCGAGACTTCGAGCACATCCCGCTTCCTCGAGCGCTATGGGTACTGGGGCAGCTTCGCGCTCGCCATAGCCGGCCTCGTGCTGGTCGAGCAGGTCGCTCGCAACACTCGCTCGGCGCACCGGTGGACTCTCAAGTACCTCTGGCTCGGCATCGGCGCGCTTTATGGCTGGGACCTGTGTCTGTTTTCGATTGCGATGCTTCACGGCAGCGCGGCGGAGGATTTCTGGGTCGCAAGAGGCTTCGTCAACGCGCTGGTCGGCGGTCTGCTCGCCGTTGGACTGACGCGGATTCGCACGTGGGAATCGGCGGCATTCCTCTCACCGCGGGTCGTCTTCTTCAACGCCACGCTTCTCGCCGCCTCGCTCTATGTCCTTGCCATGGCTGTCGGCGGCTATTACATCCGACACTACGGCGGATCGTGGGGCGGCGCCGGCCAGCTCCTCTTTCTCGCGGCCGGCGCACTCGTCCTGGCGGTCGCCGTGCTCTCCGAGCAGTTTCGCGCCTGGTCGCGCGTGACCGTGGCGAAGTATCTGTTCCCCTACCGATATGACTACCGCAAGGAGTGGCAAAAACTCACCCGTGCTCTGTCCGAATCGAGCGAGACGCCGCTCTATGATCGAATCGCACAGATCGTTGCGGGATTCGTCAATTCCGCAAACGGCGGATTGTGGCTCAAGGATGCTGGGGGCGCCTACGTGCCGGCCGGTGGCGATCTGGCGCCGCCGAGTGCGCCGCGTGAGACCGAATGCCGGGAATTCTTCGATCGCCTTCTTCAGAATGAATGGGTGTGCGACCTCGAGGAAGCGCGCAGTCCGCCGCGAGCGAACGTTCGCGGGCCGGTGTTGCAGCCCCCCGCATGGATGCTCGCGAATCCGCGGATCTGGCTGATCATGCCCCTCATCTGTGAGAACGCGCTCATCGGATTCGTAGCCATCGGCCAGCCGCTCGCGGCAGTGCGGCTCGCCTGGGAAGAGCTCGACCTGCTCAAGGCCGCGGGGCGTCAGATCGCGAGCTTCCTCGCATTCGAGCAGGCTGCGAAGCGCCTCGCCGAGGCACAGCAGTTCGAGGCCATCCATCGCGTCTCGACGGTTCTGATGCACGATCTGAGGCACCTCATCGCGCAGCAGGCGCTCGTCGTCCAGAATGCCGCGCGCCATCGGGGCAATCCCGAGTTCTTCGACGATGCGATCCTCACGATCGATAACTCCGTGAAGCGCATGACGCGCCTGATGGAGGAGCTGCGGAGCGGGGTGTTCACCGAGCAGACCCATCGGATCGAGCTCGCCGAGCTCTGCGCGGAGTCCGTGAAGCGCTGCTCGGGACAGGAGCCGACGCCGGTGCTCGAAGTGCACGACCGCGCTGTGGAAGTGATGGCCAGTCGGGAGCGCCTCCTGCACGTCCTGGAGCACGTCATTCGCAACGGCCAGGACGCAACACCCGCAGGCGGAACGGTGACGGTGCGGCTGCGCGCGGTTGGGCCGAGGGCGACGATCGATGTGGCCGACACCGGTGCGGGAATGGACCCGGAATTCATTCGCCAGCGCCTCTTTCGCCCGTTCGACACCACCAAGGGCGAGCGCGGTTTCGGCATCGGCGCGTATGAGGCCCGGGAGTTCGTGCGCAAATGCGGCGGCAGCGTCGAAGTGCAAAGCGCGCCGGGCCGCGGAACGACGTTCACCATTCATTTGCCCCTCGCACCGGCGCTTGCGCCGCGCGAGATCGGGATGGCCCATGAGCTCCGACGAGCGAACTAGACTACTCGTGGTCGAGGATGACCCGGGCTTGCAGCGCCAGCTGAAGTGGGCGCTGGATGGGTTCGAGGTGGACTGCGCCTCGACGCGTGAAGAAGCGATGGTCGCCCTGCGACGCAACGAGCCCGCGATCGTGCTGCAGGACCTCGGCCTGCCGCCGGACCCAAACGGGGTGGAGGAGGGATTCGCGACGATCGCGGACATTCTGCATGCCGCCCCGCGTGCAAAGATCATCGTCGTGACCGGGCGGGAGGGGCGCGAGCACGCCCTGCGCGCGATACGCTCGGGCGCGTACGACTTCTGCCAGAAGCCGGTCGATACGGAGCTGCTCACGATGATCGTAGAGCGTGCCCGGCGCATCCATGACCTCGAGACCGAGAATCATCGGCTGGTGGCGAGCGGTTCCGGCGCGCTCGACGGGGTGATCGCGGCGAGCGAGTCCATGCTCAAAGTCTGCCGCATGATCCAGAAGCTCGCCCCCACCGAGGCCACCGTGCTCCTTCTCGGGGAGAGCGGCACTGGAAAGGAGCGGCTCGCGCGCGCGCTCCATACTCTGAGCACGCGGGCGGCGAAGCCCATGGTGGCCATCAATTGCGCGGCAATTCCGGAGAACCTGCTCGAGAGCGAGCTCTTCGGTTACGAGCGCGGCGCTTTCACGGGGGCCGTCAAGCAAACCAAGGGCAAGATCGAGACCGCCGACGGGGGCACGCTTTTCCTCGATGAGATCGGCGATATGCCGCTCGCCTTGCAGGCAAAGCTGCTCCGCTTCCTGCAGGAGCGCGTAATCGAGCGAGTCGGCGGGCGCGAGCTCATCTCGGTCGACGTACGGATCATCGCCGCGACCAACCGCGACCTGCAGGCGGCCATTGCCCAGAAGGCGTTCCGTGAGGACCTTTACTATCGCTTGAGTGAGGTGTCCGTTCCGATTCCGCCGCTGCGCGAGCGGGGGTCCGATGCCATGCTCATCGCCAACTATCTGCTGCAGCAGGCCTGCAAGCGGCACGGCCGGCCGCTGCCGAAGCTTTCCCCCGATGCCATTGCGGCGATCGAGAAACACACTTGGGCCGGCAACGTGCGCGAGCTCGAGAACCGGATCAACGCCGCGGCCATCATGATGGAAGGCAAGCTCGTCACCCCGAAGGACCTCTCCCTCGAGCCGCCTGCGGAGCAGGCCGATTCCCAACTGCTCCCGCTCAGGGAGATTCGCCAGCGTGCCGAGGCTCAGGCTATACAGCGTGCGCTCGCGGTCGCAGGCGGCAACATGTCGAGGGCCGCGGAGCTGCTCGGCGTGACGCGGCCGACGCTCTACGACCTCGTCGAGCGCATTTCATCGAGCTGAACCGGCGCCGCTGCGGATCAGCGCCGAGCCGTACGCCCGAGGCCTGCAAGGAGTGAGCGGGCCTGATCGCCCTCGGGCCCGTGCGGCTGCTCCTTCTCGACGGCCTGGAGCTCGCGGCGCGCGTCATCCGTCGCTCCGGTCTGAAGCAGCGCGTAAGCAAAATGGAAATGGATCTCAGCATCCTTCACGGCCGCCCGGTGGGCGGTGCGCAGGACGGGGACGGCATCGAGTGAGTTTCCCGTCTTCACCAGTGCCCACCCGAACGTGTCCGCCACGGAGGCATTGGCTGATGCCTCTCCATAGGCTTTGCGCGCGAGCGTCAGCGCGTCGTCGTTATCCCCGGCTTCGAGCTTCAGATAAGCGAGATTGTTGAGCGCCACGAGATTTTTCGGCACGCTCGCGAGCACCGCCTGATATTCCTTCGAGGCCGCGGTTCGATCTCCGTCCGCCTGCAGGTCTTGTGCAAGAACGAGCCGCACGCGATCGTCGCCAGGTGAGCGCTGCAGCCATTGGCGCAGTGAAGCGTCCGGATCGGGGGCATGCAGCTGGTGCTCAACTGCAGCGATCCTGATCGCAAGATCCGCGCTGGGGACGGCGGCGGCGGCACTGGTGTACTCCTGCAGCGCTCCTCGAGGATTTCCTTCGCTTGCCGCGACATCGCCCGACAACATTTGAACGATCGGCTGAGGCGCGTTCGAGGCGCGCAGATCGCCCAAGAGCCGGGGCATGCTAGCTCGATCCCCGGACTCGACCGCGAGTTGGGTCTCGAGGGCCAGGGCGGGCCAATACTTCGGCTCCAGGCGCACCGCTTCGGCGCTTGCCTTGCGCGCATCATTGGGACGTCGAGCAAGCATATAGGCCCGAGCAAGGTCTGCTTGCAACAATGCCGATTTCGGGTAAGCCGCGGACATTCGTTCGAAGGTCGATACCGCGGTCGATGTGTCAGCCTGCTCCAGCGCCGCGGCTCCGGACAGCAGCTGGATGGTCGGATCGTTGGGCGCAAGCTTGCGAGCCTCCGCAAGCGGGCCCGCTGCGCGCTGAACCTGCTCCGTCTCGAGGTAGATCCGAGTCAGGGCCACACGCGCGGACAGCAAGCGAGGCGCAAGCGTGCGAGCTCGCTCGAGGTGCTGGATTGCCGTGTCACGATTGCCGGAGGCCAGAGCCACTTCCGCCTCGCCGAGCTCGGCGCCGGTGCTCCGAGGATCGACCTGCAGCGCATGGCGAAACGCTTCGCCGGCGGCCGCCCGATTCTTTTGCGACCATTCGAGCGCGCCCAGAACCACCCACGGCCGGGCCGAACGGCTGTCGAGCCGCGTGGCATCCTCGATCAGATGCCGCGCTGAATCGATGTCCTTCGTGCTCGCAAGCGCTTCGGCGCTGAGCAGGAGCGCATCCATGTCTCGCGGGTGGGCCGCCGCGAACTGCTTGGCTTCCTCGCCGACTATGGCCGGAGAGCCTGTTTTCGAGAGTGCCAGGAAGAGCAACAACTCCCTGCGCACGAGAAGGGCCGGCGGTACCGCGAGGCCCTTCAGCAGCTGCAACGCGTCGTTTGGCCGCTGCTGCGCGAGATAGTCCGCCGCGAGCTGCAGCGAGCGGAGCTTGTCCTGCGGTGCCGCCTGCGCGCTGCGCTCGAGGAACTGAGTGGCATCCGCAAGATCGCCCTTCATCAAGCTCGCTTGACTCGCCGCCGCGAGCAAATCGGAATCCAGGGCCGCGGCTGGATCGGTCGCCGTCTTGAGCGCCTCCTGCGGCTTGTGCTCTTCGAGCTGCACTTGTGCAAGGAGCTTGCGGGCCGCGAGATCGTGAGGGTTGGCAGCGAGCGCGGAGCTGAGGTACATGTCGGCTTGCCCGAGCTGTCCAGCGGCGGCGCTTGCGGCGCCCAGGAGCATCTTGGCCGCATCGTTGTTCGGGTCGCGGCTCAGGATCTCCTCGAGTGCCGTTCGGGCGTCATCCGTTCGCTTCTCGGCGAGCGCAAGCCGCGCTTCGAGGAGAAGGGTCATCGAGTTCGCGCGCGCGAGCTTGTGAAGCTGCGCGACGCGGGTCTTCGCGGAGGAAAGGTTCCCCGCGGTGAGCTCCGTGTCCGCAAGAGCAGCCAGTGCTCGCAATTCATCGAAGTCTGGCTCGCTGCCCGCGATGTTCCCGGCGTGAGCGAGCTCGAGCGCACGGGAGAATTCCCCGTGGGCGTCGCCCACTCGCCGGTTGCGTGCGTACCAGGAACCGAGCGCGAAATGCGCCCAGAAATCACCTGGAGCCTCCGCGACGGCTCGATCGAGCGTCGCTTTCGCACTGCCCGTATCGCCCCGACGCTCGAGCAGCGTCGCTAGCGCAATCCGCGCCTGCGTATCGGCGGGATCCAGGGCGAGCGCCTGACCAAGCGCAGCCTGTGCCTCGTCGAGCTTGCCAAGAGCGAGCAGCGCACGCCCGCGTACGGAGGGCAATCGCTCGTCCCGAACGGCCCCGCCTTGATGTGCGTTGATCAACTCGAGCGCCTGCTGCGGCTGGCTCTCATCGAGGAGCGTCTCGGTGAGCTCCGGGAGTATCGCGCTCCAGGGGGCACCCAGGCGCTGCCCCCTACGCAAGTTCGCCTCGCATTCCACATAGCGACCGGTGTGCAAGAGGGCTTCGGCGAGCTTCAGGTGAAGCGATGCATCATCGGGCCGTTTGGCGACCAGATTCTGCAGGTCGACGGCCGCGGCGCGGTAGTGATGCGCCGCGAGATTGCGATTCGCCCGCGCGAGGACTTGCTGGGATGTGATTGCAATGCCGCAACCCGAGAGACAGCCTGCGGCGATGACTCCCGCGAGCAGCGGCGGAATGCGTAGTCCGGCGCGTTCGAGCTTACCCATTATGTCATCCTCCAAATCGGGGCTCACCGAGCAGCTGCGGGCCGGCCGTGCTCCAGAACTCTTCCAAGCGCCGCTCGGCGACCTCACATGAGGGCCGGCAGCGACTCGCCACGGCAGCGATCCGGGAGCGGATCGGGCCTGTCCAGCCCAGGACTCCGCGCGCAATCTGCGCGGCCGCGGCGCTTCGCGTCACGAACCCATCGACGCGGTACAAATAGCTAATCTCCCACTGCGCGCCGAGCGGGGTTGCCAACCGAAGCAGCCGAGCATAGTCATTCGCCCCGCGGCCAGCACCGCCTGCGAGCACGCCTTCGTTCAGTACGATCCAGTCGGTCGGAAACAAGTCGTTCGCGGAGCTCACGAGTTTCGCGCCCGGTTGCTCGTGGCCGTACTGAGCGATGAATACCTCAACCTCGCCCGCTGCACTCTGATACCCGGCGCGCTGCGTGGCGGCTGCGCCTTGGTAGCGAGGTCGCCAGCCAGAGCGGGGTGCGTGGGGACCGAGCCAGCCGCGCGCCCTCCCGGGAAGGATCACCGTCGCGGCCTCATCGCTCTGCGAGGCGGCACCGGAGCCGAGCTCATATCTCGAGTACATGATGGCCAGGACTGGAATCAACAGGACCAGCGCGGTGATGGGCACCGCAGGCCGCATCAGCAGCTCGCGTACGCCGGCGGCCCCGCGACTCGGCTCAGTCGCGGTTGGCGGCAGCGTTCCGGACCGGGCGAGGCGCGAGCCGATCAGGCACACGATGACCATGAGGACGGCGAACAGAGCCCATCCAAAGCTCACATGTTCGACGCGGACGAGATAGCTCTGCATGTTCGTGATGTGGCCCGCGTAGAGGACCGTCAGGATGCGAATCCAGTTCATGACGATCGCGAGGGCGCCCGCAAGAACCATAAAAGAGATCGCCCGCAGGGGCCGCATCCGGCTGGTTCCGGCGAGCAGTGCGGCGATCGTGACGCAGACGACGAAGTAGCGCCGGCCCGCACACGCCTCGGCGATCTGGAACGTCCCCTCCGGGATGCTCACGAGATTGCCCGCGATGTGCACCGGGACACCGACCAGGCCGAGGACGGTCTCGGCGACCCAGACACCGGCGCTTTGGAGAACGGGGACGAGGAATTCCCAGAGTGGGATCGCGAAATAGAGACAGGCGACAGGTACCGCCATCCGCTTGGCGATCGGCAATCCGAACGCCGTCCACAAAGCGGTCAAGAGGATCGCCGGAACCATCAGCTGTTCGCCGATGTTGCTCGAAGCCTGGTACGCCACGAGCCAGACGCAAAAGGCCGCGAGGAGCGCTGCGAGGGCGAATGGCGACATCCGCGCCGTCGGCTTCGGCAGCCGCGCGCAGCGAGCGGCAAGCCATCCGACGATGAAGGGGACGAGCAGCTCTGCATAATCGTAGTCGGGCATCACGTGCCAAGTCGTCAGGAGCGCCGGCCAGGTGGGCCAGACAGCCAGCGCCGCGGCGGCGACAGCTCCGAGCAACACGAGCGCCGACGGGTACACGGCGCTTACTTGGGGCCAGAGTGCTCGGAGGGCCGGTATCGGGATTTCACGGCGCATGCCGTCAGCTGGCGGCGGCGGTAGCTGGTGATTCACATCATTCATCTGGTGTTATTTGTGGCATCCAGCCCCGTCGCAGTGCGCGAGTTTACTCCGGTCGCCGCCACGAGCTGCGTGTCCGAGCTCACGAGTCTGGCGCCTCGCTCCTAATCCGAGCGCCGGGACCCCAGAGGTCACATCTGTCGTCGTTCGCAGACTCGACCGAGTCCTTAAATATCAAGGAGTTGCCCGTTCGAAGTCCTGTCCGGCGCTACGTCGCGTCGCTCGAGCACGACGAGATTAATTCGAAAAGCCATGCTGTGCACACCGAGGTCTCGGGGCTGGCGTTGTTAACCTTTTGATTTTCCGATAGTTCACGTAAAGGGCCCGAATTTTGCTTTACCCGGCAAGCCCTGGCCTTCGCTTGCGCCTGGGCAACAGAAACGGGTGGGGAGTGTTATGCGCGAGACTCGTGCGTCAAATCATGCCTCAATCGCAGCGGGGCTCATGGCCATAGGCGTTGCGGCCGCGCTGACAGCCTGCGGCGGCGGCAATGACCCCTCCAATGGCGCTGCGGGCGCTGCCGGACTCGCCGCAGTTTCATCCTCCAGCGCGTCTACGTCGAGCTCCTCCGCTTCCTCCTCGAGCTCGACTTCGAGCGACGGCTCGTCGTCGTCTCCGCCCGGCGGCGTCACGCTCGAGTGGACTGTGCCCAACGAGAATACCGACGGCACCGCCGTGTCCAATGGCGAGCTGGCCGGCTACAAAGTGGTCTTCGGCGAGTCCGCCAGCGCCCTCGACCAGTCGGTTGCCATCACCGATCCCGCCGTCACGACCTATACCTTTCAGAATCTGCCGTCGGGAACGTGGTATTTCGCCATCGTAGCGGTCGACGCCGAGGGCGATGACAGCACGCCCACCAACACTATCTCAGCATCCCTCTGAGCGCATAGCGACGAGCTCTAGGTCGCGGCCGCGGAGTCCGCTCCCGCCGTTCCCCGCCATTCCCAGCGGCCTCGCGCGAACCTGACCATTCCATGATATCGTCAACTCACGGAATGTGAGAATCAGCGCAACGCGTCGGTGAGCCCGCATAGGCACCCTAACGCATCGGATTTAGGGCATTTCGGTGCCCGGAGCCGACGATACCCCTTGATACAGGGGTCATCGAACCAAAACGAACGCGACTGCAACGGGTCCTGCGAACGGCGGTGATGAGACGCGCGACTGCGTTCGAGCAGGCATTCTCGCTGCGGAAACGGCCCGCAAACGACGGACGAAGGATGACGACGAAGCATCATGGCCGAGCAAGCGGGCGCAGAGTGATCGCCACCGCGCTGCTCGCGGGATCGATGTGGCTGTCGGGGTGCGCTGCCACACCCACTGGCGCGCAGGGCGACGGGCGAGCGAGAACCGCTGCGGCGGACGTCTGTCCGAAGGCTGAATACAAGATCGGACCGGGCGATGAGTTGAACATATTCGTCTACGATGAGAAGGACCTGAGCGGTCCCGTTCCAGTGCGCCCGGATGGGTATATCTCGATGCCGTTGATCGATCGAATCGCGGCGAGCGGCAAAACTCCAACGGAGCTTGCCCGCGCGATCGAGCAGAGACTGGGCGAATACCTGCGCGCCCCGAAGGTCAACGTAATCGTTACGCACTTCGTCGGCACCCTGGAGGAGCAGATCCGGATCGTCGGCCAAGGCGTGCAAAAGCCGTTGGCGCTTCCCTATAAGCGCGGCACGAAGGTGATGGACGTGGTGATCCAGGCTGGGGCGCTCGCTCCCTACGCTTCTCTCAATCACGCCCGGATCCTCCGCAGAGGACCGAACGGCAAGGAGACCGAAATCCGCGTTCGCCTCGGAGATTTACTCAATCGGGGAGATGTACGGCAGAACAAGGACATGTGTCCCGGAGACGTCCTCGTCATTCCGGAAACCATGTTTTGATAGGCGGCGAGCATGAAGGAAACACTCGGCCAGATTCTGATCCAGATACGCGGTGCGTGGCGTTATCACTGGTACGCGCTCGCGGCGGCCTGGGTCGTCGCCATCGTCGGCTGGGCCGCGGTCGTTCTGATGCCGAACATGTACGAGGCGCGAGCGCGCGTCTACGTGGACACCGACTCGGTTCTAAAGCCGCTCCTGAGCGGCCTCGCCGTCAACGCGAACGTAACGAGCCGCGTAGAGATGATGGCGCGCGTCATCATGGGCCGGCCGCATCTCGAGCGCGTCGCTCGCGAGACCGGTCTGGCTGATCGGGCGCGCACCCCAGAGCAGTTCGCGAGTCTCATCGATTCGCTTTCAAAGCAGATGACGCTCGAAGGCAGCGGCAACGTCTACTCGCTTCATTATTCGGATCGCGATCCTGCGATGGCACAGAGTGTAGTGCAGCATCTGCTCGACGCTTTCGTCGAGGATACGCTCGGCATCAAGCGGGCGGACTCGGGGTCCGCGCAACAGTTCTTGCAGACCCAGATCCAGGACTACGCCGCCCGCTTGAAGAGTGCGGAGGATCGGCTCGCCGACTTCAAGCGTCATAATGTCGGGCTGATGCCGGACCAGGCCGGCGATTACTTCACCCGACTGCAGTCCGAAAACTCGAAGCTTCAGGACCTCCAAGCTAAGATGCGCCTCGCGGACGAGAGACGCACCGAGGTCAATAAGCAACTCCAGGGTGAGGAGCCGACCTTCGGACTGTTTTCCTCGACAGGCGAAGCGGGCGACAGCGGTAACTCCCCGATCGACGCGCAGATCGGGGCATATCGGCGTCAGTTAGACCAACTTCTGCTGCTGTACACCGATAAGCACCCGAAGGTGATAGCGCTGAAGGAAACCATCGCGCAACTTGAAGCTCAAAAGGCGGCCGCCGCCAAGGCAGCCAAGGCCAAGTCGCGCAACACGGGCCCCCAACTTCCCAAGGATCGCTCACAGGCCGAGGCGTACGCGCTCGACTTGAATCCGGTCTATCAGAACTTGCGCCTGGACCTGAGCCGTACCGAGGTGATCATCGCGGAGCTGCGGCAGCAGATCGAGGACGAGCAACACGTCGTAAGCGATCTCAAATCGCGCGTGAACACGATTCCGACGGTGGAGGCGCAACTCACACAGCTGACGCGCGACTACGAAGTCACGAGGGCGCAATACCAGGCGCTGCTGCAGAGGCTCGATTCTGCACGGTTGTCGGAGCAGGCCGAAGCCAGCAACGATCAAGTGAAGTTTCGCATTATCGAGCCGCCGACGCGCCCACTGATAGCGTCGAGCCCAAATAGACCGCGGCTGATCACCATGGTGCTGGCGGCGGCCCTGCTCGCCGGTGTGGCACTATCTATTCTGCTCAGTGAGCTAAACCCCGTGTTCGTTTCTCGAGCGATGCTGACGACGATCACGGGCCTGCCGGTTTTGGGCTCGATCAGCTTCTTCAGTAAGGACCCGATCCCCCCGCTGTTTCGACGCGAGCAGTTCCTCGTCGGCGTCGGAGGCGCCTGTCTGCTCGTCGCCTACACACTCGCGATCGGCCTTGCGGAGCCTGTCAGCCGGCTCGCCCATAGACTCCTTGGATGAAGACGCCATGAGCATCATCGAGAGAGCGCTCGGGAAACACAGGAGTGCGAGCGTACCCGGACGAGAACCGGTGCATCAGGTGCGGACACGCAGGCCGCGTGATCTGGTCATTTCGGTCGCTGGCCCTTCGAAGCCGCGACACGAGCCCCGCGCTTCGATCGAGCTCGACCTCGACCATCTGCGAGCCGAAGGCGTCCTTCCACCTGCCGGGGCAGCGGCCGATCGGGTTCAGGAGCAGGTCCGGCGGATCAAGTGGCCACTGCTCGAGACGGCGGTCGGCCCTATCGGCAGCACCG
Organism: Steroidobacteraceae bacterium; assembly: GCA_050738595.1. GTDB lineage: Bacteria > Pseudomonadota > Gammaproteobacteria > Steroidobacterales > Steroidobacteraceae > JASHUC01. The sequence continues at coordinate 60,471 of JBOHZR010000141.1, read as the reverse complement.
AGGCACCGCAGGCGAACCGGGTGATGGTCACGAGCGCAATCGCGGGCGAAGGCAAGACGTACGTCTCCTACAACCTTGCGCTCGGCATCGCGCGCGAAAAGGACTATTCTGTGCTGCTCGTCGACGCAGACGTCGCGAAACGGCACTTGAGCACTGCGCTGAAAGTGCAGGATCGGCCGGGAATCACCGACAGCGCTGCAGACGACAATCTCGATCCCGAAGAATTCGTACTCGGCACCGGCATCCCGGGGCTGCTGTTCATGCCGGCGGGAAGTCGCACGAGTGTGGCGCCGGAGCTCTTCGCTAGCCAGCGCATGGCCCAAGTCGTGACGCGCCTTGGGCAGGCGGACCGCCAGCGCATCATACTCTTCGACACCTCCCCGCTTCTCGCCACCAATGAATCGGTCGTGCTTGCGCGGCTCATCGATCAGGTCGTCGTCGTCGTCCGAGCCGAGGTGACTCCACAGCCAGCGGTGCTCGAGGCAGTCGCGTTACTCGATAAAACCAAGACGATTCGGTGTCTGCTCAACCAGACTCGCCTGAACTCTCTCTCCGAGCACTACTACTACGGATACGGCTACTATCCGAATGAGCGGCCGAAAGAGCCCTGAGGGGCGTGCGGTAGCCGCAGCAACTGCGGCGATAGTCCTGCTCTGTGGGTCGTCGAGCGCTGCGCTCGCCGCGACCTACTTCGTCCCGAGCATCGGGGCGACAGCTGCCTGGACGGACAACATCGATCTTACACCGCCGGGTCAGGCAGAGGCCGGTGAGTTCGCCGACCTCGAGCCGGGCTTCAGTCTTACCCATGACAGCGCGCGCGAGCACGCCAACATCGACTACACGCTGCATGCGCTGTTCTTCAGCGGCGGAAATCACGATTTTCTGCACAGCGGGACTCTCGCGTCGATCACTCAGGTCCTCCCCGACTGGTTCGAGGTCGACATCGCAGGGCAGCGGCAGCAGGGGATGGCAAGTCCCACGGCGCCGGCCGATCTCGAATATTTTTTTCCCGTCGCGAATGTCGGCAACTTCACCTCCGGGGAGATCAAGCCGGTTCTGAAGCATGCTTTCCGCTCGTTTCGGATCGATGCGAGCTACTCGCGCGGCATTTCCGAAGATGACCTCGCGGGAGGCCCCGGTACGCTCGAGTACCGGAGTAATGAACGTGCTGCGAACTTCGCGGTGAGCTCGATCGACAAGAACGCTCGACTCACCTGGGATGGCGCCTACCAGCGCGAGCAGGACGACTACGAGAGTCCGTATACGCTCGATTTCCTCTACGAGCAGGTCAAGGCGGACTTGGGCCTGCTCACCGTCCCGGGCCTGAGACTGCTCGCACAGGGCGGCAAGGAGAGCAATCCCCAGAATGGCATCGCCGACGGCGGTCTCGCATCGCCCTTATATGCGGCGGGCTTCGACTGGAGCAGCGGACCGCGAGACGATCTCAAGCTGCTCGTCGGGCATCGCTACTTCGGCCGCAGCTACGAGGGACACTGGCGGCGTGAGACGCGCATGCTGAAGCTGCAGGTCGACTATACGGAGTCGCCGGCGACACTCGATGAAATGCTGACGCAGGCGCCCCTTGCGGCGGCGCCGGTCGTTCAGATCCCTGGCTCCTACGGGTACACGCGCCTTGCTCCGGATGTCTTTCTCGAGAAGATGCTCAGTGGGGCGGCGACGATCACGGGCAGATTGACCGAGATCGGCCTGTCGATCTCCTCTTCCGAGCAGACCTACTACGCGACCGCGACTCCGTCCACAGTCATCGTTCCACGACGCCGTTTCGCGCCTGAAGTCCATGGCGCGGGCTCCTCGAGTGACACGTCGTATTCCAATGACCGCTACCAAACGGCCATGCTCTACGTCACGCGGCATCTGGGTCCGCTCACGGACGTGAAGCTGTCCGCAACGCTCGGCAAGTACGATTACGTGACCGATGAGGAGAGCAAGTACACCTATCAGGATTACTCGATCGTGCTGACTCGGAAGGTCGGTCGGCGCTCATCCGTCTACGTGCGCGGCGACCGCATGAGGCAGTACGGCCAGATCGCCGCCTTCGATGCGGACATGGTAATCGTCGGCGTGAACATGTCCTTCGGCAACCCGCCTCCTATCTCAGGCGGCGGCGGCAGCGTCTCTCACTATGAACCCTGATGGTCTGCCCGTCTCGACCGTCCGCGACTTGAGCCGACGGGATGAGCGAGTTGAGCGCGACGAGCGTGCTGCGCCCGGCGAGGAGCAGGCTTGCGTGGTCAAATCTCTCGCGCCCGTGGATCGTGCACGCTGGAACGAGTTCGTGCACCGGCATCCGCAGGCCACGTTCTTCCATCTCGCGGAGTGGGAGGACATTCTGTCCCACGCATTCGGCCATCGCGGCCGATATCTCTACGCGGAGTCGGCCGGGCGCATCGTCGGTGTGCTGCCGCTCGCGGAGGTGAAGAGCCTGCTGTTCGGGCACTCCCTGATCTCGACTCCCTTCTGCGTGTATGGCGGCATCGTGGCGGACAACGAATCAGCTCATCGAGCGCTCGAGCGGCAGGCATGCGAGCTCGGACGGCAACTCGGGGTCGATTACCTCGAGATGCGCAACCGCAGGCAACGCCACCCGGGTTGGCCCTCGAAAGACCTGTACGTAACGTTCCGCCGTCCGATCGACCCGGATGCGGACAAGAACATGAACGCGATTCCGCGCAAGCAACGCGCGATGGTCCGCAAGGGTATCCAGAGACAGCTGCGCTCGGAGCTCGATGCGGACACCCAGCGCCTCTACGATATCTATTCGGAGAGTTTGCGCAATCTCGGCACGCCGGTATTCTCCCGCCGCTACCTCGCGCTCCTTCGGAAGACGTTCGCAGAGCAATCCGAGGTGCTCACAGTGACGCACGAATCACAGCCAGTCGCGAGCGTGCTGAGCTTCTACTTCCGGGACGAGATACTGCCCTATTACGGTGGCAGCACCACAGCGGCTCGCAATCTCGGCGCGAACGACTTCATGTACTGGCAGGTGATGGAACGGGCCCGGGAACGGGGAGCACGGCTATTCGACTTTGGGCGCAGCAAGCGCGGCACTGGGTCCTTCGACTTCAAGAGCCACTGGGGCTTCGAGCCGGAGCCGCTCTGCTACGAATATTTCCTCGTGAAGGCGCGCGAGGTGCCGAATCTGAGCCCCAGCAATTCCAAGTTCGGGCGGCTAATCGCGTTATGGCGCCGGCTTCCGGTTTCCGTGACCCGCTTGCTCGGTCCGCCGATAGCGCGGTATCTCGGTTGAGCACGCAAGGTAGCGGCATGAGAGTGCTCTTCATCTGTCACCGAGTGCCGTATCCGCCGAAGCGCGGAGGCAAGATTCGACCGTTCAACATCATTCGTCATCTGACGGAGAAGGGTCATCGCGTCACGGTCGCTTCGCTTGCCCGAAGCCGCCTCGAGCGTGAGGAGGCGCGAGGGCTCGCGGACCATTGCGAGCGCGCGCTGATTGAGATCATGCCGAACACCATGGCGTGGGCGCGGATGCTCGCTCGGCTCCCGAGCACGATGCCGTCGAGCTTCGGCTACTTCTATTCCACCCGGCTCGCGCGACGTGTTCGCGCGGAGCTCGCGACACGCTCATACGATCTCGTCTTCGTTCATTGTTCCTCGGTTGCGCCCTATGCCGCGGCAGTACGCGGGCCGCTCAAGATCCTCGACTACGGCGACGTGGATTCGCAGAAGTGGCGCGAGTACGCCCGCTACAAGCCCTTCCCGCTCTCGACCGGCTTCTGGCTCGAGGCGGTGAAGCTCGAGCGAGCTGAGGTGCGACTTGCGCGAGGTTTCAACGTCAGCACGTGCACGACACGCGCAGAGCTCGATTCGCTGCGCGAGCTCGGGGTGTCGGGCGCGACGGACTGGTTCCCGAACGGCGTGGATAGCGACTTCTTTCAGCCGGGCACCGGCTACGATCCGAATCTCATCTCGTTCGTCGGTCGCATGGACTACTATCCCAATCAGCAGGCCGTAATCGAATTCTGCGGTAATGTGCTACCGAGGCTGCAGTCGCGCCGCCCGGCACTGCGGTTCGAGGTGGTCGGCGCCGACCCGCCCGACGTGATCCGTCAGCTCGAGAGCCGGCCGGGCGTGACGGTGACCGGGTCCGTCCCGGACGTAAGACCATACGTCGCTCGCGCCGCGCTCACCGTAGCACCGCTTGCGATTGCGCGCGGTACACAGAATAAGATTCTCGAGTCGATGGCGATGGGCGTGCCGGTGGTGTGCAGCAGTGAGGCATCGCGAGGCGTCGACGTTGTGGCGGGCGAGCAGTTGCTCGCGGCATCGACGGCGAACGAGTACGTGGAGGCGATCGAGACCGTGCTGGGCTCGAGCGAGGTGCGCGCGCGGCTCGCGCGAGCCGGTCGCGAACGCGTGCTCACTCATCATTCCTGGAACGGGTCGATGGCTCGTCTGGATCGTCTGCTCACTGCGGCCTTCGACAGGCGCGGCCGATCAGTCACGGCCGCAGACTGTGCGATCACCTAGCGGTTGTGCGTTCGCGCAACGCGCGGGCGCCGACTGAGTCAGAGAGGTTATTCCAAGTGCGCATCAGCGTGTTCGGTCTGGGATATGTCGGCGCCGTGTCGCTTGCATGCCTCGCGCGAGACGGCCACGATGTGATCGGAGTCGATGTCGACCCCCACAAGCTCGATCTCATTCGCGCGGGTCGCTCACCGATCATCGAGGAGGGCATTCAGGACCTGGTGGCGAGCGTCGTCGGGTCGGGGCGCGTTCGGGTGACGGGGGAAGCGGGAGCGGCGGTGCGCGACAGCGACCTGTCGTTCGTGTGCGTCGGCACGCCTTCGACGCCTAACGGAGGACAGGATCTTGCAGCAGTGCACCGCGCCATGGGGGAAATCGGCGCTGCGCTTGCGCACAAGCGCGAGCACCACACGATCGTGCTGCGGTCCACCGTTCAGCCCGGAACCCTCGAGCAGGTAGTGAGGCCGATTCTCGAAGAGCAGAGCGGTCGCAAGTCCGATGAGCAGTTCGCTCTGTGCTTCCAGCCCGAATTCCTCCGCGAGGGAACGTCGATCAAGGATTACGACAATCCTCCCCTTACACTCGTCGGGGCGCGCAATCCAGCGGCAACTGTGAAGGTGCGCGAGATCTTCGGTCATCTCCCCTGTCAGTTCGCGGTCACCTCGGTCGGTGTGGCCGAGCTGATGAAGTATGCCTCCAATGCTTTTCACGCTCTGAAAATCACCTTCGCCAACGAAATGGGTCGCGTCGCGCAATCTGTCGGCGTTGATGGACGCGAGGTGATGGATCTTCTCTGTCGCGACGAACGCCTCAACATATCGCGGGCCTACCTCAAGCCGCTATTCGCATTCGGCGGCTCGTGCCTGCCGAAGGACCTCCGCGCGCTCAACTATCTCGCGAAGACTCGCGACCTGACGCTCCCGATGCTCGGTAACGTGCTCGGAAGCAACCGCGCTCACATCGATCACGCGCTCGCGATGCTCATGGCGTCCGGGGTCCGACGCGTCGCGATGCTCGGGCTGAGCTTCAAGTCAGGCACGGACGACCTGCGCGAGAGCCCGCTCGTCACCGTCGCCGAGCGCCTCATCGGCAAGGGCTATCAGCTGCGGATCTATGATCCGGATGTGAACCTTTCACGGCTCTTCGGCGCGAACAAGCGGTTCATCGAGGAGACGATCCCGCACATTGCGAGCCTCCTGGTGAACGACGCGCGGCAGGCTCTCGACAATGTCGACGCTGCGCTCGTGAGCCTCAGCAACGCAGAGACCATCGCCGCCCTCGGCGAGCATGCATCGGAGAGCCTCACGGTCGTGGATCTCGCGGGACTTCCTCGCTCCGCGATCAAGTGCGCTCGCTATCGCGGGATATGCTGGTGAGCGGAGCTCGGGAGAAGTCGGGCCCGAGCGGCTGATACCTACGATGAGCCTGCGCATACTGCACGTTCTCGATCATTCGTTGCCGCTCCAGAGCGGTTATACGTTTCGCACGCTTGCGCTGCTGCGCGAGCAGCAGGCGCTCGGCTGGGAGACGCTGCACCTCACGAGTCCCAAGCATTACGCGTCCGGTGAGCTCGAGGAGGAGGATGTTGGCGGACTCCACTTCTTCCGCACGCGTGTGCGGCCGCGGATGCTCGCCGGCGTCCCAGTCGTCGACAACGCGATGGTCGTCTGGTCGACCGCAGGCCGCATTGCCGAGCTCATCCGGCGCACACGCCCCGACATCGTTCATGCCCACTCGCCATGTCTCAACGGCCTCGCGGCCCTCTGGGCAAGCCGCGCGCGCGGCGTTCCAGTCGTCTACGAGATGCGGGCATCCTGGGAAGACGGTGCGGTGTACCACGGCCGGACGGCCGAAGGAAGCCTGCGCTACCGGCTCTCGCGCTCGCTCGAAACGTACGTACTGCGTAGCGCGAATGCGGTGACCACGATCTGCCACGGGCTTGCAGGCGAGATCCACTCGCGGGGAATTCCGGCCGAACGGGTAACGGTGGTGCCGAATGCGGTCGACATCGATGATTTCCGCGTCATTGAACATGCGGACCAGGAGCTGCGCGCGCGGCTCGAGCTCGGAGCCGGGCCCGTTCTCGGCTTCGTCGGCTCGTTCTACGCCTACGAAGGTCTCGAGTTCCTCATCCGTGCGCTGCCCGCAATTGCGCGCGAGCATGCCGGGGTGCGCGTGGTGCTGGTCGGCGGCGGACCGGAAGAGGAGCGGCTCAAACGGCTCGTCGCGGGGCTCGCAGTATCCGAGCGCGTGCGCTTCACCGGTCGCGTACCCCACGAGCAGGTCCGCAGGTATTACTCCGTCATCGACGTCCTCGTGTACCCACGTGTGTCCATCCGGCTGACCGAGCTCGTAACGCCGCTGAAACCGCTTGAATCCATGTCGCTCGCGCGCATGTTCATTGCCTCGGACGTGGGTGGCCATCGCGAGGTCATCCCCGAGAATCTGCACCCGTACCTGTTCAAGCCTGATGATCCCCTCGACCTTGCGCGCGCCGCGCTGCAGATGCTTGCCAGCCGGGAATCGTGGCCGAGCGTCGTCGCTGCGGCGCGCCGCTACGTCTGCGAACAGCGCACCTGGCGGCGCTCGGCACTTCTGTATCGCGGCACGTATGCGGCGTGCACGGGCAAAGCAGCCGCGGCTTGAATGAACGTGGACGACGCTCCCGAATCGAAGTCGGCCCGACTGCAGATGCCGCGGAATGGGCGGCCGCTCATCGCGCACGTTGTTTTCAGCTTCGATTACGGGGGATTGGAAAACGGCGTCGCCAATGTCGTCAATGGACTTCCGGAGGAGACGTTCGCGCACACGATCATCGCGCTGACGAGCGCATCGAGCTTTCGCGCCCGAATCCGCAAGGCCGACGTGGGCATACACGTGCTAGAGAAGAGGCCCGGGAAGGACCCGGCTGCGTACATGCGACTCTTCAGTCTGCTGCGGAGACTGCAACCGACCGTGGTTCACACGCGCAATCTGAGCACGCTGGAATGTGCGCTCTTCGCGCGCTTAGCCGGCGTGCCCGCTCGGCTCCACGGAGAGCACGGTTGGGATATCTTCGATCCGGACGGCACGAGCCGCAAATATCGCGCGCTGCGGCGAATCGTGAATCCGGTAGTCGACCGCTTCATCGCGGTCTCGCAAGATTTGCAGCGCTGGTTGACGACGACGGTCGGGATCTCCGCCCACAAGGTCCAGCGCATTTGCAACGGCGTCGACACCGGACTTTTTCGCCCGCTGGGCGGCATTGCGCGCCGCGAACTGCCTGCGGCACTCTTACCGTCCGAATCGATCGTCGTGGGGTCGGTCACCCGCTTCAGCGCCATCAAGGATCCACTCAACCTGGTGCGCGCATTCATTGCGGCGCGGCAAGATGCCGCCGGCGCGGCGCTGAAGCTGGTCATGGTGGGAGACGGCCCGCTGCGCGCGCAAGCGCACACCCTACTCAATGAGTCTGGCGCCGCGGATGCGGCGTGGCTGCCGGGGAGCCGTGATGATGTTGCGGCGCTGCTGCGTGAGTTCGATGTGTTCGCGCTCGGCTCACGGCGAGAGGGCATCTCCAACACGGTGCTCGAGGCCATGTCGAGCGGATTGCCGGTGATCGCGACCGCAACCGGCGGTAATGTCGAGCTCGTAGAGGATGGTGCGACGGGTACTCTCGTACCGCCGGGCGACTCGCATGCTCTCGCGAGGGCCATGCTCGAGTATGTCCGTGACGGCGCGCTCCGGCGTGCGCACGGAAATGCCGCGCGAGCTCGGGCGGAGAAGGAGTACTCTCTCGAGCGCATGCTCGCGGACTACCATGCGCTCTACCTTTCCTGTTGCAGCGAGCGTCGCAAGGTGGCCTGATGTGCGGCATTACCGGGTTCTGCGATCTGCGCGGGCGGCGCGAGCCCGATCGGGCGCTGCTGCGCCGCATGAATGACTCGCTGCGCCACCGTGGTCCGGACGGCTCGGGCGAGCACTTCGAGCCGGGCGTAGCGCTCGGCCACCGCCGGTTGTCGATCATCGATCTCGCAACGGGGCAGCAGCCACTCTACAACGAGGATCGATCAGTCGTCGTCGTCTTCAACGGCGAGATCTACAACTATCAGACACTGATTCCTCAACTCCAGGCACTTGGCCACACGTTCCACACGCGAAGCGACACGGAAGTGATCGTCCACGGCTGGGAGGCGTGGGGCGAACGCTGTGTCGAGCGTTTCAGGGGCATGTTCGCCTTCGCGCTCTGGGACACCAAGCAGGAGAAGCTGTTTCTCGCGCGGGACCGGCTTGGCGTGAAGCCTCTTTATTATGCGCTCTTGCCCGACGGGCACCTCGTGTTCGGCTCGGAATTGAAATCGCTCCTTCGGCACCCGGGGGTCTCGCGCGAGATCGACGCGCGCGCTGTGGAGGAGTACTTTGCGCTCGGCTACACCGCCGAGCCACGCACGATCTTCCAGAGCGTCGCAAAGCTGCCGCCGGGCCATACCCTGGTGCTCAAGCGCGGCGAAGCGGCGGCTTCCACCTCGAGGGAATACTGGGACGTTCGGTTCACGCTCGATCAGAAGCTCGATCTGCCGACCGCCATGGAAGAGCTTGAGCGGCGGCTGGAGGACTCGATCCGGTTGCGCATGATCTCGGAGGTGCCGCTCGGTGCATTTCTCTCCGGTGGCGTCGATTCGAGCGCGGTCGTTGCGACAATGGCGCGCATCAGCGAGACACCCGTCAACACCTGTTCGATGTCGTTCGACGACCCCAAGTTCGATGAGAGCCGTTTCGCCGAGGCGGTCGCGAATCAGCACCGAGCGCGGCATTTTGTCGAGCGCGTGGCCAGCGATGATTTCGATCTGATCGACCAGCTCGCGCAGATCTATGACGAGCCCTATGCCGACAGCTCGGCGATACCGACCTATCGTGTCTGCCGGCTCGCCCGCAAGCGCGTCACGGTCGCGCTGTCAGGGGACGGTGGCGATGAGAGCTTCGGTGGATATCGCAGATACCGTCTGCACTGTGCGGAGGAGCGCTGGCGTTCGGTTCTGCCCCTGGCGACGCGCCGCCGGGTGTTTGGTCTGCTCGGGCGGCTCTATCCGAAAGCGGACTGGGCGCCGCGTGTGCTGCGGGCGAAGACGACTTTTCAGGGTCTTGCGCGCAGCACGGTAGAGGCCTACCTGGAGAGTGTTTCCATCGTGCGCCAGGCCGAGCGACGCGAGCTGTTCTCGCCAGCGCTCAGATCCACTCTCGGGGGTTACCGTGTCAACGAGGTGTTCGAGCGTCACGCGGGCCGTGCCGGCACGGACGATCCGCTGGCGCTCGTGCAGTACCTCGACCTCAAGACTTATCTGATCGGAGACATCAATACGAAGGTGGACCGGGCGAGCATGGCTCATTCGCTCGAGGTACGCGAGCCTCTCATGGATCATCCGCTGGTCGAGTGGCTCGCCAGCCTGCCTTCGACGTTCAAGATTCGGGACGGTGAAGGCAAGTTCCTGCTGAAGAAAACATTCGAGAAGCGGCTGCCTCACGATGTGCTGTATCGCCCGAAAATGGGCTTCGCCGTGCCACTCGCAGGATGGTTTCGAGGACCGCTGCGCGACCGCGTACGCGATGCGGCGCTCGGCAGCGCGCTCGCGGAGAGCGGACTTTTCGATCAGCGTGTGCTCGGGCGGATGGTCGAGGCGCATCAGTCAGGCAGGCGCGACTTCAGCGCGTGCCTGTGGACCGTGCTCATGTTCGAAGCGTTCCTGCGCAACGTCCTGGGCGCTGGCGAGCGACTCGCGCTTCGCGCAGCGGGATGAGTTTTGGAGAACCCCGTTTGCGTTGGGCTCGTAGGGCCTTTGCCACCACCGGCCGGCGGCATGGCAAACCAGACGCGCCAACTGGCTCGACTGCTCGCCTCCGACGGGGTGAAAGTGCGGCTCGTCTGCAGCAACGAGCCCTATTCGCCCGCGTGGCTGGGCAAGATACGCGGCGTGAGGGCGGTAGCCCGCCTGCTTCCGTATCGCCGCGCCCTCGCGTCCGCCTCGCATGAGGTGGACGTGATGCACGTCATGGCCAATTCTGGCTGGGCCTGGTTCCTGCTCGCGGCGCCTGCCGTGCGCGCGGCGCTTCGACGGGATGTGCCTGTCATCATCAACTACCGCGGAGGCCTAGCCCGGGAGTTTCTGGCGAGCGCTCCACGAGTCGTTGCGTCGATGTTGCGGGCCGCGAGTGCCGTGATCGTGCCCTCGCGCTTCCTCCAAGGGGTCTTCGCTGAGCACGGCATCTCCGCGCGCATCATCCCGAATGTCGTCAACCTCGAGCTGTTCAGGCCGGTGCCACGACCCGAGGGGCGCGGTCGGCACATCGTAATCGCCCGCAGCTTAGAGGCGATCTACGGCATCGATACCGCGATCCGAGCGGCGGCCAAGCTTCACCGGGATTTTCCGGACCTGACCGTTTCCATCGCTGGATCGGGACCCGAGCGTGCGCCGCTCGAGCGGCTCGCCGCCGAGCTCGGCGTGTCCGATCGGATCCGATTCACGGGCCGGCTCGAACCGGAGATGGTGGCCGAGCTCTACGGCCGTGCTGACATTGCGCTCAATCCCAGTCGGGTGGACAACACACCCAACTCGGTGCTCGAGGCCGCCGCGTCGGGCGTGCCGATCGTGAGCACCAACGTGGGAGGCGTACCCTTTCTCGTCGAACACGGACGCTCCGCCTGGCTGGTGCCACCGGACGATCCAGCGCTGATGGCGGAAGGCGTGGCGCGGTTATTGCGACACGACGCCTTGCGGGATTCATTGTGTGCGGGCGCCGCGCAGGTCGCCCAATCGTGCAGCTGGGCCGCAGTGGGCGGCCAATGGCTCACCCTCTATCGGCAGCTATCAGAGCGTCGCAGCGACCGGAATCGTCGCGCATGCGAAGATGCGAACGATGTACACACGATTCTGTAGCGCAGTCCTGTTCCCTCTGCATGAAGCTTTCAAGGGTCATCAGAGCGTCGCATTGCGCCGCGAGCTCGAGCGCACGCAATGGCTCGACCGCCCAGCGCTCGAGGCACTGCGCCTCGAGCGGCTACGGACGTTTCTGGCGCAAGCCGGGCGCCTGGTCCCCTACTATCGAGAGCTGTTCGGCCGGGTCGGATTCCACCCCGAGCGGCTATCCTCGATCGACGAACTCACGACGCTGCCCGTTCTCACCAAGGATCTCATCCGGACGAACACCCAGCGGCTGATGTCTGAGAGCGCAGGACGGGTCGTCCGTTTCAACACCGGTGGATCGAGCGGCGAGCCGCTCATCTTTTACATGGGCATGGATCGGATCTCTCATGACGTGGCGTCGAAGTGGCGAGCAACCCGGTGGTGGGGCGTCGATATCGGTGATCCGGAGATCGTCCTCTGGGGCTCGCCCATCGAGCTCGGAGCACAGGACCAGGTCAAGTCGTTGCGCGATCGAGTATTGCGCTCGCGCCTCCTGCCGGCGTTCGACATGTCCGAGCAGGGGATGAACGAGTATGTCGAAGTCATCCGCAGAGCCCGGCCGCGCATGATGTTCGGGTACGCCTCGGCCCTGGCTCGCCTCGCGGCTCATGCTTGCTCCAAGGGGATTACGCTGCGCGACTGCGGGGTGCGCGTCGTTTTTACTACGGGGGAAACCCTGTACCCCCACCAGCGCCAGATCTTGGAGGAAGCTTTCGGCGCACCCGTCGCGAACGGCTACGGCTCTCGAGACGGCGGCTTCATCGCTCATCAATGTCCCTCGGGATCGCTGCATCTGTCATTCGAGCACGTAGTCGTGGAGCTCACCGATGCGGCTGGACAGGCAGTTGCGGCGGGCGTGCCGGGCGAGGTAGTCATCACGCATCTTGCGACCCGGGACTTTCCGTTCGTGCGCTATCGCACCGGGGACATGGCGACGCTCTCGGAGCGGCCGTGCCAGTGCGGGAGGGGTCTACCGGTGCTCGAAACTGTGCAGGGGCGCACGACGGACTTCATTCGAACCCGCTCCGGCACGGTGATGCATGCCCTCGCAATGATCTACGAGGTACGCGACAAGGCCGGTGTACGCTCGTTCAAGTTCATACAGTCCGAAGATCTCGGCATCGACTTGCAGATCGTTGCGGCTCCCGAGTTCACGGGCGACATTGAGCGGACCGTTCTCGCGGGGCTCGCACGGCGCCTGGGTCCCGACACACCCGTAAAGATCACGCGCGTGGAACGCATCGAGCCGGAGAGATCCGGGAAGCATCGTTACGTCGTGAGTCGCGCGAGCGCTCTCTCGTCGTCCATATAAGACACTATGGCCTGACGCGTGCCGGCGGTCAGGCATCACTGGCGAGTTGAGAGGAAGAGGTCTGCCTCCGGTATCGTGGGTTGCGCACCGAGGTGCGCCGAGCCACATGCAGAGCGCTCGAGGGCGACTGGCTGCAACAGTAGAGGAGGCAGACCCGTGAAAAGGACTATCACTTCTTTCGTCGGATTGGATGTGCATAAGGACACCATCGCCGTGGCGGTAGCCGAAGCGGGGCGGGAAGAGCCGCGTTTCGTGGGCCTGAAGTTCTCCCTCGATTTGATTTTACGGTAGTCAGCAGATAGCCGTTTTTGCAGGGTTTCGCGCGAAGCGAGAGGGGTTTTCTGGCTTTTCTGGCATGTCCCATCATGGTGGCACGGTTCATGTCGTCACCACGCGGCGCCGCTACAAGGGCCTTATGTATGCGACGCATCTCTGTAGCGCGACGATCAAGGTGAGAGCGGGCATGCATAACCCGGCCACGCAGGCGCGTACGTGTACGGGCAGCATCAACCCGATCCGCAACGGCGTCGGTCCGGACAGACCCGTCCGACGATCGTGCGGTTGCCGGTCGAGCGCTGGCCCGTATGCCTCAAGGATGCCCATCCGAGCTACATCAGCTGGGAGGAGTTCGTGGCCAACCAGCCAACCAGAGCCGACTCCTGAGTAACGCTACGCGGCCGCGGCGCGATCGACCGGGTGCGCCACGCAAGGGCCACGCCCTGCTGCAGGGCATCGCGATCTGCGGCCGATGCGGGCAACGGATGAGCCTGCATTACTCGGGGCCCAAGGGCGACTATCCGGTGTACAGGTGCAAGGTGGGCGCGCGGGCCGACGGCAGCCCCCGTTGTCAGGAAGGGCGCGCGCTCTCGGTCCATGCGCAGATCGAGCGGCTCGTACTGGAGGCGCTCTCGCCCGATCAGATCGCCCTGGCGGTCGCGGCGGTGGGAGAGCTTGAGTCGCAGATCAAATCGCTCGCGCAGCAGTGGCGCTTGAAGTGTGAGCGGGCATGCCATGAGGTGGAACGCGCACGACGCCAGTATGACCAGGTCGAGCCGGAGAACCGCTTGGTGGCGCGTTCTCGGGAGCGAGCCTGGGAGGAGAAGCTGCGGCAACAGGAGGAGACGGAGCAGGCCGTTAGGCACGGCAGCGCGAGCAAGCCGGACCCCTCTCGAGCGACGAACGTGCCGAGGTGATGAGCCTTGCCGAGAAATTCTCCCCGCGTATGGCAGATCGCCGATGCGATCGAGCGCAAGCGCATCGTGCGGCTGCTGATCCGCGACGTCGCTCTCGATCAATCGCGAAATCGGGGACTGGAGACGATGCGGATCACCTGGCAAACGGGCGCCGTCTCGGAGCACCAAGTGCCGCGGCGTGTGCGCTCATACGGCGTTTGCGAGTCTACACCGGCGTTGCAGAAACGCCTTCGAGAGCTGGCGAAGGGCGGCAAGTTTGATCGGGAGATCGCCGACATCCTAAACGCGGAGCGCGTCCTACCCGCACGAGTCGCAGCGTTCCGAAGCAACAACGTGCACCGCTTGCGCAAGCGCTCTGGCGTCCGGACTAGGAAGATCAACGGCGTAGAGGACAACCCAACGCGCGGGCCGGATGGTAGCTACTCGGCGAAGGGCGCCGCAGCGACGCTGCGTATCACGCTGCAAACCATTTTGGCAAGTCCACCCAACTTCGAGTGGCGGAAGATTTCGAAGGTCTCCATCTTAAGCTACTCCTGGGCACGCTGGACGATGCGCACCCGGTAGCTTCTCGCGATACGCAGGCCGTAACGCAGAGCCGATCTATCCCAGGGCGCGATTCGGGGAATCTGGAACCGGTCACCATCCGGATGCGCTACGGCCCAAGCGGTGGACAGGGCCGCTTCGAACCCCGCCCGCCGGGCGATCTCGACGTGATTTCGATGATAATCGGTCCCCGGCTTGCCGTTCGGATAGGCGAACAGCGTCACCGGTGCGCCGAGGATGGTCTCGAGCTGACGCTTTCCGGAAGTGATCTCCTCACGAGCTTCCTCCTCGCTCACGGAGGCAAGGATGGGATGGGTGACTGTGTGCGCACCGATTTGCACGCCCGATTTGTGAAGCGCTCGCAGCTGGGCGCTCGTCATCATGAGTTGCGACGGCGGGAGAGGCCCAGCCCGCTCGATAACCCCTTCGGCGAGTCGCGAGCGCTCATCAGGTGCAGCGTACTTGAGCTTCATGATGATGCTCTCGATGGCATTCACTCTCAACGAGTCATCGCTGAGCTCGTGGATACCGAGCCCGATATCCCTCAAGTCGAGCCCGCGCGGCGCGCGACGAACGGCCTCGATGATCGTGTCGTTGAACATCCTGCCCCCGTCGAGGAATCCGGAGGCGACGAATACGGTTGCGGGAGCGCCCTTGGCGAGGAGTATCGGCAGCGCGACAGTGTAGTTGTTCGCGTAACCGTCGTCGAACGTCACGCAGAGCGCACGCTTCGGAAGGCGACGTTCCCGCAGGCGGAGAAGGGCCTCGGCAAGCTCGAGCACTCTGAAGTGCGTTTGAAGGAGATCGAGAATCGCGGCGAATCGTTCGGCATCGGGCTCACTCGCGAGAAGCGGGTCGAATTCCGGCAACACCCGATGGAAGATGAGTATCGCGAGCGCCGCGCCTCCTTCCCCCTGCGTCGTGATCCAGCTGCAGAGTCGGATCAGCCATGAGCCGATTGAAGGGAGCTTTCTCATCCGGATGAGCTCGTATCAGAGCGAGACGGCATGCTCTCGCAGCCACAGTTCGAGCATCACCGCGACCCATAGGAACACACCGTAGTAGCGCGCGTCCTCCTCACGATGAAGCTCGAGCAGTCGATCGATGAAATCCTCGCGCAGAATGCGGCGCTTACGTAGCGCCGTGAGATTGTCGAAGATCAGGCTACGCAACTCCTCGGAGTCTCTCAACCAGAGGCCAAACGGCAGACCGAATCCGTGCTTCTTTTTGAGAATGACGACTTCTGGAAGGAAGCCGCGCATCGTGCGCTTGTAGAAGTCCCGCAACTTCGCGGACGGCATCATGAGGCGCGGCGGAATCCGCGTCGAGAGATCCACCACCTGCGGATACAACATCGGGTAGGAGACACGCACGCCGGCGAGGGCGCACATGGTTTGGACCTTTCTCAGATCGTTATCGGCGAGCGTGTATTGCCAGTCATAGTACAGCATGCGATGCAGGTACGCGTCGCTCGGTGTCGAGCCCCAGAGAGCGCGCATCTCGGAGAACGGGTGCTGGGGATCGATGGTATCGAGCCACTCTCGAGACAGCACCTCGGTGAGCCCGAGGCGCACGAGCAGGTTCCAGCTCTCGAGCCGGTCAGGCAGTGGAGTGTTAGCCTGTTTGATGTAGCTCCTCGCCCTGCGAACGGGGGAGACCAGAAAGCTGTCGGGCCAGCCCGACACGACCGGCTCGAGCAGCCCACGGCGGACGGGCTCGGGAACGAGCGCATATCGCTCGAACACGAGCTGCTCGACATAGCGGGAATTGCCCGCGAACAGCTCGTCACCGCCGTCGCCCGCGAGCAGGTGGCGGACGCCGTGAGCGCGCGCGAGAAGGGCGCAATAGTAGGTCGGGAGCGCCGAGGAGTTACCGAACGGCTCGTCGTACGCCCGCGCGATCGCAGGCATCGCCGCGACGATGTCCGACCCCCGTATGACCTGTTCGTGACCTTTGCAGTGGAAGTGGTCATTAACGATCCGGGCATAGGCGAGCTCGTCATACTCCGGGTACCCGAACCCGATCGAGAAAGTCTTCGCCGTGGACGGACTCGCGCGGCTGAGCATGCCTGTCACGGTGGAACTGTCGAGACCGCCGCTCAGGAAACAGCCCGCGTCTTCGTCCGCTGAGACTTCGGCCGTTACGGCTTGCGCGAGCGATTCGTGGAGCTCAGAGCGCAAAGCTTCGTAAGGAGCCGGTCGGCCCGCGGTGAACTTCGGCTTCCAGTATCGCTCGCGTTTCAGGGCGCCGTCCTCGAAGAGCGCGTAACTCCCGGCGTGGAGCTTGTACACGTCCCGAAAGATCGTCGCGGGGGCGGGGATAGCGTGGTGCAGAAGGTAGTCGAAGAGCGCCTGGGGATGCACGAGCGCCCCGACCTCGGGTGAGCGTGCGATGAGCTCGGCGGACGTCGAAAACACGATGCCGCCCTGCCGGGAGCAGAAAGCGAGTCGCTCGATGCCCATGCGGTCGATAGCCAGGAGGGCGCGGCGTCGGGTGCCATCCACGATGGCGAGTGCGAAGGGGCCGGTGAGGCTTGCGAGGACGCCGATGTCTTCCCGACGAAATCTTGCGAGGATGGCGGTCGCCGGATCGTCCGCCACTACGCGTCCGGCGAGCCGCGGTCGCCCGGTCAGCGCGATCGCGAGCGAGCCATCGCGGGCGACCGACGATCCGGAGCAGAACTGGATGAAGTCCCCGCTCCTGTGAGCAGGTGATTGGACATTTCCCGCCGCGTTTGCTACCTGGCTCCCGTAAGCGTGAAGCCCATCAAGGCCTGATTGCCCGCGAAACGCTCCCAAGAATCCGAAAATCGCCATGCGGCTAGGGGCGGTTCGCGCTAGAACCAAGGCAGATCGCAGGATTTCGGCGTACCCGCTTGTTGTATACTTCGGGTGCGCCGCCGCAGTCTCCCAACATCGTACCGCCCATATAGTGCCGTTTCGATCATGGACAGAGTCAAGCAGGTCAAGAACATCCTCCGAGATGCACTCAATCTGGGCGCTCGCGCCGATCAACTCACCGAGGAGAGTCCGCTCCTCGGCAGTATACCCGAGCTTGACTCGATGGCCGTGGTGCAGGTGATCACGATGCTCGAGGACGAGTGCGGAATCACAGTCGAAGACGATGAATTGAACGCGGAAGTCTTCGCAACGCTGGGCAAACTCGTCAGGTTCGTGTCCGAAAAAGCGGCGGTGTGAGCGACACCACAGTATCCGCATATCGTTTGCCGGGCGGGAAGGGCGAGCTTTTCCTTCTGGTGCGACGGCCGCGGCACATATCGAGGTGCGTGCTCGTCGTGCCACCCTTTGCGGAAGAGATGAACAAGTGCCGTCGCATGGTGACGGAGACGGCCCTGCGGCTCGCAGCGGAAGGAAGCGCCGTGCTCGTGCCGGACCTTTTCGGAACCGGCGATAGTGACGGAGACTTCGCGGAGGCTCGCTGGAGCGTTTGGGAAGACGATCTTGCACGCGTCTGCGCCTGGAGCTCGCATCAGGGCGCGCCCGTCACCTCGATCCTTGCGATCCGGCTCGGCGCGGCACTCGCACTTTCAGCGGTCAGTGCGGGACGCATAGTCGAAGCTCCGAGCGCCGTGCTCTGGCAACCCGTTTTCGACGGGGGCAGGCATCTCACACAGTTCCTGCGCCTGCGGACGGCGGCGGGAGCGCTCGCCGAAGCTCGCCGTGAACGGGTAACGGAATTGCGCGCGCGGCTTGCCGCGGGCGAGACGCTGGAGGTCGGCGGGTACCCGGTCGAGGGTGGTCTCGCCGCCGATCTGGATGCGCTCGTCCCACCCCGGGAGCTACCGAAACCCTTCGAGTCGATCCACTGGATGGAGGTGATCCGCGACCCGGAAGAGGGGATCGCCGAGTCCTCGCGCAGGCTCATCGGTCACGACGAGCAATCTGCCGGGCACGTGTTCGTGCGTACGTTTACCGGAGAGCCGTTCTGGGCCACGGTCGAGGTCGCATGCCTCGACGAGATGGTGCGCGCCACGGTGGGTGCCCTTTGTGGAGCATCGATATGAGCTCCGTCATTCAACCGGCGGCGCCTTCGACGAGCGCGAGTCGCGAAAGCGCAATCGTGTTTCGGTGCGAAGGAGACGATCTCGTCGCTATCGTGCATCGGCCGGCCGCTGCGAGCCGCAGCGTCGGCGTGCTAGTCGTCGTCGGAGGACCTCAGTATCGGGCTGGCAGTCACAGGCAGTTCGTTCTCATGGCGCGTCGCCTGGCCGCAGAAGGCTACGCGGCGCTGCGCTTCGATTATCGTGGTATGGGTGACAGCAGCGGATCGAGGCGCACATTCGAATCGATTGATGACGATATTCGGGCGGCGATCGACGCGTTCTTCGCCGCAGAACTTGCCTTACGGGCCGTCGTTGTACTCGGCCTGTGTGATGCTGCCTCTGCGGCTCTCATGTACTGCAAGAGCGATGCGCGCCTCGCCGGCCTCGTCCTCATCAACCCTTGGGTACGAACCGAATCCGGAGCTGCACGTGCCATAGTGCGCCACTACTACTGGCGCAGGCTCACGGAGCGATCGCTCTGGAGGAAGATCGGCTCCGGTGCCTTGGAGCCCCGGACAGTCGTGCGGGATTTCGTCACTCTCGTGCGGCGCGCCTGGTGGTCCGGTGAAAGCGGCCCTGATCCGAAGCGCACGGGGACGCGTAACTTCCTCGATCGCATGGCCGAGGGAATCGGCGCGTTCGAGAAGCCCATTCTCCTCATCCTTAGCGGACAAGACCTGACGGCCGCGGAATTCGAGGACTACCGCGGCGGGTCATCATTGTGGCGACGATGCCTGTCGTCGCCGCGCGTCCGCGAGGTGCGCCTCAGTGATGCGGACCACACGTTTTCCTCACGAGAATCGCTCGCGAAGGCCTCGCTCTGCGTAATCGATTGGCTCGGCGGCATCGGCGGGACGCCGGGTTAGGTCGAATTCGGCAGGATTTGATTGAAAATGAGACTTTGGTCACACGCGACTGCCCGAGCTGGCAAAACATAACGTGGCAAAAGGCCTGTGCGCATCGCATCAAGCGCGTGAATCGACACTCGGACAGTCTGCGGCACATTGACGCCGGACGGCTACAGTTGCACGGCGGAAATGGTTCGGTATAAATAGCGAAGCGCCTACTAAGGCCTCGAGGGCGCCCTCAATCCGAGCGGAGACGTGCAGTGAAAGAGCAGGGGTCGAAGGATCTCAGCAGACGCGAATTCCTGATCGCGGCCACGGGTGTGGCCGGAACCGCGACATCAGGACTTGCGTTCGCGTCAACGCTATGCCCGCCGATGCGGTTGACCGTCGCTGGAGGGATCTCTACTACGACTTCGTGCGGCCCGGTAGGCGTCGGGCTGCCGACACTCGGCCTGACGAGTGCAGCTCCGTCCGGCACGTACGGCTGGACGTTCGGGCACGTTTTTCGTCAGGGTGATGTGCCGTCAGGTCATTACATCGCGACGAGCGCCGCGAGCTCGCAGGCCGTGGTCCGCAACAGATGGCCGGACGGGAGCGTGAAATACGCCGTGCTGAGCGGGATTGCGCAGTTCACGCAGAACGTCCCGAACGTCATCAGATTGTCAACCACCGCGACAGCCCCTTCCGGCTCGAACGTCCCCGAACCCACGAGCCTCACCGTTACGGCAACGTTCTCCGGCCAGGTGACGGGGACCTATACGCTGCAGTCGTGCCTCGGCGTTGATCTGTCCACGTGGAACAAGGGGAAGGGCGGGCGCGTACGCCAGATCCTGGGACCGGTGATGTCCGAGTTTCACTATTACTGCCCCACGTCAGACGCGCACGTGGCACTGTGGTTCTTCGTGCGGTGCTATTCCAACGGCTCGACGGAAATCGAGACGGTCGTCGAGAACGGATGGATCGGCGTCGCGGCGCCTGGGGAGCGGGATTACACGATCAGCCTCAATGTCGGAGGCGCGGTGGTGTTCTCGGGGAGCCTGAGTCACTATTCGCATACTCGGTGGTCGCGCGTCGACTGGATCGGGACGAATCCTTTGCTGACACCGAGCCACAACCCAGCTTACCTCCGCGCAACGAAGATGGTACCCAGCTATGGGTATGCGAATCCCTCGCCGGCGGCATTCGCGGGCTTCGCATCTGCCTTGAATCCCACGCCCTTCGCGCTCGGCAACTACGTGAATCCGATGGGGAATGCGGGATATCAGGCGTCGATCGGCATCCTCCCGCAATGGGAAGCGCTTTACTGCACGACGGCGGATTCGCGGGCCTATGTGGCAACCATCAGCAATAATCGCGGCGCTGGCCGCTGGCCGATCCACTATCGAGACGAGACGACGGGACGTGTCGCCAATTATCTGAGCTACCCCAATACGACGTTCACGACAGGATGGGGTACGCAGCCTCCGACGCCTACCGGCGGCAACAACGGCGCCTGGGACATTCCTCATCACCCCTCGATCGGCTATCTGGCGTATGTGATCGAGGGTCGATGGACCCAGCTCGAGTCACTGCAGTTCGCTGCAATGACGAATATCATCGAATCGAACCCCCCGACCCGCTTCGGGGGCGGCGTGCTTGCGTGCATCAACGCACCGCTTACGACTCGCGGTGCCGCCTGGGCCTGGCGCACCGCGGGTCAGGTGGCGGCGATCACCCCCACCAGCCTCAACGGCGCCGCGCTGCCGGCAGCGGACGCCGCGCTCGCTGCCGCCTATGTCCAGAGCATCCACGACACCGCTCAGTGGACGAATCAACGCTACGTTCTCGGATCGACCTATCAGGGTGCATTCAAGAACTCGATCGGCTGGCTCGGGCAATATGATCAGTACACCGCCTCCAATTATCCGGCCACCCAATTTTGGGGTGGCTCCTGGATGGTTGCCTTCCAGGGCATGGCGCTCGGACACATTGCGGATCTCGGCATTGAAAACCTGTCGAACCAGTCCGATCTGGAATCGATTCGCAATTTCGTTTACCTCGATACGTTGCTAACGATAGGTAACAATTCCACGTGGAACTTTCGTCGAGCCGGCATTTACGAGCGGCCGTATCTGGCGAGCGGCAATCCGGCTGCTCCGGTATTCCTGACCATTGCGCAGGCGTACGCAGCGTACGTGCATGCGAACAGCCTCTCGACGACAATTACGGCCAATTCTGGGGACACGCTGTTTCAGCATGACTCGGACAGCGCGATAGGCAATGCGGACACGTCGAATTCCGGCTCTGGATACTGGGCGCTTCACATCTCGATCGTGGCGCAGGCGATCGATGCGGGCGTATCGGGGGCTATCCCGGCGTACGCGCTGATTCAGTCTGCACCGAACTACACTCCACAGGCGGACGGAGCGAGCGACACTCCGCAGTTCGCGTTCGTTCCACGCTCCTGACCGCCCGGGTCCCGGCTCGGCTGCTCGGGCAGCGCCGCCTGTGCTAATCTACCTCGGCGTTTCAAGAGGCTGGAGGTGGGGCGGTGCCGAGAAGGTTCGCGACCTGCGCAAAGCTGGTCTTCGCACTTACCGTACTCTCCTTCGGTTCCCTGGCGGCTGCGCAGGTCGTTCCCGGATGCGGCACGCTTCGGAATGCGTTTGGCCCGTTCGACTATCGGGATCCGGCGGCTTGGAGTGACCCGGATGCGCTGCACAAGGTCGAATCGTTTCACTACACAGAGGACGTTGCCTCACTCCTTCACGGCAACACCGGGAGCCTGATCGAGGATCTCGATTACACTCTGCGGGCTTTTCCGAACCATTACCGCGCGCTGCAGACGCTCGAGCGGTACGCGTTCGAAAACGGCAAATTCCTCCCCGACCGGCCGGCAGAATGCTATTTCAAGCGTGCCGTTGCGTTCCGGCCCGACGACGCAGGAGCCCGGGTGATCTACGGGAACTATTTGCTCGGGTGTACGAGCGTCAAGAACCCCCTCACCAGACTAACCCTCCAGTGCGCCGGATATGACCATCCCGGCTTCATGGATCGGCGCGTGTTGGACGCCGCGAAGGCTCAGTACAATGCGGCGCTGCGGATCGATCCGACCTCGCCGGACGTAAACTACAGCGTAGCACTCTACTACCTCGCGATCGGCGACCTGGCGACCGCAAAGCGCTTGGCGAAGGTCGCTTATGATGCCGGTTATCCGCTCACGGGACTCAAGAAGAAACTCGAAGCAGCGGAATCGAGGGAAAGTGCCCAGCACCTATCGCGGGCGGACGCGAAATAGCGCCTGCCCGCGATTCTGATCGATTTCGCACTTCGGAAGCTTCTCAGCATCGAATCCGCGCGATGGTCGAATTGTGCGACGCACGACCGGTGCCTCTTGCACCAATAACCCTATTATTTACCTTAAGATTGCGCCACGGGATGACGGTCTCGATGCGTGTATGTCGCGCGGAACAAGCCACCATTCGGACATGGACCCAGGCTCGATACGGCGGCCGAGTGTAGCCTAGGCCGCGCTATGTGGAGGCGGCTCATCAGTCCCTTTCAGGAGTTCGGCCTGCTATGCGGAACGCTCTACGCGCTCGACCGCGTGCTGTCGCGTCTATCACCGCAGCTGCGAGTGCTGGTCTACGAGCTCATGGTGCAGCCGATTTCGCCGACACCGATCCTGCCGTCGCGCCTCGCGCGCAAGCTCAGCGTCCGGGTTCTCGAACGGGGCCATCCGGACCTTGCCGCCGTCGTCGCCCCTCAAGCCGTGCAGCACGCGCGATTCTCGCAGAGCTCGATATGCCTCGGGACGTATTCCGGGGAGCACCTGATCGGCTATGTCTGGCTCTGCTTCGAGCGCTACGAGGAGGATGAGGCGCGGTGCACGTTCATCGTGAATCCGCGCGGCCAGGCCGTGTTCGATTTCGATCTCGTCGTGCTTCCGGAGTATCGGATGGGCCTCGGTTTCGCCGGCCTCTGGCATGGCACAAACGAGTATTTGCGAGCTCGAGGCATCAGCTGGTCGTTCAGCCGTCTGACGCGATTCAACATAGCATCGCGCCGCGCGCATGGGCATCTCCGGTGGCGCAGGGTGGGAGCGGCCGTTATCTTCAAGTTCTGGTCAGTCGAGATAATCGCCTCTACAATCGCTCCTTATCTCTACCTCTCGCCGAGTGGCAGGTCTCGCGCAAGAATAGCGTTGTACCCGGCAGCGCTTTCGAGCTGAGAGGGGGCGGGTCGGTGGTGGTCGCGACGGGATGAGCTCGCATTCAGATTTGGCAGAAAAGAAGACTACAGATGGCCTCGGAACTTGAGATTTTGAGAGATTACATTCGACGCGAAACCGGATTCTCAGGAGAGATTTCGGCCGACGCCGATCTGCTGAAAACCCAAATCCTGGATTCCTTCAGCATCGTGAGTCTCGCCGTTTTCGCGCAGTCGGAGTTCGGCATCGAGTTCGAGCCCGAAGATCTCGTCCGTGAGAACCTTGCGCGGTTGTCCGACCTGCTTCGGCTCGTTGAGAAGAGGCGAGGCACCGTGAGCTCGCAGCCATGATGCGATCGATTCCCGCCTTTCTGCTGGACACGGCTGCGAGGCTCCCAGAGAAGCTCGCGATCATCTCCCCCGCGCGCCGCGTCACCTTCGCTGCTCTTGCTCGGGAGGCACAGGCGACCGCCGCATGTCTGCGTGACATCGGCATCCGGAGCGGGGATCGCGTCGGCATCTGCATGGAGAAGACGGTCGACCAAGTGTCCGCGATCCTGGGTGTGCTGTTCGCAAATGCCGTCGTCGTGCCCATCCTGCCGCGGCTCAAGCCTGCGAACGTACGTCACATCATCGAGAACTCGGGGATGACGGCGATGATCACCGACTCCGACAGGATGAGTGAGGTCGCCGAGTTCGCCTCGCTGGTAAAGCTCCTGGTTGGTCACGGCGCGCTCGACGCCAAATTCCCGAACATTGCTTACATGCGTGAGCACATCGAGCCGCGTCTCATCTACGAACGGATCGGAAACGACAATGCGGCGATCATTTACTCCTCCGGATCGACCGGCCGGCCAAAGGGGATCCTGATCTCCCATCGCAACCTTGCCGATGGCGCGGACATCATCGCGGAGTATCTCGATACGCGCGAAGACGAGCGGATCGGCTGCGTTCTCTCCTTCAATTTCGATTACGGGCTCAATCAGATCTGGCAGACGCTTCGCAAGGGCTGCAGCCTCCATTTGCACGACCTCGCGCTTCCGGCCGACCTGTTCGCGCTGCTCGCGAACGAGCGCATTACGGCACTCCCGCTCATGCCCGTGTTCATCACGAAGATCTTCGACAAGCGGCTGCCGGTCAACACCACCGGACGCGACTTCTCGGCGCTTCGCTACATCTGCTCGACGGGCGGCCGGCTCTCGGACGAGATGATCCACGACGTCCGGCGCACATTCCCATCGGCTCAGATCTTCTCGATGTTCGGCCTCACCGAGGCCTTCCGGTCGACCTATCTCGATCCATCGAAGCTCGACCAGCATCCGACCTCCATCGGCAAGGCGATCCCGGATTGCCAGGTGATGGTACTCGACGAGAAAGGGGAGGAGTGTCCGGCCGGCGTAGTAGGCGAGCTCGTGCATCGCGGCGCTACGGTCACCAAGGGCTATTGGAACGATCCCGAAAACACGGACCGCGTATTTCGATCGCATCCGAGATTTCCGGGCGAGACGCTCGTCTTCAGCGGAGATCGCGTGCATCGGGACGAGGAAGGATACCTTTACTTCGTCGCGCGCGGTGACGAGATGATCAAGACACGCGGATTCAGGGTCAGCCCCACCGAGGTCGAGGTCGAGACTGTGCGACATCCCGAGATCGTGGACGCAGTCGCGTTCGCCGTGCCCAACATCAGCGTGGGCGAGGATGTCGCGTGCGCGTATACGACGTTGAGCGGAAGGCAAATCCCGGAAGCGACGCTGCGCCGGTTTCTCAAGGGGTGTCTACCGAACCATATGGTTCCAGCCTACTTGCTTCATTTCGATTCGTTTCCGATCACTGGCAATGCCGGCAAGCTCGACCGCAAGCGAATCAGGGAAGCCACTTTCGAGCGGCTCGGGCTCGCGCACGGCCAGGCAGAGCGCGGACGCGTGCAGCAGTGAAGGAGACGCCCGCCAAGCAGTCCCTTGGCCGGGTCGTCATCGGGGTGATCGGCGATGATATCCACGTCGTCGGCAATCGGATCATGCAGCTCGCACTCGAGGAATCGGGCTTCGCGGTTTTCAACATCCGTACTCGCAACCGCCCGGTCCATTTCTGTCACGCGGCGCTCGAGACGAATGCGCAGGCGGTGTTCGTCTCGTCGCTCAACGGAGAGGGCGAGCATTGGTGTGCCGACTTCCGGCGCCAGTTCGTCTCCGTCGGACTCGGTGGGATCCTGCTCTACGTCGGTGGCAACATCGTCGTGGGGCAGCGCGATCGCGAAGATGTGACGAGATTGTTCAGACAATTCGGCTTCGACCGCGTCTATCATCAGCAGCCCGACATCAGCATCGCAATCGCTGATCTAAAAAAGGACCTGACGCTTGGCGCCTCCGACCGTTCGAGCCCGACTCCGTGACGTGACGAGTCAGCGCGAGCACGTGCTCGCCAGCAGCTTCGCGCGAGGTATCTCGACGGAGGAGGTCGCGGAATTCCTACGGAAGATCCCTCGCCGCAGATTTCCGCGTGTCGTGTACGCCGAGCGCGACCGGCGGCCGTACCTGCAGCCGCGCGGCGGTTTCCCGCTCTTCGAGGCGCAATTCGAGCTGACCCAGAGGTTGAGTAGCGCGGGCGCAGATTTCATACCACTCACCATAGACAGCTGCACGCGGCAGAACCAGTACGGTACCGCGATGCATCTACTCAAGCGCAGCGAGGAGGAGGCGAAAAACTATCTCAACGGCTATCCTCTCGTGTGCCACGGTCATGAGGTCACGCGCGCGCTTTACACGGACCTTGAGAAGCCCGTGAGTCTCCGTCACGGTACGCCCGACGCACGACTACTCGTCGAGATTGCAATCGCATCTGGCATCGCCGAGATCGAGGGGGGCGGTATATGTTATTGCCTGCCTTATTCCGAGGGTTTCCCGCTCGACCGAGCGCTGCTCTACTGGCAGTATGTCGATCGGGTTTGCGCCCTTTATTCGACCGAGGATCGACCGATTCATCGCGAGAGCTTCGGTCCCTTGACGGCGACGCTGGTTCCCCCCGCGATCGCCGTTGCAATCGAGGTGATTGAGCTGCTGCTTGCCGCTGAGCAGGGCGTCAAGAGCTTCGCCGTGAGTTACGGACAGACCGGCTCATTCACGCAGGACTTAGCCACTGCGGTCGTGCTCAGGAAAACCGCCCGCGAGTATCTAGAAAAGTTCGGATTCGAGGACGTTGAGACGTTCCTCGTTTATCACCAGTGGATGGGTCAATTCCCGCAAAGTCGATCCAAGGCGGCGGCACTCATTGCAGGCGCCAGCGTGATCGCCTCGCTCGTGAATGCGGATAAGGTGGTCGTGAAGACAGTCGACGAGGCCATGGGCGTGCCCAGCTCCGAGATCAATGCGGAAGCGGTCGAGACCGTCCGATATGCCATGACGGTGTTTGCGTCCGCCGAGCCGCTCGGTAGCGCGGTAGTCGAGCGCGAGATCGCCGTCATCGGCTCCGAGGCCCGCAGCATTCTCGAGGCTGTATTCGCTCTCTCGGGCGATGCGTTCTGGGAGAGCGTCTTTCGAGCTTTTCAGCTCGGCTACCTGGATGTTCCGTTCTCGCCTCACGCGGACAACGCGAATCGCCTCCTCTCCCGGCGGGACGCCAACCGCTCGATCCGTATCGTTGACCCAGGCGCCGTCCCGATCTCGGGCCATGATCTCCGCGAGGAGCACGACCTTCTGCAGGGCAAGCCAGACCAGTCGAGTCGAACCTATCGACAGCTGCTTGCCGATATCAACCTGATGTCCTGATGCAATGGACGATACGACGAGACCTTCGGATCGCACCACGGCCCGTTTTGCGATCGATATTGGATCTACGATCGTGAAGGTTGCGCGGATCGGGCCATCCGGAGAGATTTGTTCACAGCAGTTCCACCCGCGTGACTTCACGGCGGGCATTGCGTCTCAAGTCGGCAGTCTCCTCGCGGCGACGGGGGCCGACATCGAGACGGACGATATCCTCATCTCCTCGTCGGCGAATGGGGGGCTGCGGGTCGGCATACTTTGCCTTTCGAAAGAATACAGCGGTTCTGCGGTGCGCAACCAAGTGCTCCTCGCGGGCGCGAATCCAGTGTTCGTCGATTCCTTCGACGAGGAACCCTCCGCGCACGGCATGGTGGACCTGCTCATCATCGCCGGCGGTGTCGACTGTCCGGACGCAGCCCCGTTGAGGACACACCTCGAGCGATTCGACCCTGCACGGTATCGGTTCCGTACGCTCGTTTATTGCGGGAATCGATTCGAGAGCGCGGCGCTGCTCGATCGATTCGCGGATGCGATCGTCATCGCCAATCCTCTCGCGACGTCCCTCGCGGGAAACCAGCCGAGCGTGTTCGAGGCTGTGCGACGTGCGTACCTCGATGATCTGATCTTCAAGGAGGGTGTGAGTGAACTCCCGGAGAGGCTTCGGCGCGGCGTGCGGCCGACCCCTGAGGTCGCCAACCGTGGCTTTCAGCAGGCGATCGCCAATCAATCGAGCGTGGTGGTTTTCTCCCCTTGTCTGCTGCTCGACATTGGGGGAGCGACCACCGATCTGCATTACACGACGGAGATCGTCCGCGACGACAGTCCCGAACGTCCTCTCACAGGTACCTCGGTGGGACGGCACGTGTTCACGGACCTCGGCATCTTTGCCTCGCGGGATTCGTTGATCATGCAGTTGCGCGCCCATCCTCGGCTGTACGAGTTCCTGGCCGTCGTCGAGGGCCGCAAGTCACCGGAGATCTTTCGGGCAATGCGGGAGGACGCGTATGATCCCAGCGGGCCACTCCTGTCTTACGGCTGTCTGTTCCTCGCTCTGGAGCGATTCGCGAGCGGGCGTGGTCCCGGCCTTCCGATGGCGGATCTGTCCAAGGTGGCTCAGGTCATGCTCACGGGCGGCGCGGCGCAGGCGCTCGATGAGGAAATCGGGCGGAAAGTTGTGCAGCTCGTCACGGCAGATGCAGAGGACGCGCCGATCGTCAGCGTCGACCGCAAGTACGCCCTGTGGATAGAAGGGCTCCTGTGTCTCAAAGGCCTCACCCAGAAGGAGCTCGAGGTCGGCAATGATCGCAACGCTGTCAGGGAGCCGGAGGTCGGACGGTGAGTGGACGATCTTCGCCAGCCGGAAGTCCGATGGCGTACGACTTTCAGGCTTTAGCGCGGCAGTACGGCACGCCGTACTTTCTCTATGATGCAGATGTCGTGCGCTCGCGCGTCGAGCAGGTCCGTGCGGCCTTTGAAGGGCTCGTCTCCGTATATTATGCCGTCAAGGCAAATCCAAACCTCGAGCTTCTGCAGGCGATTCGCGCGACCGTCGATGGTCTCGACATCTCGTCCGCCGGCGAGCTCGAGCAGGCTCTGCTTGCGGGTTATGCAC
The DNA here is from genome assembly GCA_050738595.1 of Steroidobacteraceae bacterium. Taxonomy (GTDB): domain Bacteria; phylum Pseudomonadota; class Gammaproteobacteria; order Steroidobacterales; family Steroidobacteraceae; genus JASHUC01. The sequence continues at coordinate 31,507 of JBOHZR010000141.1, read as the reverse complement.
CAGAGTGCTTGAGTTTCGCCGGTCCCGCCAAGTCGGTCGAGGAATTGTCCGCTGCCATGGAGGCGGGAGTCGGCTGCATCAGCATCGAGTCTCACCGCGAACTCGAGGACTGCGTCGCCCTCGGCCATAGAGCGGGCCGGCGGGTACCCATCGGTCTTCGGGTCAACCCGCTCCGTTTGAACCGCAGCTTCGGGCTCAAAATGGGCGGTCGGGCGACGCAATTCGGCATCGACGAGGAAGATCTGCCGGGCGCGGTCAGAGTGGTCACCGAGAATCTCGCGAACCTCGACTTTCGGGGACTGCATGTGTATTCGGGCAGCCAGTGCTTCGAGCCGGAGGGCATCGTCGAAGAGGTCAATGGAACTCTGCGCCTCGTAAAGAGTGTCGAGGGTGCTGGGACGGACGTGTTCTGCGCGACGGTGAACCTCGGGGGAGGCTTTGGCGCGTCCCACTCGGACGAGTCGCGACAGTTGCCGCTCGCGCAGGTTGGTTCCTCGCTCGTGCCGATGCTGCGAGCGTTTCGCGACTCGTCGGCCCGGCCCCGACGAGTGCTGTTCGAGCTCGGACGCTTCCTGCTCTCCGATGTAGGAATCTATGTTGCCCGGGTCATCTCGCTCAAGAGCAGCCGCGGCAAAAAATTCTGCGTGCTCGATGGTGGTCTGCACCATCACCTTGCCGCGGCCGGGACTTTCGGGGCGGTGCTGAGAACACAGTTCGCGCTCCGTAATCTGAGCCGGCCCGGGGCACAGGTTGCGACCTGCACGATCTCTGGTCCGTCCTGCAACCCGACGGACCTGCTGGGGGTCGATGTGTCCTTGCCCACCCCGGAGGTCGGCGACCTTATCGGCGTGCTTCACTCCGGGAGCTACGGTCTCACGGCGAGTCCGATACTGTTCCTCGGAAGACGCACGCCAGCCGAGATCGTCGTGCGCGATGGCGTCGCAGTCCTCGGACGGCGCCCGCACTCGATCACAGAATTCAACTGATACGTCCGCAAGCGCTAATGCGTACGCATGAAGAACGTCTGCGCCTTCCACAGGGGCTGAATCACTACACCGCCGAGCTCTGGCACGTACTGCAGCTTGTTCCAGGGGGCTGTGCCGCTGCTTGCGTTCGTCTGGGGTAGTGCCGGTCCGGTGGTCACGATTTGCGTCACCCTATAAGTCATCGGATCGAAGGAATAGATATAACCGTCACCCGGCATCACGAAAACGAGATCGATTATCGGGTCGTACACCGCACCGGAAAAATTGGCGTTGACCCCGTCTATGGCGCCTGCGTTGGGGCCGCTAAGTGTGATCAAGGCTTCGGAGTTGTTCTGCACGTTCCACGAATAGGCTTTGCCGGCGTGGATCGAGCCGCCTCCGTAACTGCCGCCAAAAGACCACACGACGCCACGCTTAGAGTCAAAACAGCATCCGGAGGACTGCACCGCATAAGGTGACTTGGCAATCGGCGTGGACCAGGAGTTCGCTTGGCGATTCCACATGAATCGATTCCACGAGTTGACCATGTATACGTTGCCATTCCCGTCTTTGCACTGCCCGTTGCTGAAGAGGAATGAGGGGGGCGGCAGCGGCCAGATCGCATTTTTCTGATTCTGTTCCCAGCTTGCCGCGCCCCATTTTATGCCGTCAATTCCGCCAGTGTAATCCGGAAGCGTGTACTGTCCTTTCATGAACCGCATCAATACGTCATCCTGATCGTCGTACATCAGGGAGTAGTAGGTGTGAACGGAGGCCGGCGAGGGCGGGGAATCGTTGTAATAGTATTGATCTTGAACGATCTGCGCATTCGGCGTGGGTCCCCAGATGCGAACCCACTGCGGGTTATCCAGCGAGAGCTGCAATACGTAGATTTCATTGCCCGAGTAATCGCCGTGCCCACCACCATGCAGAATGTAGTAGCTGCCGTTCTGGCGCAATGCACCACCACCCCACGCGTCGGTTACCGAGGCGACGCCGGTGATGCCCGGTGGCAGCGGGTTCGGCAGAACGCTCGAGGCACTCAACGAGGGAAGATTGATCCACTGGTAGACGCCCGCGCCCTTCAGCCACTCGGGCGAAGCGCTGCTGGGCAACGCGCAAGGGGTTCCGACGGCCGCACTTCGGGTCAGGGCGACGGTAGGAGGCGGGCAGGGCGTGCTCGCTGCGATAGTGATAACCGGCCCCGACGTCCCAAGCGTTCCAAGGGTGCCTGCAAGGAATTCGCGTCGTCTCATAGCAGGATCTCCTGACTTCCATCGCTATGATGCTACCTGCTAAGCCAAAGCGAAAGCTGTCGTTGTGAGGCGACGGCGCGTGTCGAACTTTGGAATCGGATGTCTTGAGAATGTGGTGCGCGTCACGCTCGCGCCGGGCATCCTCGATAGGGAACTCGCGGCACAACGTCCGGTGGAGACTAATACGGAGATCTCGTCGGTGAAGTCGGCGTTTGGAAGTTGTGATCCGTAGCACATTCGATCGGAGTCGAGCGCGTCAAACGGGGGGGGCGTCGCAGAATCGACGCGGGCGCATGATGGTCATGTTAAATTCAAGGTGCGGTCGGCCCGCATTATGTCGAGGTCCAGGACGTAACGACGGAGCGCAAAAGGGGGTTTGTGAATGTCATTTTCGGCGGCGCTCTTTCTCGGGGGGTTCGTGGTGGGCTGTTGGATGGCGTTCACGCGCCATCCGGTCTACGGGCTGCTCACGTACGTCGCCGCGCTTTATATCGATCCCACGGGGCAATGGTGGGGGACTCTGCTGCAGGGCGTGCGATGGGAGCTCGTGGCGGCCGCAGTCACGCTCCTCGCGATGTACGTGCATAAGGTGCAATTCCGGTCCCTGGCCATTTTTCGAAGTCGGGCTTTCTGGGGCTTCGTAGTCTTCACGATCTGGATTGTGATTCAATCCTCGTGGGCGCTCGATCCGATCTCCCACGGGCAGCTTGTGCAAACGTGGGTCAAGTTCTTGATCGTCTGCATCATGATCTGTGGGTGCATCGATTCATGGAATCACTTTCGCATGTTCCTGTGGATGCAAGTGCTGGGATGCTTTTATCTCGGATGGCTCGCTTACACGCAATATTCCGGCGGACGATTCGAGGGTTTCGGAACCGGCAGCTTCGGTGAGGCCAACGCGGGGGCGCTCGAGCTCGTAATCGGATTGATCCTCGCGGGGTCACTCTTTCTCGCGGGCACGTGGCGCAGCAGAATCGCGCTGCTGGCACCCATCGCGCTGATTGCAGATGGAATCGTCACGACCGTCAGCCGAAGCGGCTTTCTCGCTGCCGCCGGCGCGCTGTTCGTTTACAACATCTTCGCGCCGAAGGGGTACAGGAAGCGAGTTGCCGTGTTATCCGTGATCGGCGTCCTTTGCTTCCTCTCACTCACCACCACGGGATACTGGAACAGGATGCAGACGATCGAATACGAGGGCGCGGATATTCCCGGGATCGATACTGGTGGCGGAAGGCTCGACATCATCCGGGCACAGTGGCTGATGTTCAAGGAGCATCCGTTCGGGTGCGGCCACATGTGTACAAGCTTCCTGAGCCCTCAATTCATTGCTAAGCAGCTTCTCACCGGTGGGGAGCGCGCGTCTCACAACACTTTCATGACGATGCTGGTGGACCAGGGAATACCGGGCGCAGTGCTGTACGTTGCTTTGCTCATGTGGACGTACCGGACGCTGCGGGTCGCCGCCCGAAAGGGACCGACCCTGGGGCGTTTCCCGGTGGCCGCCTTGCCCGCGCTCGCGGCTGCAATGACAGCGATCACGATCGGTGACCTCTTCGTCCAGTACCCGAAGCTCGAGGTTCGTGTCTGGTTCATCAGTCTCTTGATCGTTTACGTGGAGCTTGCGCTGAAGGACACGCAAACGGCGCGGGACCTTCCTGCACAGGTTCCGGCACGCACGCATTCGCCGGCGATGTGAGACCGCTTCGGTGAGTCGGTGGGCGGAAGCGCTGGCGGCGGCATCCTGTCTTCAGACCACGAGCTCGATTGGCTCCGGATGTCCGAGGAATCGGAGCGGGCTTGCAGTTAGCCCATACGCGCCGCTCTGGAAGATAGCGACGAGGTCGCCCTCCACCGCCACCGCGAGGTCCATCCGGTCCGCGAGCAAGTCCAATGGCGTGCAGAGCGGTCCCACTACGGAGGCGATCTCTCGCTGCGATCCACGAACGCGATTTCCGATGAGCACGGGGTAATTCTTACGAATTACCTGCCCGAAATTGCCGGAAGCCGCGAGGTGGTGGTGCAGACCGCCGTCCGTCACGAGGAACGTGTGTCCGCGGGAGACCTTTCGATCGATGACTTTGCACACATAGAGACCGCATTCCCCTACCAAGTAACGGCCGAGCTCGATGACGAGATGCGCATCGGGCAGATGTTGCCGGACCGCAGGTAGCAGGCGCTTCAAATTGGCCGCGATCGGGGCGGTTTCGAGCGGCTGGTCGCCCGGGAAGTACGGAATCCCGAAGCCCCCGCCGATGTTGAGCAGGCGAACTTGCGCTGGGGCACGCCGGGCGAGGCGGATGGCAAGATCAACGGCCTTCTGCTGTGCCTCGACGATCGAATCGGCGCGGAGATTCTGCGAGCCGCTGAAGATGTGAAACCCCACGAACTCCAATGGCAGGCCAGCGAGCCCGGCGAGGATCTCGGGGACTCGCTCACTATCGATCCCGAACTGCTTCGGGCCACCGCCCATTTTCATTCCGGATGTTCGCAGCTCGAAGTCCGGATTCACGCGAATGGCGATACGCGGTTTACTAGTAGACCGCCGGCCCACGTCAGCCAATATTTTGATCTCGCGCTCGGATTCGACGTTGACCACGATGCCGGCAGCGGCCGCTTGCTCCAGCTCGAGGATCGTCTTACCTGGTCCGGCAAAGCTGATACACCGAGCATGCGCTCCGGCGTCGAGTCCCAATTGCACCTCGCGGGCTGAGGCCGCATCCAATCCATCGACGAGCCCGGCCATGTGCGACACCACAGCGGGCATCGGGTTTGCCTTGACTGCATAGTGCAGATGTATCCCCTCCGGGAGCGTGCTGCGCAGCTCCCGGACGCGCGTCGTCATGTATTCTCGTGAATAGACGTAGAAGGGTGTGCCGCCAGCTTGGGCAGCGACTTCGAGGAGCGATCGCCCGTCGATCGTGAGGCAATCGTCGTGCACCTCGTAGTACGGGTGTGGCGCGTGCTGGACGAAGGCATCTACACTCATGCGCCTTTTCCCTTGGAACCGAAAATTCCGCCGAGCTCGGCAGCCAATCTGGGCCGGTCGTACTTGCCGTTCGGGTTGCGCGGGATCGAATCGCGCCAGTCGATGTGGTGAGGCACCATGTATCTGGGGAGCTGTCGCCGGCACGTCTCGAGGAGGTTATCCGTATCGGCTGCGGCACTCGGCGCAGGCGTTGCTACGACGGCAATCGCCTGGCCGAGCGTGGGGTGTGAGACGCCTACCGCCACCACGTCTGCGACGAGACCGGTCGCGAACAGGATCTCCTCGATCTCCGTGGGACTGACGCGATAGCCCGAGGTCTTGATCATCTCGTCGCGCCGACCTACGAAATATAAGAACCCCTCGTCGTCCATGCGGACGGTGTCTCCCGACCATACCGCGATCTCGGTGAGGGGGAGGGCGGGGTTCTGACTCGGCACCGGCTTGAAACGCTCCCCGGTCTTCTGCGTGTCATTCCAGTAGCCGAGTGAGACCAGCGGACCGCGGTGGACGAGCTCTCCAGGCTCGTTCGGACCGCACAGTGAACCGTCGGGGCGAACGACGAGCACCTCGACGTTCGGTATCGCCTTGCCCATCGACTCGGGCCGCCGGTCGACCTCCGAGGGCGGCAGGTACGTGGAACGAAACGCTTCCGTGAGTCCGTACATGAGAAATGGCTGTGTGTCGGGCAGGGAGGCTCTCAACTTGCGCAGCACGGCAAGCGGCATCGCACCGCCTGAATTGGTGAAATACCGCAGGCTCTTGCGTGCCGCGTCCGGCCACTCGAGATCGCAGAGCTGGCTCCAGAGCGGCGGCACGCCCGCCAGACCCGTGATGCGGTCCTTGGCGATCTCCTTGACGACATCACCGGCGAGGAGGTAATCCATCAGCACAACACTCGCGCCGACATGAAACGCCGTGGAGAGCTGGCTGAAGCCATAATCGAAGCTGAAGGGCAGCACCGCGAGAAGCCGGTCCGTGGCGACATTGCCGAGATATTGGCAGACGCTGTGAGCGCCCGTGACCATGTTCTGATGCGACAGCACGACGCCTTTTGGCCTGCCGGTACTTCCGGATGTGTAAAAGATCGACACGAGATCGGTGTCAATGACTCGATGACCAGCCAGGGGCCGGCCATCTATAAGCAAAGCGTTCCAAGGATGCGCGGCAGGGGAATTGCCCGGTGCTCGGTCAGCCCCACTCGCCCCCGGAGGGGATCCGTCCCGGCCCGCGACCAGGACGACGTGGCGCAAGTCGGGACAGGCCGCGGTCGTGGTGGCGAGCGTCGCGCTTCGTTCGGGTGATGTCACGAGAACGCGCGCGTTGCAGTCGCGCAGGATGTGGCCGACCTGCTCCGGCTTGAGGAGGGGATTCACAGGAACGAATGCGCAACCCGCCCGGGCCGCTCCAAACATCGTGACGACCGTTTCGGGCTGCTTGGGAAGATAGACCGCGACGCGATCGGCCCGCGCGAGGTTCAGATCGAGCAAGCCGCGTGCGAAACTCTCGATTTGCGATGCGAGCGCGCCATAGTTCAGCGTTCGATTCTTGTGAGATAGGCTCGGCGCATCCGCACTGCGATCCGCGGAGCGCAGGACCAGCTCGAACAGAAGCTCGCTCATGGCCGGGTAACCCTTTCGATCCGCGAGAAATCTCTGCAGCCTATTCCGATTTGCGAGCGAAATCCGAGAGTTGGGTCATCGTTAACGCCGCTGTTCGAGCACGCGCCGCGCGAACTCCGCGGCGCTTCGATCCCATGAGAATCCCGCGGCCATGCTCATGATCCGCTCGGGGCCATAGCGACGTGATTGCACCGCTCGTATCGCATCCACCAGAGCACCTTCTGCATCCGGATCGTACAGGACGCCACAATCGGGGGTGACTACCTCGACGAGGCTGCCAATCCGCGGCGCAACTACTGGTCGCCCGAAGCTGAGTGCTACCATTACCGCGCCCGAGGTCAGAATCTCCCGATAAGGGAGAACGACCGCGTCGCAGGCATTCATGTAGATCTGGATGTCCTTGCGGTCGACTAGCCCGTCGCGTATGGTCACACTGCCGGTCCGCGCCTCCGCCTCCGCCGCCGCCTCGAGAATCGACGTGCGGTACGCGGGCGACTGGAATCGTCCTACGATCCATAGCAGGGAATCATCGCGCAGTCGACGATGGCTCCGTACCAGGTGCTCCAAATTCTTGTAGGGTTTGCACAGTCCAAAAAACAAACATACGAACGAGTCCGCGGCGATACCGAGGCTGGCGCGGGCGGACTCTCTGGAGACCTCATTGGGATAGAACCCTATCCAGTTGCCGTGCTCGATCAGCACGAGCTTGTCTTTGGATACCCCAAACTCACGCCCGACCTGCTCGGCGGCGGTACGCCCATGCACGCATATTTCGGACGAAATGGCAACGACGACTCGGCGTGCGATTCTGTGGGCGAGGAGCGCGCGACCCCCATCGTGAGGGTAGAGATTGTGCGCCGTCCACACGATTCTGATGCCGCGCGCTCGCAGCAAAATCAAGAGGATCGCGGTGCGCACCAGGCGCAGCCAAGTCCTCAGACGCGAAGTGGCGACGTAATAGAGAAACGAGGGCCAGTGGACATTCACGACGTCGCCACGCCGCACCGTCCTGAGCCATCGCGCCGACCACTGCGCCGGAGTTACCTTGATCCCGATCCGCGCGAGAGCTTCGTGAAAGCAGGTCGTATAGTCATGATCTGCAGTCAGGGAAAACAGCCGTGCGCGCACTTTCCGTGAGCATTCGTCCTCTCGAGGCGCTGCGCCACGCGCGCTGCGGCCGCCTACCTCTTCGTGTCGCACTGCGCTCATTTCCGATCGGTGCGGTGGACGCCCGTAATGTCGCACACGACACTTCCGATGAACACTGTGGGACGCAGATCACGACCACGAACCGCTCAAGGAGATCGGCCGCCGACTGCAGATGATTCGCATTTATCGGAGCCGGCTTGTCAGTAGTGTACCGGAGCGCGGCGGAGTCCGATAGATGACCACGGCCGATGCTGGAGTATGTGATCGCCATCACAAGCTCACGGTCGGCAGTCGTCCAGCCGCCAGAGACCGGTTCGCCCGCGACCGGCAACTGATGTAGCCTACGGTCGCTCAACACTGCTCGAATGAAATTTTTCGGCGGGCTCGGAATGGCAGAAGATCCGCTTGTTTCGATTATCTTGCCGGTCTACAACGGCGCCAGATACTTGCGGGAAGCGATCGATAGCGCGCTCGCGCAGACTTATCTATCTATCGAGGTGATCGCGGTCGATGACGGATCGACCGATTCGAGTCCGGAAATTCTGAGGAGCTATCACGACAAGATTCGCAATATCCGGCAGACAAATAGAGGTGCGGCGGCAGCCCGGAATGTAGGAATCCGCGAGGGCCGTGGACAATACCTCGCGTTTCTGGACGCAGACGACGTATGGTCGTCTCAGAAGTTGCGCAGGCAGGTTGCGTACTTGAGTAAACATCCAGATGTCATGCTCGTCTCAAACCGGTGGCGGGAATGGAGGCAGGACGAGCCTTGTCCTCAAATTGACGAGGGTTGCGACGGGACCGAAACCCTCTATCTGCCGCACTCCGGCTGGATATACAGCGACTTGTTGCTCGATTGCATCGTGCACACGACGACCGTCGTGATGGACAGAAGGTTGGTCGCGCAGATCGGATTGTTCGAAGAGGCTCTTTTGCGAGGCCAAGACTATGACTATTGGCTGCGGGCTTCACGTGTCACTCCTATCCACAAGCTCGACGCAGTTTTGTCCGCATATCGCGTACATGCGGCGAGCAGTATTCAGCGGCCCATGGAACAGAACTTCCCGTCTCTAGTGCTCGAGCGAGCGCTTCAGCGCTGGGGCCGGACTGGGCCGGATGGGAGGACCACGTCTTTATTTCGCATGCGCAAGCGCATCGCTCGCGAATGGTATACGTTTGGGAATATGCACTGGCGCGCCGGAAACAGGCGACGTGCCACGTACGCATTCATGCGATGCATCGCAGCTTGGCCTCTTCACGTACGTGCGTGGATATCGCTGGTAACAAGTGGTCTGCTCCCTCGGAGAGCGGAGCAAAACGGATAAAGTGGCGCGGGTCGTTCAGGGACCGTGTTCCATCTCGCGGGTTCGAGTATGGAACGGAGTTGGCGCGATCCGTGTTACGATTCTTCATAGAACTCTGATCGCCCGGACCGGCAGTTATGGACTTAACAGTGCGGTCTGAGCCTGGAATCCGCGGGGATTGCTGGCAAGAGCGAGTGGCTCACAAAACGGATCTCGACCCCATGTATGTCTGCCCGCAATGCAAGGCTCCGCTCGTCGAGTTCGCTTGCAGCACCTGCAGAATCGCCTATCCCGTAGTGGAAGAAGTTCCGTGCTTCCTGGTGAGCTCTCCCACGGGCAGCACGGAGCGGGTCCGTGACGTCTACGATGACATCTACACGCACCATGAAAACGTCTGGATCGACCAGGGGCGATCCGAGCGCTTCCAGAGCTGGTTCAGTGATCTCGCGGCCTCGTTTTCCACCGGCCCACTTCTCGAGATCGGCTGTGGTGAGGGCATCCTTCTCGCGGCATTCCGGTCGGCAACACGTTTCGGAATCGACCCCTCTCACCGCGCACTGACGCGCGCGCGCAAGCGCTCCCCTGCACAGTGCGCGATGGCTCGCGCCGAAGAGCTCCCATTTCCGTCCGGCTCGTTCGACGTCATCGTGAGCGTCGGCGTCATGGAGCATTTCGAGAATCCGGACGCCGCAACCGCGGAGATTTGTCGGGTGCTGACTCCGTCCGGCCGATACCTCGCGCTGATACACAGGGACATGACACGTGGCGAACAGCTGCGGCTCAAGCTGAGAGAGTTCTTGTTTCCCCTTCCGCGACCCGTGGCCCTTGCCAGGTGGGTCCGGAAGAAGCTCATCCATCGGATCGTACAGCCTCTGAGCAAGTCCTACACGATCGAGAGTGCTCGGGCGATTCTCGAGCGCAATGGCCTGAGAGTTACGCGAATCATCGTCGGGGATTCTCGCGGTAGCGTGCCTCTCGCGGGACCTCACGTCGTGATCTTCGTCGCGGAGAAGCCGGCCTCATGACCCACGGCGCAGATATTAAGGACTCACTCAAAAATATTCTCCGGCGAGTGAAGCTGGAATACTGAAGTAGGCAGTTCGCCTGAATTTCTAGGTTTTACGTCTTTTCGATGCCGCGCACAGCGAAGGGGCGGGGAGACCCAAGCGCGCCGGTCACGGGCGCAACGGGGCCGCCGCCTACTCGGGCGCCGAGCATATCCGCGTGTCGCACACCCATCATGGTGGGGCTGCTGAAGTACGGCACGTGGCTGCCGTTCAACCGCATCGAGACGCTGCAGACGGCGATGCGCATCCCGCTGCCCGCGACGACCCAGTGGAACCTGGTCAAAAACGGCGCCGGTCCTCTCTCCCCCGCGCACGAGGAGCTGATCCGTGAGGGCGCGCAAGGCTCGGTGCTTCACAACGACGACACCACGATGAAGGTGCTCGAGTTGACGCGCGAGCAGCGCGCGGCGGCGCTCGCCGCGGATGTAACCGAGGAGCGCACCGGGGGTGTTTACTTCCGGGATCGTCGTCACGGGTGCGGGGCACAAGATCGCGCTGTTCTTCACCGGCGTGCGGCACGCCGGTGTGAATCTCGCTGCGGTGCTCGTGAGACGCGCTCACGAGCTTCCCGCCCCGATCCGGATGTGCGATAGTGGCAGCGCTAGCTTATGTCAAACCAAACCAGCGAAACCGAGACGGCGGTCAAATACCGTGCTGCGCTTGGTCCACGCGCAGCACGGTGTAGGTACCGCCCTCGCGCACGACAACGGCTCCGAGCTCATTGCACCAACGGTTTACGATTTCCCGCTCCCCCACCCGCTGCGTGTCGTCCAGCAGGATGATGCAGCCGGGAGCGAGGTCGCTTCCGAGAACCGGTCCAAGACCATAGCGGCCGCCGCGCGTACTGGCCGGTGGTCCGTCACACACGACGAAGCCGATCGGCGCCGGTAGGGAGCCGGGCTCGACCGCGTACCAGTCGAAACCGTCAAAGCTCTTGAGCGGTACCGTGCAGATCGAGACGCTCGGCTTCAGTCGCTCGGGCATCCGCCGGGTGACAAGGGCCGCCCATTCGCCATCGTGTTCCAGCGAATGCACGTGCCTGCCTGCGAGCACAGCCGCGCTGGCCAGCAGCAGCGATGAGAGCCCAGAACCACATTCGAGAATCGAATCATTTGTCTGCGGCAACCACTGGAACATCGCGGCGAGAAACAGCGCGCTGCCGCACCACGCTTCATTTCCCCAGCCATGCACGAGCTGCTCGAGCAACGCCAAGCGGGGCTGGCGGCCGGCGCGAAGCGCTCGATCGAGCGCCAGCAAACCGTGTCTGAGCTGAACGCGGCGGACGGCGTTTTGCGCTGCGTCTCGCATTCGCCGCGCGAGCGTTAGCATACACCGCGTCCTGCGGACTGGAAGAACTCCGCACAATGGCTGATCTTCGTGATGGGGGTCACAGGGTTCCGGACGGCATAGGATAGGCGATTGTCGTTATGGCAGACTATTGTGTCTGCTAAGCGACAATTATCATACAAGCTCTGCCGGGAAGGGTAACCGAATGTCCGTCCGCGACACGATCGTCGTACAGTTCCAGGAAGTCGCCAAAGAGTCCAACCTTAAGTTGGCGCCGCTGACTGATGATCTCCCGCTCACGGAATCCGGCCTCGACTCCTTGTGGTTCGCGATCATTGTCGCCCGGCTGGAGGACCTTCTGGGCTTCGACCCATTCGCCGACATCGAGAACAACCGCTTCCCGGTGACGTTCGGCGACTTCGTCACGATATACGATAATGTCGCTAAATGAGCGGCAGACACTCTGGGCCGCGCTGCACTCCGCATCTCCCCTCGCCGGACGCTCGCTCTGGGGCGCGCATGGCTCGCTTCAGCTGACGCATCTCATCGAGGGCACCTCTCTGGGGTCCCCGCTCGAGGGATTGCACGGTCGATCCCTCCTCTTGCTCATGCGGGATCCACTCGCCTCGGCCGCGGCGCTGATTGAGCTCGATGGCATCGCTCGCCGGCTGGTCCTCTGTCCGCCCGATCTGTCGCCCGAGCACCTGCCGCACGTCCTCTCCGTCGCAGCCGTCGATTCGATCGTTTCGGATCGGACGGATATTCATGGCGATCTTCTTGCTCCACGATCATGCGTGCCTTGCCGCCCCTGCGCCCTGTCGATGCGAGGAGCGCGCCCGGATACTGTGAAGACCGATTGGATCCTCTTTACCTCTGGCACGACCGGCGTGCCGAAGATGGTTCTCCATGATCTCGAAACCCTCGCAGGTGGGATTCGACCGGGCGCAGAACTATCTCGGCCGGCGGTCTGGTCGACGTATTACGACATCCGTCGCTTCGGCGGCCTGCAGATCTTCCTGCGTGCAGTGCTGGGAGGCGGCTCGCTCGTTCTCACCAGTCCGGACGAGTCGGTCGACGATTTCCTCTCGCGTGCCGGAGGGCATCGTGCGACACACGTCACCGGAACGCCGTCCCACTGGCGGCGCGTGCTAATGGGGCCGGGGGCGCAGCGCATAAGGCCGCAATACGTCCGTCTCTCGGGCGAAATTGCCGATCAGGCGATTCTCGATGCGCTGCGGGCCGCCTATCCACAGGCTCGCGTCGCGCATGCTTTCGCGACCACCGAAGCGGGCCTCGCGTTCGAGGTGAACGACGGCCTCGAAGGTCTCCCGGCCGGCTTTTGCCAGGAATCCCGGGGGGGCGACGTGGAAATGGCCGTCGTCGAGGGAACGTTGCGCATCCGCTCGCCGAGAACGGCGCGGGACTATCTGGGCGATCAGCCAGAGCCGCTGCTCGATTCATCGGGCTTCGTCGATACCGGCGACTTGCTCGAGCGCCGGGGGAATCGCTACCACTTCGCGGGACGCCGCGGAGGCATCATCAACGTCGGCGGCCTCAAGGTCCATCCGGAGGAGGTCGAGGCGGTGATCAACCGGCATCCGAGGGTGCGGATGTCTCTCGTCAGGGCTCGCCGGAACCCTATCACGGGAGCGCTGGTCGTGGCGGACGTGGTTCTGTCAGGAGCCTGGAACGGAGACCGGCCGGCGGAGCGAGCGGTCAAAGACGACATTCTGAAGGAGTGCCGCAGGTACCTCGCCGCGTATAAGGTGCCGGCCGCCATTCGCTTTGTGCCATCCCTACCGCTGACGGCAGCCGGCAAGGTGGCACGCCCCAATGCGTAACGTCGTGGTAACAGGCGCAAGCCGGGGGCTCGGGCTCGCGATCTCGCGCCGTCTCGCCTCCGTTGGCTATCGGGTCATCGCAATCGCGCGCCGGCAGACTGATGAGCTTGCCGCAGCCGCCGAGGCTGCGCGGCAACCTGATGAGGACGGCGCCGGCGGCGCTTTGCACTTCAAGTCCTTCGATCTTTCCGAAACGACCGGTATACGGCGTCTCGTCAAAGAGATTCGAGCCGAGTTCGGTCCTCTCTACGGTCTCGTCAACAATGCCGGAATCGGCACGGGCGGATTGCTCGCCATGATGACCGACGGACAGATCGAGTCGCTGGTGCGCCTCAATACGCTAGCGGTGCTGCTGCTCACGAAATATGTCATCCGCTCGATGATGTCGGATGCGGCGGGTCGCATGCTCGACCGAGGCGGCCGTATCGTAAACGTCTCATCAATCGTCAGCTTTACCGGGTATCGCGGGCTGTCGGTCTATAGCGCGACGAAGTCGTCGCTTGTGGGGTTTACCCGCTCGCTGGCTCGGGAGGTTGGCCCGCTCGGAATAAACGTGAATGCCATTGCGCCGGGGTTCGTGGATACAGAAATGACGGAGGGCATGGCAGCCGAGGAGCGCGGGAAGATCATTCGCAGGAGCGCCTTGCACCGGCTCGCGAGCGCGGATGACATCGCGCAGACCGTCGAGTTCCTGCTCGGAGCGCAATCGCGGAACATCACCGGTACGATGCTCACGGTCGATGCGGGGAGTACCGCCTAGCGTTGCCCCGCGACAGTCGGAGCAGGGCGCTTCTGGGTGAGCGCCAGAACCGCATAAGCGGTTGCCGCGTCATCCATAAATCGAGCGGCATCGTCCAACCGGATGCGCCGCTTGTTCAGCGAGAAGCCGCTCCAGTATCCATCCTGGTCCTGATTCCCGGCGAGCCAGGCGAGGCCGTGGTGCAGGCGCGGATCGTCGGCTGAAATTCCTGACTGCTGCAGCGCGAGAACGGCGAGACCGGTCGCATATCCGTCGCTCTGCATGGCCTGAGTCGTTCCGTCTCGGCGCTTCCAGGGACCGCCGAGCGCCGCCAGACACCAGCCACCATCGGGTCGCTGCAGGCTCCAGATCTCATCGATGATGGTTCGCCTCCGGTCCGGAGACAGAACCCCAGGCAGGCGGGTGGAGAGCCAGAGCATCGCCACGCGACGAACGGGCGCTTGCTCGGGATAGGCCCGATCGAGATACGAGCGCAGCCGATCGAGTGCCGGCTGAATCGCGGGATCGGACCGATAATCGTCGGGTGCCATTCCGATCGCCAGGCCGGCAAGGATCGCGCCGTAGTCCCGCGAGTCGTATGCCTCCCAGGGCTCATTGTTGAATTGAATCCAGGGCCACGAGCCGGCATTGGCTCCCGAGGTGTCCTGCAGTGTCCAGAGAATCTGCAAGGCCCGTCGGGTACCGCTGGTCAGATGCCCTTCCCGCGCATCGTGGCTCGACAGGATCAGCGCGTTGAGGACGGCCTCAGTCCCTCGCGATGCGATTGGCTGACGGGGATAGTAAGGTTGAATCGTCGTCCAATGACGTACTCGCCACGAGACATCCTCGAGTAACTTCAGTTCGGGAGCACTCGGCGAGGACTCGTGGAGCTTGTCTCGAAGAGCAGGACGTGCGAGGGCATAAGGCAATGCGGTGTGGCAGGAGACGCAAAACGTGTGCTCATCGCGAGCCGCTCTCGGCCATCGTGCCCACCACTGCTCCCGCTCATCGAGGTACGATGCCGCTGCCCTCGCATCCCAAGCGGGACGGTGGTGGGGCGTGCACGCAGCGAGATTCGCCATGAGCACGAGTCCTGCGGCAGTCCAGGTGGTTTTCGCACCGGCTTTCATTTCAATTGCGCCGTTGGTGAATGCGCGGATACTCTACCACCTGCTGGCTTACCACCGCATAGCGCCGCTCCGGATGCGCTCGAATACCACCCCGTCGAGCTTCACAAAGACGTTAGGTTCGCGGTCATATACATACAGCGGGTCGGAAATCGTTCGAGGATCGAAACCCGCCGCGGCGTACGCGTGCACTTTTGGCTTGAACGTCTCCGTGATCTCGACCCTCGAGAGGAGCCGCACGAAAACGGGACGGGCATAATCGGGAAGGCGCTCGGAGAAATGCCGGTGAAGCCGTGCCAAGTCGAAGTCCTCGAGGGGGACGATGGCGACCATGCCGGCGCGGCCTTCGACGCCCGGCACCTCCACACCATAGGCAACGCCGTCCAGGACGCCTGGACAGCTCCAAAGCGCCGCGATGATTTCGGCTGTCGCCACATTCTCACCCTTCCAGCGGTACGTCGCACCGAGACGATCGACGAAATAGAAGAACCCGTTTCGATCGCGCCGCATCAGGTCTCCGCTGCGATACCACGCGTCCCCGGCGGACAGGACGTTGCGCAGAATCTTTCTCTCCGTCGCCGCCGCGTCGGTGTACCCCTCGAAGCGGCTGCCCGGATTCAAGCGCTCGTCCTGAATCTCGCTTACGGACTCCCCGGGCTCATCCGCCTCGGCGCGAACGCACAGGCCGTCCTCGCCTCGCGGCGGTTCGCCAGTTGCCAGGTCGATCCTGACGAGCTCGATTCGCAGGCGATGTGCTAGGAACGGGGGAACGCGTCCAATGGCGCCGGGCTTGCCCTCGCAGTTGTACAGGGAGAAATTCGCCTCGGTCGCCGCGTAGAATTCGAGGATTCGCGGAATGGCGAAGCGATCCTGGAAGCGTTCCCAAACTTCCCGGCGCAGACCGTTGCCGCAACAGAGCCGCAGATGATGCTCGCGCTCGCGCGGGTGTGGAGGGCTTACCGCGAGATAGCGGCACAATTCGCCGATGTACTGGAACAAAGTGCAGCGCGAATCGACGACCTCGTCCCAAAACCGCCCCAGTGAGAACCGCCTGCGGATGAGGACCGAGCCGCCACTGACGAGCAAGGCACCGATCGCTACCACGCCACCCACGCTGTGATACATCGGCAAGCAGTCGTACATCCGGTCGTCCGGGCCGGTGTTCATCATCCCCGCAAACCAGAGGCTCCATTGCAGGAGGCGCCGATGGCTGATGCAGGCCGCCTTCGGTAGACCCGTGGTTCCGGAGGTGTAGATGAGCAGAGCGGGTTCTCGCAAACCGGGAACCGCACATTCCGCAGCCCCGAGCGGATCGGCGGAATATTGCGCGATCGCAGGTTCGATGCGAGGCACATCGGAAATATCGCCTCCGTGCGCCCAATACCGCAACGTCGGTGAAAGCAGAGGGCGTACTGCCATTGCCGCTGCGGCGAGCTCCGTCGCAACGATGAGATGCCGGGGTGCCGCCGTGTTCACGGCATGAGCCAGAGAGGCGCCCGTGAGGTGCGTATTGAGCAGCGCAGCGACCGCGCCGGCGCGCGAGAGTCCCAACCAACATGCGACATAATCCGCCCCGTTGGGCATGAGCACACCGATAACGTCACCAGCGCGAAGGTCCTGATCGACTACCCAGCGGGTGTAGCGGCGGGACCGCTCTTCCAGCTCGGCATACGACAGCTGAAAGTCCTCGCCGAGGAGGGCTGGGGCAGTCCCGTAGCGCGCGGCGACCTCGTCGATCAGTGTGGGCAGGGAGAAGCCCGTGCGCCGCCCAATTGATGCCGTACGCTCGAGCGCGCGGGTCCACGCCTGGAGTGAGGAGCCCATTCGGTCGTTCATTTCACAAATGACCCCTGCTGCCCTCGCATATCACCGCTCGAACTGCTGTAATGGGCCCCTGCTTGGCGGGAGCCTCCTCGGATGCCGGAGCGGATAGAGGTCGAACGTCTGCTTCGTGAGTTGTACGCGTCGCGCGTTCGCGGCGACCTCGAGGCCGTGTGTGCCTGCTTCACCCCAGATGCGTTGTTCGAGATCGCTGGAGCGAGCCAAACGAGCCCTCTTTCGATGAAAACACGGGGAGAGGAGAAGTATCGGTCGCTCCTCGCCATCATGGTGAGGACGTTCAAGCTGCGCGATCAGATCATCTTCTCGATCCTGATCGACGGTTCGAAGGCAGCGGTCCATTGGCGTGCGAACGTTCATTCGCGGATCACTGGCACCTCGGTTCCCACGGAATTGGTGGACCTGATCGAGATGCGGGAGGGGCGGATCACTTCCTACATCGAGTTTTTCGCACCGCGATGAGCGCGGCGCCGCGGCCCCTTCAGTCACCAAGGACATTCCGCAGCGCGGCACCGGCTTCCTCGAGCGCTCTGCGCGCAGAGGGTATCGCGCCGCACATGGCGTAGAAATGGTGGATCATGCCAGGATGGCAGGTGTAGCTGACGCGTACGCCCGCGCACTCGAGCGCATCGGCGTAGGCTCGTCCCTCATCCCGCATCGGGTCGAACTCCGCCGTGTGAACATATGCCGGAGGCAGTCCCGCAAGATCCGAGGCGCGCAGCGGGGATACGCGCTCATCGACCAGATCCGTGCGCGAAGGGCAATAGACTTCGCTGGCCCACGTGAGTAGTCGCGCATCGAGAAAGTAGCCGGTCGCGAATTGCTCCCGAGACGGGCTTGTGCCGGCTAAGTCGAGTACGGGGCAGATCAAAAGCTGAAAGGAAATGCGCGCGCCAGCGGAGTCCCGCGCCCGCTGGCAGACGACGGCCGCAAGCGTTCCGCCGTGAGAGTCCCCGCCCACACCGATGCGAGCCGGATCGAGGTTGAGTTCCGCCGCGTGATTCACGATCCACCGCAGTGCAACATAACTGTCCTCGACTGCTGCCGGAAACGGGTATTCCGGGGCAAGGCGATAATCAATCGAGAATATGCGACAAGCGCTCGAGTTTGCGAGGATCCGACACATGCCGTCATGCGTATCGAGGCTGCCGGATACCCCGGCGCCGCCATGAAAGAAGATCAGAGCGGGTGAGTGGGGATTCGCGATCCCAGCCGGCACGTACAACCTGAAAGGAAGCGCGCCCGCGGGACCGGGGAGGCATCGATTCTCAACGGCACCGATCGGAATGTCGCGAGCATCGACTGCGCGTGCCAGGCGCTCCATGTCCTGGCGCAGCTGGAGCACATCCGGCGGGGCGGGTTCGGACGGCGCGCCAGCCGCAAGCATGTCCAGTATGCGTTTGACGTGGCGATCGAGCGGCATGGGATCTGAGGTGTCGGAGACTACGAGAAGCCTTTGCCGGCCGGCCTTACGGCGGCCTGAGCAGGGAAGCGATGAGGCTGCTAATTGCCTCGATCGAGCGGAAGTTGGCGGGGTTAATGCTCGCCTCGGGCACCGTGATGCCGAATTCTCCCTCAACGGAGAGGACGAGATTGATCATGTCGAGGGAAGTGAGACCTGCTTGGCGTAGGTTGTCCTGTAGCCCGACGGTCCGGTCTATCATGCGCTGCGCGAGCAATCGCTGCACAAGTGCGCCGACCCTCCGCTGGGGGGAATAGCTGCTTCTATCTGACATGCCAGCGCAATCCGAGTCACAAACCGTGAAGCATACTTACCCCGCGCCGGCGATTGTGATGCATTACCGTGACGCGACCCATCGTGAAAGGCATCGTATAGACAAAGGCGGGACTTCACAATTGCGTCCATTTACAATCTGCGCCTGACGAGAACTCAAAGGACACGAGGCGCAAGAATCGCGAAGCCTGTCACGGGAAGGGCGCAGCTCGCGACCGGTTCCCGCTCGTTATCGGGGGCGATACTTTGAACGACGAAGCACTCAGCTCTGATCTCAGAACCACGCCATCGCGCCGGCCTTCCGTCGCCGACGAGCTGCGGCACCGTGCGGAATCCGCGGCCGCAGTTGCTGCGCAGCACGCCGATGCCGTCGACCGCGAGGCGCGCTTCCCCGAGGAGACATTCGCTGATTTGCGCGCACAGCGTCTGCTCGGGATGCAGGTGCCGGTCGAGCTGGGCGGCGAGGGGGCGAGTGTCACAGACACTGTGGACGCGTGCTACGTCCTCGGCAGATCCTGTGCCTCATCCGCGATGATCTTCGCAATGCACCAGATCATGATGCGGATCCTAGTGCGGCATGGCATTGAGAGTGGATGGCATCGTGCGCTCATGCGCCGCATCGCCACAGAGCAGCTGCTGCTCGCCTCGTCCACGACCGAGAATCAGACAGGCGGCGACGTGCGCTCGAGCACCTGCGCGGTCGAGCTCTCGGGCGACCGGTTCTCGCTTACGAAGAACGCCACGGTTATGTCATACGGCGCACAGGCCGACGCCGTCCTGACGACGGCGCGACGCGCGCCTGAATCGGCGCCATCCGATCAGGTCCTGGTCGTGCTGATGCGCGAGCAATATCGCCTGGAGCGGATCGTCGATTGGGACGCGCTCGGCATGCGTGGCACTTGCAGTACAGGATTCACGCTGCGGGGTGCCGGTTCCAAGGAACAGGTTTTGGCCGTACATTACGACACGATTCACGCCGAGAGCATGGTTCCCGTGGCACACCTCACCTGGAGCGCCGTGTGGACCGGGATCGCGGCGGGCGCCGTGGCCCGCGCGCAGCGCTTCGTGCGGGAGGCGGCGCGCAAGGGCGCACCATCGCCGCCCGGTACGCCGCACCTTGCGCGGACCGCCATGCAGCTGCGAGCGCTGCGGGGCAGCGTGGCCGCCGCTTTGCATCGCTACGAGTCGGCCGCCCTGACCTCGAATGAGCTCGGCGCGCTGGAATTCCAGACGGCTATCAATCTGCTGAAAGTGAGCTCGTCGGAGACGGCCATCGCGACGGTCCTTGGGGCCATGCAGGCATGCGGTCTGTCGGGCTATCGCAATCAAGGAGAGTTCAGCATCGGCCGCAGCCTGCGCGATGTGCTCTCCTCGGCAATCATGATCAACAATGACCGCATTCTCGCAAGTGCAGCCAGCGCATTGCTTCTCGTCGGCATTCCGGAACGGCTGCGGGACTAGGCACCATGCCAACGCCCTCCTGGAAGCGCCTGCAGATGATCAGCGACGCCGTGTTGATGCCGACGAGCTCGCCCGGGGTCCATGCGCGTTCACAGCCGTTCGAGCAGGTGATCGCAGGGCTCAACGCGCTCATCACACGCGAGCGTGATCCCGCGACCGAAGTGCTGCACTTCCCGCCAGTGATGAGCCGCGCCGTGCTCGAGCGGCAGGGATATCATAAGAACTTTCCGCACCTACTCGGCTGCGTTTGCAGCCTTGATGGAACTGAGGCCGAAATTCGCGCGCTCCTTCCGAGTTATGCCGTAGGGACGAATGCCGTTCCGGGCAGGAGTTGGCTCAATGCGCTCGCGCCAACGGACCTCGTATTGAGTCCTGCGGCGTGCTATCCGCTCTATCCGCTCGTCTCCGGCCGGGGACCAGTACGTGCGCAAGGTCAGCTGTTCGATGTCGGTTCGTACTGCTTCAGGCGCGAGGCGACCCACGAGGTGGGCCGCTTGCAGTCGTTCCGCATGCGGGAGTTCGTCGCAATGGGTGCCCCGCAGATCGCAAATGTGTTCCGACGGAACTGGATCGCGCGCGCTGAACGGCTAGCTCAGCAGCTCGGTCTGCCATACCGGCTAGCCGGCGCAAGCGATCCATTTTTCGGCCGTGTAGGCAAGATGTTGGCCGTCAGCCAAGTCGAGCAGGCGTTGAAGTTCGAGCTGCTCATTCCAATCGATTCGGAGGACGCGCCGACTGCGTGCATGAGTTTCAACTATCACCAGGAACACTTCGGCGCGACCTGGGGGCTGCGCACGGATGAGGATCAAGTCGCGCATACCTCTTGTGTCGCGTTCGGTCTCGACCGGCTCGGACTCGCACTGTTTGCGACGCACGGGTCTGAGCTCGCGAGGTGGCCGGCCGCCGTAGGCCAGGCGCTGTCGCTCTGAGGTGGACGCAGATGCGGCCGGAAACCATCGCAGTCCAGGGCGGTTATGACGTCGATCCGACGACGAAGTCCGCCGCGGTTCCGATTTACCAAACAGCTTCGTACGAATTTGAGAGCGCGGCACACGGCGCGGCGCTGTTCAATCTCGAGGTGCCCGGCTTCCGCTATACACGCATCAGTAATCCGACTACAGAGGTACTCGAGCGACGGGTCGCGGCATTGGAAGGGGGAATTGCCGCCCTTGCCGTGAGTTCCGGGCAATCGGCGGTTCATTTCGCGGTGCTGAACCTTACTCAGCCTGGCATGCACATCGTCTCCGTACCGCAGCTCTACGGCACTACTCATACATTATTCGCTCACCTTCTTCCGAAGCTCGGCATCGAGGTTCGATTCGCGCCTGGAGATCGCGCGACGGACGTCGAGCGTCTAATCGACCGCAACACCCGTGCCGTGTTCTGCGAGAGCGTGGGCAATCCTGCCGGGAACGTCTGTGACGTGGAGGCGCTCGCTCGAGTCGCGCACGCACATGGCATCCCTCTCATTGTCGACAACACGGTGGCAAGCCCTATCTTGATGCGCCCGATCGAGCATGGCGCGGATATCGTGGTCGATTCGCTGACAAAGTTCCTGGGGGGGCACGGCACAACACTTGGCGGCATCATCGTCGACAGCGGCAAGTTCCCATGGATCGAGCACGCCGATCGCTTCCCGATGTTCAGCGAGCCAGACGCCTCATACCACGATCTTGTTTACACCGATCACTATGGCGCCGCGGCGTATATCGGCCGCTGCCGAAGCGTCTTCCAGCGCGCGATGGGTTCGGTGCTCGCGCCGCTCAGTGCTTTCCTGCTCCTGCAGGGCATTGAGACGGTCGCCCTGCGCGTGGAGCGTCACGTCGAAAACGGGCGCCGCGCGGCCGAGTTTCTCCGCGACGATCCGCGCGTGGCCTGGGTCAACTACGCCGGCTTCCACGACAATGCGCACTACGAACTCGCGCGCAAGTATCTCGGCGGCCGAGCCTGCTCGATAATGACGTTCGGTGTTCGCGGCGGCTTCGAGGCGGGCACGCGGTTCTATGACGCCCTCAATCTCTTCCGCCGGCTCGTCAACCTCGGCGATGCAAAATCGCTTGCCTGCCATCCCGCCTCGACGACACATCGGCAAATGTCGCCGGACGAGCAGCGCAAGTCGGGCGTGACGCCAGAGATGATTCGGCTCAGCGTCGGCATCGAGCACATCGACGATATCGTGCAGGACCTCGATCAGGCGCTCGACGCAGCGTCGCGCCCCGGGTGAGTGCGTGATCGTCGGCCTTGTCAACAACATGCCGGACGGCGCGCTGCGAGCCACCGAGCGGCAGTTCACCGAGCTGCTCGATCTCGCCTCGTCGAGCTACGCCGAACGTCTCACCGTACGCTGGTTTTCAATACCGGAGATTCCCCGAGGGCCCGCCGGTTTCGCGCACGTCCGACAGCATTATGAGGATTTGAGCAAGCTCTGGCGCGAGCCGGTCGACGGCCTCGTCGTGACCGGCGCGGAGCCGAAAGCTGCTTCGTTTGAAGCGGAGCCCTACTGGCCGGCGTTTGCGCAGTTGATCGAGTGGGCCGACCACAATACCCACTCGACCATCTGGTCGTGCCTCGCGGCGCATGCGGCGGTCTATCGGGACGATGGCATCGTCCGCCGGAGGCTTCCAGCGAAGCTTTCTGGGATCTTTGCATGTCACAAGACGGGTGAGGACCCGCTCCTTGCTGGCTTGCCCCCACGCTGGTCCATTCCGCACTCGCGCCTCAACGATCTGCCCGAGGAGCCGCTCGTCGCGGCGGGGTATCGCGTCCTGTCAACGCTGCCGGACGGCGGCATCGACATGTTTTCGAAACGTGGCAAGAGCCTGTTCCTCTTCATGCAGGGACATCCGGAATACGAGTGCGGGAGTCTGCTGCGCGAGTACCAACGCGACATCGGTCGTTATCTGCACGGTGAGCGGGACAGCTACCCACAGATACCGAGCAATTACTTCGATGAGGCGATGATCGCCAAGCTGGAGGATTTTCAGCGCGACGTTCTGGAACGTCGCGATCCCGCCCTGCTTGCGAAGCTGCCGGTTGTCGATCCACGTGATGAGCCGCCTAGGTCTTGGCATGAGCCGGCGGTGCGCCTCTACGAAAATTGGCTTTCCCATATCCGCAGTCGCCGGCTCGAAGCTACGGCCCGGCGAAAGTGCGAACGGGTCACGTCTGTCACATGACGCAACCTCGCGAGATTGCGTCGCCGATTGCCGCTCTTTTCCCGGCGGCGAGCGAGCGCGAGCGGGTAGAGGATCGTCTCACACGGGAACTCATTGCCGCCTGCGAGCGCGTCGCCGCCGGTTCCGTCACTCCAACGCTCGATCTCGCCGAGTTCCGCTGTGAGCTGGCCGCGTTCGATTTTCACGAGCCGCGCCCGCTCGACGAGCTGTTGTCGTGGTGCATCGGGCAGCTGGAGCACGGGATTGTTCATCTCACGCATCCGCGGTATTTCGGCCTGTTCAATCCGGCGCCGACATTTCCGGCGCGGTGCGCCGACCGCATAGCGGGTGCATTCAATCCGCAGCTCGCCACCTGGACCACTTCGCCCGTCGCGGTGGAGATCGAGCGCCATGTCGTCCGCAGCGTAGCGCTTCGGCTGGGTCTGCCTGACGACGCAGGAGGCCATTTCACCTCAGGGGGATCAGAGGCCAATTTCACGGCGCTCCTCTGCGCATTGGCGCGTGCGAACCCGCGCTATGCGATCGACGGCGCGCGCGCGTTCGATGGTGCCCCGGTCTTCTACACCTCGCGTGAGAGCCATCTCGCGTGGCTTAAAGTCGCTCATCAGGCCGGCATCGGCCGTTCGGCCGTGCGTCTGGTTGCGACCGACGGAAAGGGATGCCTCAATGCTCGCGAGCTCGCCGACTTGATCGCGACCGATCGCGCGTCGGGCCGAACTCCTGTCATGATCGTCGCGACGGCCGGTACGACGAACGCGGGGATGATAGATCCGCTCGATGCGTGTGCGGACCTGGCGCAGGTTGCGGGCGCCTGGTATCACGTCGACGCTGCTTGGGGGGGCGCGCTCGTCGCTAGCGACGCGCTGCGTAATCGACTCGCGGGCATCGAGCGCGCGGACTCGATCACGCTCGATGCCCACAAATGGTTCGCGACGACCATGGGTGCGGGCATGTTCATGACGCGGCACGCGTCCCTGCTTTCGACCGTATTCCGCGTCTCGACGACATTCATGCCTTCTGAGCTCGAGCAGATCGACCCGTACGTCACGACAGCGCAATGGTCGCGGCGGTTCATCGGTTTGAGACTTTTCTTGTCGCTCGCCGCCGCGGGCTGGGCGGGCTATCGGACTCATGTCGAGCGGGCGATCGCTATCGCGGCAGAGCTTCGCTGCGAGCTCGTGGCGCGTGGCTGGACTGTTGCAAACGACTCTCCACTCGCGGTCCTATGCGTGCGGCCACCCGCGAGATTTGGAACGCCGCGCTCGATCGTAAAGCGCGTTCTCGATTCCGGGCGAGCATGGGTCGCCGCCGCGAAGCTCGAAGAGCAGGACGTGATCCGGATCTGCGTGACCCACGGTGAGGCAACCGGTGTTGACGTTCGCGAACTGGCAAATGTACTGGATCGCTGCGGTCCGGCGGAGGCATGAGCCGTGGCGATTCGGCTAAGGCGCGTCGAGCCGCGAGAGGTCCGCGAGGCCGCCGTCCAGTTCTTCTTGAAGACGCGTGCGTGGCCGTGGACGACCGAGGCGGATTACTACCGCTATTGGGATTGGCGATATTCCACCATCTCAGAGTCTAGGCCGGCATCGGTTTGGATCGCGACCGACGGCGAGACGATCCTAGGTCACCTCGCCGTCAACTTCCGCACGCTGCAGCTCGATGGCCGTGAGGTCCGAGTCGGATTACCCGGCAACTTCCTCGTTGACGAGCAGCATCGCAAGATGATGATCGGCCCGCTTCTCGCGCGTATTCCAATTCAGATGGTGCGTCAGGGCGAGATCGATCTCTTCCTCGGATACGGCAACGCGACCGCGCATTCCATGTCGCTCGCATTCGGTGCCAAGGACATCGGCCCGATGAGCTTCTACGTCGATGTTCGTCAGTGGGGCCCTGTTCTCTCACGACACATCCCGCTCGGTCGATTTCTTGCACCGGCCGCGAGCGTCGCGGCATGTCTGCGCAAAACTATAGTGCGGCGGGGTCGCCTTCATCACGTATCGGGACTCGAAGTTCGCGAGCTTACGGCTCAGGAGATTTTGACTCTCGACCGGTCGCGCTGGAAGCAGCCCGGTGGTTTGGTTTGGCGGGGTAGCGGCGAGTACCTGGCCAGACGCTTTCTCGGGAATCCATTTCGCGACTATCGAATACACGGAATCATTCACGGATCGAGCGGCCGGCTCGAGGGGTTTCTCGTGACTGAGGGCGCCTCACGACTCAACGTGATTTTGTGCGAGACCAACGAGGCCGTACTGTTGGCCGTCGATGCGGTGGATCTCCTGGCGAGCTCGGCAAGACAAGTCGAAGTCGTCGTGGTTCCCGTCCTGCAGCAAACCATGGTTGGGACCGAGTTCTCGCAGCGCGGTTACCTCGCGCGGTCCGGACAGAAGACGGATCCTGCGGTTCAGCGGACCTTCTGGTCGGCATATTGGTTGCCACAACATTCGCTGGCATCATTCTTCGGCCGGACAGAATGCTGGAAGCTCTGGTACGGATGGAACCAGTATTGAGGCCTCATGAGCGCTGAAGTAAGCCCTAAGTCGCGCTTGTAGGAGGCGGTCGTGACTAGCTGCGCCAGATCTAACCCTCCGGGACCGGCGGAAAAATACGACCCGGCGGTTGATCTTCTCGATTGGCTGCAAACTCAGTTCGACCTATACGGCGATATCTATAAAGCTTCCATCTATGGTAGCCATGTCTACGTCATCAGCTCGCCGGAATACGTGGAGCAAGTCCTCCTGAGGAACTGGCAAAACTACCCACGGAGCGGGCACGCCGTCAAGCGCATTGCGCTTTCCTTGGGCAACGGTCTCATCTCCAGCAATGGAAGTCGCTGGGCGAGACAGCGACGGATGATCCAGCCGGCTTTCACGCGCAATGCGGTCGCTGCCCACATCGAAGTGATGGCGAATGTCAGCCGGAAGTTGTTGAAACAGTGGACACAGTCCGCAGACTGCGGCGAGTCGGTCAATGTCACGAAGTACGTGAGCCTGACAGTGCTCGAAGTGACGCTCCGGTGTCTTTTTGGGCACGATTACGATCTGGTCGCCCCGCATTTCGCCGTGGTCGCCGACGGGCAGCGCAATCTGCAATTCGCGCGTACGATGAGCACGTTGGGCCGAATGATTGTACAAATCGCCGAGGCACGGAGAGGCAAGGATCGCTCGGGAGACGCCCGAGATATCTTGGAAGCGCTGATGCTGGCGCGCGACCGCGAACAGGGACAGCCGATGACCGACGCTCAGCTGGCGAGCGAGATGCTGACGCTCGTGATCGCCGGACACGAGACAACAGCAAGCGTTCTGAACTGGATGTGGTATCTATTGTCGGAGCACCCGCAGGTCGAGGCGCGATTATCCGAAGAGCTAGCGAATTTCGATGAGCGACGCCAGCTCGACGTTTCTGATCTGATCGGGCTTCCTTATAGCAGGTACGTTCTCGATGAGGCGCTTCGCCTTTATCCACCGCTCTGGCTGATGACCCGCAAAGCGACTGCCGAGGATGTGCTCGGAGAATATTTCGTGCCGGTTGGGACGGAGATCTACATTTCTCCTTTCCTGATCCAGAGATGTCCGAGGTTTTGGGAGGTGCCGGATCGCTTCAATCCCGATCGGTTCGATTCCGCTAATTCCGAGAATCGGCCTCGTCTTTCAATGTGCCCCTTCGGGGCGGGGCCGCGTAATTGCGTCGGTGAGCAGTTCGCGCTCGTCGAGATGCAGATTCACTTGATCACGATTGCGAGTCGATTGCGGCTGATCGGGACGGGAAACCGGGCGCCTGAGTTCGCAGCGGGCGTCAATCTCCTCAGCAAGGACGAGTTCATCATGACGCCACAGATTAAATCATGCTGAGAAAAGCGCTGGTGTTCATCCGAACAGGCGCCCAAAGGCGCTTGGGTTGATGCACGCCACTGTGACGGCATAGCCAGAGGAGCGCGGCGCTCGCAAATGGCATGAATGCGCGGCGCCGATCGCGGTATGTCAGGACCGCAACGTTCCAAGCATGCGTAAGATTCGCCTCGACAGTAACGGAAGGGCGGACTTCCACGCCGATTTAGTCGAGGAAAGGACCCAGCTCTCCGCGGTCTGACTCGGCCGACCCGATGCGAGCCACAGCACCCCCATGGAGCCGACGTAGAGCGGCGCTCCGATCAAGATGCACGTGACGAGCCCATGTGCCGCCTGCAACGTCGGAATCGGCGCTGCACCTGGCGAAGGGGGACCGAACGCGCGAACGCCGAGATACATGAACGTGGCTCCGCATAACGGTCGCCACAGGCGCGAGATATACGCGAGCGGTGGCAGACCCATGTATCGGGTGATGAAATAGAAGTCGACCGGCATGATGACTACCGAAGAGACGACATACGCCCACGCCGCACCGTTGAGCCCGTGCGCGGACGTAAGAGCGATGAGCAGGGGAACGAGGATCGCGACATGTATCGAAGTGATCCATACGAATACCTGCGGCTTCCCGAGCGCCAGGAACGCCGAATAGGCGTTGCTCTGCATCACCTGAGTGATCCCGTAGAACGCCAGGATCTCGATAATGTCAGCCGCATGCACCCATTTCGGCCCGAGCAGAACGAGCACCATGAACGGCGCGCAGACGGCGAATCCGGCTACGGCAGGAACGGCGAGCAGCGCCACAATCGACATGACCGATAGGAACTCACGCCGCAGAGCGGGAAGGTCCTTCGCGATGTTCATATAAGCCGGCAAAATCGCGCGATTGATCGGCGCGACGAGCTCTGTGCCAGGCATGTTCGAGATTTCGGCCGCGACGCTGAAAATGCCGAGCGCGCTCGAGCCCGACATGCGGCCGACGACGAAGTCCGACGAGCGCGTCTTGAGGAAGCTGATCACGTTCTGGAGCATCAGCCATTTGGAGAAGTGCAGCAGATCGCCGAGCGATCGCAGCGAGAGGCGTGGCCGAAAGGGCTGAAGGATGAAACTGAGTCCCACGCCCGAGACCCGTCCCGCGAGCATGCCGCAGACCAGCGCCCAATAGTTGCGTAGAGTAATGGCGAGCGTCACGGTGGTCGCGAAGGCGACCAGCCGCCTAGAGAACATGTAGCGGAACTCGCGGTCGAAGCGCATCTCCTTGCGGAAGTTGACCACGCCGACGTTCTCGAATCCCTGGATGAGCGATCCCAAGGAGAGCGCGCAGATGACGGGCGTTACGCGCGGTTCGTGATAGAAATGGGCCGCAGGGATCGACAGCGTAACCATGAGCAAAGCAATGAGGCCGCCCGCCAGTACATTCAGTGTCCAGACCACATCGAAATGGGCCCGCGTGGTCTCCTGGTCTCTGAGCAGCGCGGTGTCGAGCCCGAAATAGGTGAGCAGCTCCAGAAATGCGATGAGCGACGTGGCCATCGCGACGAGGCCGAAGTCCGCAGGGACCAGCAGCCGGGCGAGGATAAGCGTGCTCACGAATCCGAGGCTGCGGTCGAGCGCCTTGAACAGAACCATCCACAGGGCGCCTCGGGCCATGAGAGTGCGAATGCTCATCGTCCGATTCTAGTGCCCCGGACGGCGGCCTGCCGGGCGGCATCGCACGCCAGACTGTGAGACTCCTCACGGCAGGTTGTCCTCAGTTCTTTACACTTCGCTGTAAAGGGTGGAACGTCTCCGCCCGATGCAGCCGGCCATAGAAGGCCAAGAATGGCTCGGCCGCGGGGCTGGACGCGGAGCTGTCGTGCGGTTGCAGATGCCAGGGGGGCTCGATGCGCATTCGGCTGTTCGGCCAGTATCTGCCCGTGTCTATGGTCGTACTGGCCGCCTTCGAGATGATCCTTTTCTACGGGCTGCTCATCGGGGCGGGACTGGTACGTCTGGGGACGGACCTCGACGAGATCCAGCGCCTGAACGGTCCGCTTTGGCCGCGTGCGGTCCTGTTCAGCGGTTCGATGTTTGGCAGCTTGCTCGCCTTTGGACTCTACAGTGCACGGCAGCGCGCCCGGAGGGCAGGCATCCTCGTGCGTGTGGTTGTGGCTGTGTCTGCCGGGATCGTCATAAGCACGGTGTGCTTCTACGTCATTCCGGCCCTGTCGATCGGCCGCGGCGTGCTGTCCTTGGCGGCCCTGAGCGCCGCGGCGGCCGTGATTGTCGTGCGGCTCGGGTTCGGCCACTTCGTCGACGACACACCGCTCAAGCGCCGCATACTCGTTTACGGTGCCGGCCGCAGCGCTGCATCGATCGCGGCATTGAG
This sequence comes from Steroidobacteraceae bacterium, assembly GCA_050738595.1. Taxonomy (GTDB): domain Bacteria; phylum Pseudomonadota; class Gammaproteobacteria; order Steroidobacterales; family Steroidobacteraceae; genus JASHUC01. The sequence goes on along the minus strand of JBOHZR010000141.1, from coordinate 1,746 downwards.
GCGCCGGGCGGATCGACGCGGCTTCGTGCTCACCGGCTTCGTGCGCGCGGACGGAGAAGGCTTGGAAATTCCAGAGGAGCGCGTCCTCAAGCCTGACGGTGAGCTCCTCGAGCTTTGTGACTCGCTGGACGTCGATGAGGTCGTCGTCGCGATGGACGACCGGCGTCGTGCTTTCCCCATTCGCGAGCTGCTCGAGTGCCGGCTCGCCGGCATCGATGTAACGGAGCTGTTGACGTTCCTCGAGCGCGAGACGGGCCGCGTCCGGGTCGACGTGCTGAACCCCAGCTGGCTGATCTTTGGGGAGGGGTTCCGGCGCGGATCCCTGCGGCGTATCACGTCCGGCGTCATCGATGTTGGAGCTAGCCTGGTCATCTTAACGATCTCGCTGCCGGTGATGCTGGCCACTGCGCTGGCGATCAAGCTTGAGGAGGGATGGCGCGCGCGGGTCTTCTACGCACAGGAACGGGTCGGGCTCGGCGGGCGTGTGTTCCGGCTCCTCAAATTCCGCAGCATGCGGGTCAATGCGGAGCCGCATGGCCAGGCACAGTGGGCGCAGAAGAACGACCCCAGAGTGACTCGCGTCGGAGCCGTCATCCGCAAGCTCCGCATCGATGAGCTGCCGCAGATCATCAATGTCCTTCGCGGCGACATGTGCTTCGTCGGGCCACGGCCCGAGCGGCCGCAATTCGTGGCGGAGCTGGTAGAGACAGTCCCATACTACAGGCAGCGCCATTGCGTGAAGCCGGGCATCACCGGATGGGCGCAGCTCTGCTATCAGTATGGGTCGTCCGAGCAGGATGCGCTCGAGAAGCTCCAGTACGACCTCTATTACATCAAGAACAACAACCTGCTGTTTGATCTCTTGATCCTTGCGCAGACGGCGGAGGTCGTATTCATGGGCAAGGGTGCTCGATGACGAGCTGGCGGGAGTGCCACCACGATGAATGCTGAACGCGCTGAGAGTGCCGCCATACCGGGCTTGCGCCGGAAGCTCCTGATCCTGGAAAACGACCGGACATTGCGCGGCGCTCTCGAGGAAATTTTCACGGATCTGGATGTCGTCGCGACCGAGGCCTCCGAGCAGACGCCGCCGCTCATTCGCCGGCTCGAGCCCGATGTCGTGCTGTTCGATCTCGGTAGTGGGGATCGCGCCGCCGCGGTACAGAATCTCGCGCTGCTGCGTCAGATTCTGAGCCTCGCCCCGGATACCAAGATCATCGCCATGACGGAGGAGGATGGTCGGGACCTCGCTGTCCAGGCCGTTGGTCTCGGGGCGACGGACTTCTACCACAAGCCGATCAATGCCGCGGTGCTGTCCATCGTCGTGCGCCGCGCGTTCCGTATCCGTGAGCTCGAGGAGGAGAACGGGCGGTTGCGCGAGCAGACCGGCCACATGGCGCTGGAAGGGATCATCGGCGTATCGGATGCAATGCGCAGTCTCTGCCGGGCGATCGAGAAGGTCGCGCCCACCAACGCGACGGCGCTCATTCTCGGAGAGAGCGGTACCGGCAAGGAACTGTTCGCTCGCGCCCTGCATCGGCTCTCCGGGCGGGCTCACCAACCATTCGTCGCGATCAACTGCGCGGCGATTCCGGACACGCTCCTCGAGAGCGAGCTCTTCGGCTACGAGAAGGGCGCGTTCACCGGCGCGGTGACGAGCAAGCCGGGGCGCTTCGAGCTCGCCGACAAGGGCACGCTCTTCCTCGACGAGATCGGCGAGATCCCCGTCAACATGCAGGTGAAGCT
>JBOHZR010000140.1:0-4537 GCA_050738595.1 Steroidobacteraceae bacterium | reverse complement strand
GACCTGCTCCTGGTAGAGGATCACGCCGTAGGTGGCTTTCAGGACCGCCTCGAGGCTCGGATGCAGGTAGTCGATCGGGCCGCCGGTGCCGTCGTGCTTGCGATTGATGAAGTCCTCCACCATCCCCGATTGCAGAGGGCCGGGTCGAAAGAGCGCATTGATCGCGACGATGTCCTCGAAGCAGTCCGGCTGCAGGCGGCGAATGAGGTCCTTCATGCCGCGCGACTCGAGCTGGAAGACCGCGGTGGTGCGGCCGGACTTCAGGAGCTGGTACGCGGCCGCATCGCCCATCGGGAGCGCCTCGATGACCAGCGGCGGCTCGCCGCTTGCGGCGCGCGGGCGGTTGATCCGCCCGACCGCCCGGTCGATGATCGTGAGCGTGCGCAGGCCGAGGAAGTCGAACTTCACGAGCCCCGCGGCCTCGACGTCGTCCTTGTCGAACTGCGTGACGACGCTCGATGAGCCTTCCTCACAGTACAGCGGGGCGAAATCGGTGAGCACGGAGGGCGCGATGACCACGCCTCCCGCATGCGTGCCGGCGTTGCGCGTCAAGCCCTCGAGCGACCGCGCGCGATCGATCAGATTGCGGATCTCCTCCTCGGTGTCGTAGAGGCGCTTGAGCTCGGGCTCCTTCGCGAGCGCATCCTCGAGCGTGATGCCGAGCTCGAAGGGGATGAGCTTCGCGATGCGATCGACGAAGCCGTAGCTCATCCCGAGCACGCGGCCCACATCGCGCACCACCGCCTTCGCCGCCATCGTGCCGTAGGTGATGATCTGCGAGACGCGCTCGCGGCCGTATTTGCGCGCGACGTAGTCGATGACGCGGTCGCGGCCCTCCATGCAGAAGTCGACGTCGAAGTCCGGCATCGACACGCGCTCGGGATTCAGGAAACGCTCGAAGAGCAGGTCGTGCTCGATCGGATCGAGGTCGGTGATCCGCAAGCAATACGCAACCAGTGAGCCTGCGCCCGAGCCGCGGCCCGGTCCGACGGGAACGCCGTTCTCGCGCGCCCAGCGGATGAAATCGGCGACGATGAGAAAGTAGCCGGCGAATCCCATCTGGCAGATCACATCGAGCTCGGTCGCGAGACGTGCGCTGTAGCGGGCCCTATCCTCGGGCTGCAGGGCCTCGGGCTGCAGGGCCTCGGGCTGCCGCTCCGGCGTCCGTGCGGCGAGCCGCTCGGCAAGCCCCCGCTCGGCCTCAGCCCGCAGGTAGTTCGCGGTCGTCGTATCGGCCGGCACCGGATACTGCGGCAGCCGCGCCTCCCCGAGCGTCAGGACGAGCGTGCAGCGGCGCGCGATCTCGACCGAGTTGGCAAGCGCCTCGGGCAGGTCTGCAAAGAGCGCGGCCATCTCCGCCGGGGTGCGCAGATACTGCTGCGCCGTGTAGCGCCGCGGACGGCTGGGGTCGGTGAGGAGCGCCCCCTCGTGGATGCACACGCGCGCCTCGTGCGACTCGAAATCCGCTGCCGCGAGGAAGCGCACGTCGTTCGTCGCGACGACGGGCACGCCGCGGCGCGCTGCGAGCGCGACAGCCGCTGCGATGTAGGACTCCCCTTCGGGGCGTCCGACACGCTGCAGCTCGATGTAGAACCGGTCGCCGAAGATCTCGAGCCAGGCATCGAGAACCCGCGCCGCCTCGCGTTCCCGTCCATTGAGGAGCGCCCGGCCGACATCGCCTTGCGCGGCACAGGAGAGCGCGATCGTTCCCTCGAGCGCCTCGGCCGTGAGCCAGCGCCGGTCGATGAGCGGCGTGCCGCGAAGCCGCTCGGCCTCGAGATACCCGCGGGTGAGGAGCTGCGCGACATTCCGATAGCCCACCTGTGACTGGCAGAGCAGCGCGAGGCGCGAGCTCTGGCCCCGCTCGCCCTCGGCGACGTTGAGATCGACGCCCACGATGGGCTTCACGCCGCGCTCGAGCGCCGCCCGGTAGAGCTTGACCATCGCGAAGAGGTTCGCCTGATCGGTGAGCGCGACGGCGGGCATGCGCGCGGCCGCAACCGCATCGATCAGCTCCGGCACGCGCACGACGCTATCGACGAGGGAGTACTCGGTATGCAGGCGCAGATGAACGAAACCGTGAGACATGACAACAGGTGATTCGAGGGGCGGCGCAGCTCTCGTGAGGGCGGCGAGTCGGCGAGTCGGCGGCACGCGGCGTCAGTCCTCGCCAGCTGCGCATTTTACCGGCGAGAACGATCGCCTGTGCACCGCAGAGGGCGGCAGCAGGCGCAGCGCCTCGAGATGCGCCGGTGTGGCGTAGCCTTTGTGCTGCGCGAAATCGAATCCGGGATAGCACCCGTCGAGCCGCGCCATGAGCGCATCGCGGTAGGTCTTCGCGAGAATCGAGGCGGCGCTGATCGCAGCGACCGTGCGGTCGCCGCCGATGACCGCCTCGACGGTGCAGGCGAGCGGGAGATCGGCAAGATGCGGGGTACGGTCGCCGTCGATCCGGATGTGGGTCGGCGCGATGGGCAGGGCGAGAAGCGCCCGGCGCATCGCAAGCAGCGTCGCCTGCAGAATGTTGATCGCATCGATCTCCTCGCAGTCGGCCCACGCGACCGCCCAGGCGATGGCACGCGCGCGAATACGGGGCGCGAGGGCCTCGCGAGTCTCCGGCGTGAGAAGCTTCGAGTCCGCGAGCCCCGCGATGCGCCGCCGCGGATCGAGAATCACCGCCGCGGCGACGACCGGGCCGGCGAGCGGCCCGCGCCCTGCCTCGTCGACTCCGGCGATGAGCCTGCGGGAAATCACCCCTCGCCAGCTCCCCTCTCAGCGATCATGACGCGACGCCTCCCTTGCGCTCGCCGATGAGCTCGATGACCGCGGCGGCCGCGCGGTCGGCGCCGCCGCGGCGAAGCGTCTCGTGAATGCGGCGAAACTCGCCCTGCAGCTCCTCGCGCCGCGCGCCGCTCTCGAGCTCCGCGAGCAGCGCGGCTCCGAGGGACTCGGCAGTCACCTCCTCCTGGAGCAGCTCGGGCACGAGACGGCGACCTGCAAGCAGATTCGGCTGCGAGAAGTATGGCACCTTGATGAGCCCGAGGCGCCGGATCGCGAGCGCCGTGAGCCGTGCGAAGCGATACGCGACGACCATCGGCCGCTTCGAGAGCAGCGTTTCGAGCGTCGCAGTACCCGAGGCGACGAGCACGACGTCCGCCGCGGCGAGCGCGCGCTGCGCGTTCCCCTCGAGAAGCCGCGCGCCGTGCCAGCCGAGCGCGTCCATCTGGCGCTCGAACACCCGCCGCACCGCCGGGGAGGCCATCGGGGCGATGAACTGCACCCCCGGCCGGCGCGGCTCGAGCCAGCGTGCCGCGCCGAGGAAGTCGCGCCCGAGCCGCTCGACCTCCCCGAGGCGGCTCCCGGGAAGCAGCGCGACGACCGGAACCGCGCCCTCGATGCCGAGCTCACGCCGCGCCCGCGCCTGATCGACATCGAGCGGGATCTCGTCGGCGAGCGGGTGACCCACGAACACCGCCCGTACCCCGTGGCGCCCATAGAACTCCGCCTCGAAGGGCAGCAGGCACAGAACGAGATCGCACGCACGCGCGATGAGCTTTACCCGACCCGGGCGCCACGCCCAGACCTGGGGGCTCACGCATTGCACGGTCGGCAGCCCCGCGCGGCGCAGCTGTGCGGCGAGGCCGAGGTTGAAGGCGGGGGCGTCGATACCGATGAATACGTCCGGCCGCTCGCGCACGAAGCGCGCCTTGAGCCGCCGCCGCAGAAGGGCAAGCCGCGGCAGCTCCTTGAGCGGCTCGAACAGCCCCATCACGGCGAGCTCGTGCGCCTGCGCCCAGGTCTCGCAGCCTTCGGCCGCCATGCGCGCGCCTGCGACGCCTGCGCAGTGCAGTTGCGGCACGCGCGCGCGCAGGGCCCGGATGAGCGCAGCGCCGAGCTGATCGCCCGAGGACTCCCCGGCGACGAAGCCGACGCTCAAGTGTTCGAGATCTCGCATCCGAGACGTCCGAGGCGGCGGACGCGCCGTCTCAGCGCGTCAGACTGCGCGTGGAGCGCTCGATGAAGCGCACGAGCAGCTCGAGCTCCGGCCGCTCGCGGGCGAGTCCCCCCAGGCGCTCGGCGGCTTCCTCGCGCTTCAAATCCATGCGGTAGAGAATCCGGTAGGCCTCGCGGATGTGGCGGACCTCCGCGGGCGAGAAGCCTCGGCGCTTGAGCCCCTCGACGTTCACGCCATGGGGCATCGCCGGATTCCCGGTGATGAGCACGTACGGGGGCACATCCCGGCTCACCATCGCGCCCCCGCCGACGAAGGCATGCGCGCCGATCTTGCAGAACTGATGGACCGCGCTCAAGCCCCCGAGCTGCACCCAGTCGCCGATCTCGACGTGGCCTCCGATCGAGGCGCAGTTCGCGAACACCACGTGATCGCCGATGATGCAATCGTGCGCAACGTGGCTCGAGGCGAGGAACAGCCCATCCGAGCCGATGGTGGTGACGCCGCGGTCGTGCACGGTGCCGCGGTTGACGGTGCAGAACTCGCGGAAAACGTTGCGGTCGCCGATCTCGAGCCGCGTCGGCT
>JBOHZR010000139.1:0-3270 GCA_050738595.1 Steroidobacteraceae bacterium | reverse complement strand
TCGTGCCTTACCCCATCGAGCGGCCGGTGAGCCATGTTACGCACCCGCGAGGGGTTTTGCAGCTTTCGTGCCACGGCTGTGACACCGTGAATTCCGCGGTAATTCCGCGGATCCGGGGCTGTCGTGCCGCCCGCGCCGCTGCACCGCTGCGAGGCAGGCGCGTTCCCGGTGCTCCGCGCTGGTGCACCGGCGAATCGCTTCCAGCGCTCTAGCCGGCGAAGTACCGCGCCAGATACGCCTCGAACGGCTCGGCCTCGGCGGCTTCGATCTCGCGCTGCTTCGCGAGCGATTCGGATGCCTCCTGCGCGAGCTCCGCGAGCCGTCCGGCATTGGGCGTGTAGAGGTCGAGGAAGTAGTCCTTGTGCAGGCGCGACATGCGCAGCGCGAGATCGAAGAAGCCCTCGCCCGTCGAAGTGAGCTCGGCGAGCAGCCGTGCGGAAGGGGTGAGGCGCACGTCGCGGATCTTCGCGGCCTGCGTCGCGAGCGATTGCGCGTACGGCCGAGCGGGATCGCCGTGATCGAGCAGCTCGCAGATGCCCTCCATCGAATCGAGCAGCTCCGCGGCCCATTTCGTCATGGGGATCCGGCGCCCCGCACGCTCGAGCTCGAGGCCAGGCTCGCGGCCGCGCCGCGCGATCACGAGGTGATTGGCATCGAGCGCCGCCTCCTCGCCCGAGTCGATCGGCGCGCTCTCCTTGAGCAGGCACAGCGCGAGGAACGCTTCGAGGAAACGCAGCTTGTGCTGGTTGACCCCCACCGGGTCGAACGCGCTCACATCGAGCGCGCGCACTTCGACGTACTCGACCCCGGCGCGCCGCAGCGCCTTGGTCGGACGCTCTCCCGAGTGCGCGACCCGCTTCGGGCGGATGTAGCTGTAGTACTCGTTCTCGATCTGCAGGACGTTCGCATTGAGCTGCCGGTAGCCCCCGTCGACCTGCACGCCGAGCCTCGCGTAAGGCGGGTGCGGCGTCATGATCGCGCGCGTCAGATCGCGCACGTACTCCTCGAGGCTGTTCACCGAGATCGCAAGACCCGCCTGATTGCGATTGCGGTAGCCGATATCGCTCATCCGCAGCGAAGTCGCGTACGGCTCATAGAGCGTCCCCGGCACGAGCTCCGGAAGGCTCTCCTCGCCGCCGCGCAGGAACGAGCGGCACATGACCGGCGAGACCCCGAAAAGGTAGAGCACGATCCAGCCGTAGCGCCGATAGTTCCTGAGCAGATCGAAGTAGCTCGCCGAGACGAGCTCGCTGCGCGGCTCGCGCGATTCGCGCAGCGCCGCATAGGCTTCCCACAAGCGCTCCGGAAACGAATAGTTGAAATGGACGCCGGAGATCGCCTGCATCATGCGGCCATAGCGCACCGCGAGACCTTCGCGGTACACGGTCTTCATGCGCCCGACGTTGGAAGCGCCGTATTGCGCGATCGGAATGTCCTCCTCGCGCTCGATCAGGCAGGGCATGCTCGTCGCCCACAGCAGCTCCTCTCCCAGATGGCGATAGACGAACTGGTGCAGGTCGAGCAGGTACTGCGTGAGCTCCCAGCTCGCGGTAAACGGCGGCGTGACGAGCTCGATCAGCGCCTCGGAGAAGTCGGTCGTGATGTGCTCGCTCGTGAGCGCCGAGCCGAGCGCGCGCGGGTGCGCAGTCTGCGCGATCCGGCCCGCGGGTGTGACGCGCAGCGATTCCTTCTCGACACCCTTGCGCCCGCCCTGAAGCACGCCCGGCTCGCCGCAATTGACGAGCGCCGAGAGGCGCCTCTCGAAGACGCGGTCGATACCGGGCCGCGGCAAGCCTCACCCCGCCCGTGGCCGGAGGATCGTGCGCGCGGCCGCGCTCGTGAGCGGGCGATACGCCTCAGGCGAGCGGTTGCGCGCGCTGGTCATGGGAAGTCTCGTTCGTTCGGCCGTCGCCAGCCGGGCATCTTGCCGCGCGCCGGCGCGGAGCTCAACCTGGGCGCAGCCTTCAGCGTGCCTTCAGCGCGCCTTAGGCGATTCCTCAGCCCTTGTGGACCTCGTGGCCGCCCGTGCGCGATCGGCCGCCGCCCCGGCTGCCATAGCCCGCTGGCGCAGGCCGCAGTCGTCCGCCGTACCAGCGCGCGAGGCGCGCGGAGGAGACGCCGCACTGGTAGGCGAGCGCGAGCATGCGGTTCGCGAGCGTGCGGCGGAAGAAGCCGTCGCGCTCCCAGCGGCGGGGCGAGACGGTGACGGGCAGATCGAGCGCCGCGAAGCGTCCCGTGCGCTTGAGCGCGCGAACGAGGGCGACCTCCTCGAAGAGCGGCTGCACCGTGAACCCCGGCGTCGCCGCGTACGCCGAGCGCGTGACGAACAGACCTTGGTCGCCGTACACCATGCCCCAGCGGCAGCGCAATGCGATGCAACGCTCGAGGAAGCGCTTCGTGTGCGTCGGCGTGCCGCCGAAGCGGAAACGGAAGTAGCCCCCAACGGCTCCCGAGGCGATGCTGTCCTCGATCGCCGCGATCGAGGCATCGTGCGGCTCGCAATCGGCGTGCAGGAACCAGAGCACCTCCGCGGGACCGCGCGCTGCTCCGAGCGCGAGCTGTCCGCCCCGGCTCGGGTGTGCCGGCAGCCACAACGCGTCCGCGCCTCGGCACAGCGCCTCGCACGTCGCGCTCGCTGCACCGTCGACGACGACCACTTCGGCCGGGGCGGGATCGAGATGGTCGAGCCGCGCGATCAGCCGCTGCAAAACCGCATCTTCGTCGAGCGTGGGAATGATCACGGCAACGCGCATGCAGACCTCAAGGCTCGAGCTCTACCGCACTGTCGACCTCCGTAGTCTAACGCTCGAGGGGCCGAGCCGGACTCATGAAGTTCAAAGCACGCGGGGCTCGCTAGGTTGGAGTTGCGGCCGGCCTTCGAGTTCGGGCGGCGCGGCACCGGGATGGAGGCCGCCACCGTGGATAGCGCCGCACGAGCGGCGCTCCGCGGTCGCGCACCGCCCTCGCCCGAGCTCGCGGCCGCGCTCGGCGCCCGGTTAAAGCTAGAATCCATCGCAGGGCGAGCCGGGAGGAACTGCACATGCTGGTCGGCACTCACGTCAGGCGCGTCGCGATCGTCGGGGGCGTACGCCTGCCGTTCGCCCGTGCATACGGCGCCTACGCTGGCGTCGGCAATCAGGAAATGCTCACGGAAACGTTCCGCGGCCTCGTTCAGCGCTTCGGGCTCGAGGGTGTGCGGCTCGGCGATGTGATCGCGGGCGCCGTCATCAAGCACTCGCGCGACTACAACCTCGTCCGCGAGTGCGTGCT
>JBOHZR010000138.1:0-4733 GCA_050738595.1 Steroidobacteraceae bacterium | reverse complement strand
CCGCGACGCATCTTCAAAGACAATCAGATAGCAGCGCTCGGGGCTTGCGGTCTTGAGCGGGATCACCTGCAGGGTGATGTCGGTTAGCTCATCCACGCACAGCCCCTCGCGGCGAACTGCGGAGCCCGTCTCGCGGGCTTCGGTAATAGCAGGGGTTATTTCGACCAACAACTCGGGGCGCGCGATGCGATGCAGGTTCAAGCTCGGGGGGCCGCTGGCGAGTTCGAGGTAACGCCCGGTCTCGCCGCGAACTTGCAGGATGGTGAGCGCCTCATCCACCAGCAGGCTCGCCGGGGCATATTGCGTGAGCAACAACCGATCGGCCTCGCGTTGCGCCAACTCCCCTTCCACCAGGACCGGGTTGTCATTCGAGGCAGGCGCACGGGACCGGCTGACCGGAGGCTCGAGATCCAGGCCCGCTCCCGGGGAGGTGGCTTTGCGGGTGTAGAGGCGATAGTGCTTGTCGATCAGCTCAAAGAGGTCGGAGGCTGCGCCCACGCTTTCGGAAGGCCCCAGCATGAGAAATCCTTGGCTGCGAAGCGAATAGTGGAACATCTGCATCACGCGTCGCTGGATCACCGTATCCAGATAGATCAGGAGATTGCGGCAGCTCACCAGATCCAACCGCGAGAATGGCGGATCGCGGGTCACGTCCTGACGGGCGAAAATGCACAGCTCGCGCAGGCTCTTGGCGATGCGGTAGCGAGAATCTTCCTTCGTGAAGAAGCGCTTCAGGCGCTCCGCTGAGACTTCCTCGGTGATGTTGTCGAGATAGTACCCCGCACGGGCCTTCTCGATCGCCGCCTCGCTTACGTCGGTCCCGAAGATCTGAATTGCGGATGGGGAAAGCCGGTCGCCCAGGTACTCCACCAGAGTCATCGCGATCGAGTAAACCTCTTCCCCGGTAGCGCACCCCGGGACCCAGATTCGCAGGGGATCTTTCGAGGACCGGCCCTCGCACACGCTCGGGAAAACCCGCTCCGCCAAGCCCTCAAAGGAATCCGGGTCGCGAAAGAAGCCGGTGACCCGGATGAGAAAGTCCTGGTACAGCGCGGCCACTTCCGCGGGGTCGTCCTCGAGCACCGCAACGTAGTCGGGGACCTCATCGACTTTGCGCAGCGCCATGCGACGCGCGAGGCGCCGACGCAGCGTGCTGCGTTTGTAATGCGTGAAATCCACCCCGTGCGAGGTACGCAGCCGGCGGAAAACGCGCCGGAGATGCTCTTCCTCCCGCGTGACTCGGGCTGCCTCGCCGGGCTCGGTCGGCAACCCGGGCGCCGTCCGCAAATACGGATGCGCGCCCAAGCGCCCAAGCTCGCGGGCGATGTCACCCGGGCGCAACACGAAGTCCACGCAGTCAGTCTCGATCGCATTATTCGGCATGTTCGGAAATCGAGCTGACGCCGGTTCCTGGGCAAAGGTAATGCCGCCGTTATGTTTGATCGCCTGCACACCAAGCGACCCGTCCGAATCCCCGCCCGAGAGCACGATGCCGATCGCGGTATCCCCCCGCGCTTCGGCAAGCGAAGTAAAGAAAATATCGGCGGGATGATGCGGCCGATCGGTCACACGGGGGGCCAGATGAAGCCGTTCAGCATTCACCGTGAGGCTCGCGTTGGGCGGGATGACGTAGACGTGATTGGCCTGAATCTCGATCCCATCGTGGACCGGCTCGACGGGCATCGCCGTCTTCTTGCCTAATAGCTCGGCCAACAGGCTCTCGTGCCCCGGATCGAGGTGTTGGACCACGACATAGGCCATACCGCTCTTCGAAGGCAGGGCTGCGAGCAGTTCCGAGACCGCCTCAAGACCGCCGGCAGAGGCGCCGATCGCAACGATAGGAAAAGCCACGGTCTAGCCCTACTAGCTGGCCGCCTTCTGTGAGCATTTATGGGGGTAATCGGAGCGGCTAGCGGAACAGTATACCCCCCCCGGCAAAGAGCGATGCGGCGGGGGCAGCGTCGCACCACCCGGCTTGATCCCAGGGATCCATTCTTCGGCTAAACATAATAGTGCGCACCGCTGGCGCGGATGGTGGGATCCCTTGAGACCGACACTCCGCGGGCGCTCACCTGGGCGCCCCTGCGACGCGAGGCGGCGCAGCCCGAGATAGGTGCCCGTCGCGGCGAGGGCCGTCACGCCGCTCAGCAAGCACAGCATCAACACGTCCCAGAGCGGACGCGCCCTCACGGCCGCTGCGAAGTCGAGCCGATGCGCGGCATCGAATAGCCAGCGATAGGCCCGCGCGTAGCGATCAAGCTTCGCGACGAGTTCGCCCGGAGGAGATCGAGGTAGTAGCGCGTCTGGTCACCGCCCTTGAGTACCACCCCGTAGACGGGCAGCGGGTCGGCGCTCTCGAAGTAGTAAGAATCTCCGCGCGTGACCCGATCGGGACCGGCGACGGGTGCACCTGCTGCGAGGTGCCGTGCACCCTTGAGGATCTCCGCTTTGGTGAGAGCCTGTGAATCGGCGTTCGTCCTTGACCACCGGTGGGCGTTGAAAGCGGAGCAACTTGTAAGTTGCTGCAAGTCCATATGCTCACTCAGAAATATCGGAACGCTACCTGATCCGGGTTCAACGCTGATTTGCACTGAGATCTCGTCAATCTCCGGCGGCGGTTTACATTCAAGGGCAGATGGATCATGTGGCACCGGCGGCCGACCTCGCGTCATTGGAGCGCATTGGCGTCACGGTACACGTGGTGCCCGGCGTGACGCACTCGAATACATATCTGCTTGCAGGACGTTCGTTCTACGAAGTGATCGCCGAAATGAGCACTGCGTCAGGGGTCTCGGCGAACGGCTGCTCTTGGCACCCATGGGTCGAGCGCCGAGCGGCTGCTCGTGGCCGATCAGAGCCGAAGGCAGTCAAGGTGTCAATGTCTCTCAAGATCTCGGAAGCGGACCCTCGCGATCCGTCGACTGTCCTGAGCTCAATAGCCCCGGATGACCAAGTAATCGGCATGGTCCCCATAACGGGGTGCCTTGAGGTCCACGCGGACACACACGCGCCCGGCACCGCAGCGGCGCAGGTCCGCTCGCGCGCCGTACCGATCAAGCATCGCTATATTACTTGCGAGTTCCTCGCGCTCGGCGCGTAGCGCGCCAATCTCCGCCGGCTTCGGCAAGAACCACCATGCGACGAGCAGCGCGATTGTCACGGCAATCGCGCCACATCCTATTGTCCAGAGCGTCGTCCGTGCATTCGCCGCCCGTTTCAAGGCCTCCAGGGACCTAATCGCACCTTGGATCTCGGCACGTACGGCCGTCAGCTCCTTGGCGAGCGCCTGGCGAATCTGATCCCTCGCGACAGCCTCGAGCTCTTGGGTGTACTCGTTCAGCCTTCCGATGGCCGCCTCGGCGAGCTTCTGATGGCTCTGGGCGGTCTCCATCAGGAGCCCAAGCTTCATGCTTCCTGAGTCCATCGACACACCGGATGAGCTTGGCACGGTGGATTAGCTGCCTTACCGGGTGCGGCCACGATCCTGATCACGTGAGCGCTCGCGCAACGCTTCCGGATCTCGTCGCCGGGTACGATCGAGTTCGCCCTGTCTGACCTGCTCCGCCGCCTTCTGCTCCTGTGCACGGAATGCGCGCCAGTTCGCCACGGCTCGATCGCGCTCGGCGGCTGCGCGCTTGAGCAGCGCGTCTCGAACCCACTCGCGCTCGGTACGCACCGGCGGCAACTGCTTCACGAAGGCTCTCACGGCCTGCGCGAGCTCCACCTGACCTTGAAGCAGCAGATCGTCGGCGAGCTCCGTCCAGCCTCGTACCACGTCCTGTCGCGTCCGAAGCATCTGAGACTTTCCCGGTTCGGCGTCGATATTGCCGCTCGCCGCCATCTCGCGCGAGACCGATGCCGCCCGTTGATTCCAATGGGTGGAAGCGCGCCGTTTGCCCGCGCGGTAGATGCCATCGCTCTTCTGGGGCTTCGTGACGCCCCGCACCGCTCTCTCGGTCGCATTGGCCGCCACCCCGTGTTCGCGCAGGTGGTGCGCAAATTCCCGCCTCCAGTCGCGCAGCGTCGCCTTGCAGATGCGAAGCCGTCTCCCGTCGTATCCCGCTGCCCTGACTACCAGGTGCACATGCGGGTGGGGCTCGTCCGTATGCATCACCATCGCGTAGCGATGCTTTGCCCCGAACTCCTCCCGGGCGAAGTCCTTGACCGCCGACAAGACCTTCTCTGGCGGCGTCCCGGCCGGCATCGAGAAGATCATCTTGTGGACGAGCTTGGGGGATTTGCCCGCCTGTCGGGGCTTGTGATCGGCCGTAGCGGGCCGCTGCGCATCGAGAGCGAGCTCCCAGTCCTCGACGAGCGCGGCGGCCGTCCCCTTGCCTTTGAGCTTCTCGCCCTCGTCAGTCTCGATCTCGAGTTCCCCGCCTCGGTCCAAGTACTCGAAGTGGCGCGCGACCGATGGCAAATCCCGCCCACCGGCATTCAGCATCTTGACCATGACTTCCGGGCTACGCCGGACCGTGTGCGCGATGACCGCGAGTTGTTCCTGGGAGAGCCGGTCGCGCCGCGTGGGTCCTAGCCGGCCGTAGCTGCCGATATCGAGCCACGGTACCTCACCGCCGAGCCTAACGAGAGATTTCGGCATGCTCCGTGTTGGCGGTGGCATAGAAGCGCCTGATTTTGGTGGTGCGGCGCGGTTTTCGGTATGAGAGGGGCGTTGTCGATCGCGGTGGCGGAGTTTTGGAGTGACGGGTCAGAACGGTGAGTCGTCACTTGCG
>JBOHZR010000137.1:0-1682 GCA_050738595.1 Steroidobacteraceae bacterium | reverse complement strand
TCGTACTCCTCCGGCCGCATGAGTACCTGCTGCAGGAAGTTGTCCGCGAACACGTCCTTGATCACGATCTCCGAGCCCGTGAGCGGATTGCCGAAGCCGAGCCACGGCCCGCCGCCGATCTCGCGCGCGCCGAACTCCTCACGGGCGAGCTGGTATCCCCAGTTGCGAAACGCGCCCTCGGTGTACTTCATGATGTTGCCCTTGTGGACGAGCGTCACCGAGACGCGATCGTTGTCGATCGCGTACTGAATTGCTTTGCGGATCAACCGCTGGCTGCCCTCCTTCGAGACGGGCTTGATGCCGATCCCGGAGCTCGCCGGGAAGCGGATACCCGTCACCCCGAGATCGCGCTGCAGGAACGCGATGAGCTTCATCACCTCCGGCGATCCGGCCGGCCATTCGATGCCGGCATAGATATCCTCGGTGTTCTCGCGGAACACGACCATGTCCGTGAGGCTCGCATCGGTGAGCGGGCTCGCGACACCGGGAAAGTAGCGGATGGGCCGCACGCAGGCATACAGGTCGAGCGTCTGGCGCACGGCGACGTTGAGTGAGCGAATGCCCTCGCCGACGGGCGTCTCCAGCGGCCCCTTGATCGAGACCACGAAATCACGCAGCGCGTGCAGCGTCTCCTCGGGCAGCCAGTCGCCCATCAGCCGGTGCGCCTTGGCGCCGGCATACACTTCCATCCACCGGATGGCGCGGCTCTCCCCGTAGGCCTTGCGGACCGCGGCGTCGACCACGCTCTTCATCGCGGGCGTCACATCGATGCCGATGCCGTCGCCCTCGATGTACGGAATGATCGGCCGATCGGGGACATCGAGCGTCGCATCGGTGTGGATGCTGATCCTCGAGCCGTCCGCCGGGACGGCGATGCGCTCGTAGCGCATGGATCACGCCGCCGTGCGCCGCGTGCTGCGCGCGCGGTCGGCAATGAGCAGCGCGAGCTCGAGCGCCTGCTCGTAGTTGAGCCGCGGATCGACGCTCGAGCGATAGGCGCGCTGCAGGTCCCCGTCGGTGAGCCCGCGCGCACCGCCCGTGCACTCCGTCACGTCCTCGCCCGTGAGCTCGATATGCACGCCACCAAGATAGGAGCCCAGCTCCGCATGGATGCGGAACGCGACCTCGATCTCCTTGAGGATGTTCTCGAAGCGACGCGTCTTCACGCCTCCGGTCGTCGTCTCTGTATTGCCGTGCATGGGATCGCAGACCCAGAGCACGGTCTGCCCGGTTCGGCGCACCGCCTCGATGAGCGGGTGCAGGCGCGCCTCGATGTCCTTCGCGCCGAAGCGATGAATGAACGTGAGCCGCCCCGCCTCGTTCTGCGGATTGAGCGTTGTGACCAGACCCTGCGCCCAGGCGGCGTCCATTGCCGAACCAACCTTCACGGCGATCGGATTGGAGATGCCGCGAAAGTACTCGACGTGCGCGCCGCCCAACTTCGCGGTGCGCATACCGATCCACGGCATGTGGGTCGAGAGGTTGTACCAGCGCTCCTTGCGCGGAATGAAGCGCGTCTGTGCTTGCTCGTAGAGCAGCAGCAGGCCCTCGTGGCTCGCATAAAAGCCGACCTGCGTCGCCTAGTGCACGGGCCGCCCGGTGAGTCCCTCGAAGAAGTCGAGCGAATCGGCGATAGAGTCGTCGATGCGCCGGAAGGTTTCGTTGATGGGAGAGTGCTTGAC
>JBOHZR010000136.1:0-8775 GCA_050738595.1 Steroidobacteraceae bacterium | reverse complement strand
GCGCCTCGAGGCGCTCGAGAGCTGATGGGTGGCTCGCCGGTTGCGCTCTCCTAGGCGTGGGTGACTTGCAGGATGCTGTGGCGGATCTCCTCGTTGAGCACGAGCTGTGCATCCTCGGCGACGCGCGCGAGCACATCGGCGAACTCGAGCTTGCCCGCGCAGGAGGTGGCGACGACGCCGCGCTCGCGCAGCAGATCGATGAAATTCTCGAAGAGCGTGCGGTCGAAGAACTCGGGCGAGTCGAACCCGTATACGAGGCTCATGCGCTGCGCCATCAGCTGGCAGCGCTCCTCGAGCATCGCCTGCGTGAGCGCACCGCTTCCGGCCTTGAGCAGCAGGGCGATCGTGAGGTAATAGCGCTCGATCGTCTGCAGACTCGACTGCGCGAGCAGCGACAGCTGCATCGCCTCGGCCGAGGTCGGCGGCGGCCGCCGCCACGATCCACCGTCCGCCGCACGCTCGATGAGCCCGTAGCGGGCGAGCGCCTCGAGCACCGAGTCGATCATCCCGGGCACTTCCTCCTCGCGGAAGGCGAGGAACAGCTCCGAGGCGATGTAGGGATAGATGCGCGCCGCGAGCCGATGGATGTCCTCGCGCCGCATGGCGGCGTTGCCGAGGAAAGCGCATGCGACGAGCGAGGGCATCGCGACCAGATGCAGCACGTTGTTGCGGTAATAGGCCGCGAGCGTCGCCGACTCGCCGCTCATCTGCACGAGGTCCCCGAGCGGATGCGCGCGCCGGGAGACGACCTGCATCGACTCGCCGTAGGCGACGATCTCCGCGCTCGGGAGCGGCGTCACCGTGACGCGCGGGCCGTACGGGCAGTCCCTGAGCAGCGCGAGGTGCAAGTCGAGCTGGCGGATGAGGTCGGCCTCGGCGAGGACGTGACGGGGCGAGGCGAGCAGCACGATCGCGAGCAGATTGATCGGCGTCACGGCGGCAGCCGCGTTGATCCGCCGCATGATCGTCGCGGCGAGGTCGGCGATCGCGGCGTTCATCCAGGGCAGCCGCGCCTCATCGAGCGTCCGGGTCCGCCACTCGCGATCGTGCCGCTCGAGTACCTCCGCGAGCGAGAACGGCTCTCCGAGATTGACGTGCACGCGGCCGAACCGCTCGCGCAGCCGCGGAAGCGCGCGCAGCAGGCCGAATATGCTCTCCTTCTGCTTCGGCACTCCGGAGAGCTCGCCAATGTAGGCCTCGCCCTCGACGATGCGCTCGTAGCCGAAGTACACGGGCACGAAGACGACCGCTCGCGCGGGATCGCGCAGGAAGCTGCGCACGGTCATCGAGAGCATCCCCGTCTTCGGCTGCAGCAGCCGGCCGGTGCGGCTTCTGCCGCCCTCGATGAAGTACGCGATGTAGTGGCCGCGCGCCATGATCGCGGCCATGTAGCTCGTGAACACGACCGCGTACAGACTGCCGCGGAAGCTGCGGCGGATGAAAAACGCGCCGCCCTTGCGCAGCAGCCGTCCGATCAGCGGCAGGTCGAGGTTGACGCCGGCCGCGATGTGCGGGATCGCGAAGCCCTGCCGATAGATGGCGTACGAGAGCAGCAGGTAGTCCATGTGGCTGCGGTGGCAAGGGACGTACACGATCTCGTTGCCGTCGGCGAGCGCCTCGAGCGTTGCCGCATGCTCGAAGTCGACTCCGTCGTACAGGCGGTTCCACAGTCGCGTGAGCAGATGCTCGAGAAAACGCACGAACGCGTGCGAGTAGTTGGCGGCGATCTCCTCCGCGATGTGCTGCGCGGACTTGAGCGCCTGCCGGCGCGTGAGATCGTGCTCGCGGGCCTCCTGCGCGACGGCCGCGCGCACGGCGCGCTTGCGCAGCACTTCCGCGACGATCGTCCGCCGATGCGACAGGTCCGGGCCGATGCGCGCCGCCCGCTGCCGGCGGTAGCGCGCGCGCAGCGCTCTCAACACCCGCCGGCATTGCACGTTCGGCGCCGCGGCATCTCCCACGAGCTTGCGCAGCGACACCGCTTCGTCGATTTCGACCAGCGTGTTGCGCCCGTTGAACAGCACCTGGAAGAGCCTGCGTATCCGGCTCGTGAACGCCCAGTCCTCGACGAGCAGCAGCCGGAACCAGGAAGCCTCGCGCTGCGGCGCCCGGCCCCAGTACACGGCGACCGGCACCAGATCGACATCGAGCTCGGGCCGGCGCCCGATGAGCTCCACCAGCTCCGCGAGCGTCTCCGGCGGACGCGGATCGATGCGCCCGTCCCAAATGCCGCGCGGCTGCGCGAGGTAGAAGAAGGAGCGCAGATCGCGGGCTGCCGGCAGCAGCCGCTTGCGCGGACGGGGGAACCTCGAGTGCACGCACGCGCTCTGCAGGACGGCGAGGTCGGTGAGACTGCGCCGCTCGAGGACGTAGCACACCGGATTGTCGAGCTTGCCGAGGCGTTGAGCGGCTTCGAGCGGTCGCACGCTGAAGCGCACCCACAGGGCGAGGATTCGTCGCAATAGCCAGGCCATGCCTCAACCCGGAGTGGGCTGATCGAGCGCGATCAGGAAGTACTCGAACAGATAGCGGATCAGGTCGAGCTCGCCGTGCAGCTGGTGGTCGGCGTCGAGCAGATGAAGCGAGGCGCCGCAGAGCTTCGCGAAGCGCACGCTGTCCTCCCACGGGACCACCTCGTCCCGCCAGCCGTGCACGATTGCCGTCGGGCAGTCGAGCGCGCCCTGGCGCAGCTCGGGAATTCCGGGACTGTAGATCGCCGGCGCGAGCAGGAACACGCCGCGCGCGTGCAGGAGCGATGCCACCGCGACCGACACGTAGCCGCCGAGGCTCGAGCCGACGAGGACGAGATCGCCCTCGAGACTCTGGCAGAACTCCATCAGCCGGGCGACGCGCTCGCCCGGCGCGTCGATGCCGCGATAATCGACCGATTCGGGCTCGAAGCCCTCGCTCCGTGCCGTATCGGCGAGCGCCGTGATCTTGCGGCCCCAGGGGCCGCCTTCCTGGCCGTGAGAAAAGACGACATGGCGGCTCGGCACGATCGATCTCGACGCTCGACTCCGCGCGTATCATAGCCGGGATGTCACGCGGCTGGCGGTTCTCGATCGATCGCGGCGGCACCTTCACCGATGTGATCGGAATCTCGCCGGACGGCCGGCTGCACGTGCGCAAGGTGCTCTCCGAGCGCACGAACGCACGGCTTCACGATCCAGCACGGCTTCACGATCCGGGGCTCGAAGCCGCGCGCGCGATCCTGCAAGAGCACGCAGGCTCGACGGCGATCGCCTCCTTGAGGATCGGCACGACGGTCGCGACGAATGCGCTGCTCGAGCGCACCGGCGACCCGGTTCTGCTCGTGACGACGGCCGGCTTCGCCGATGCGCTCGCAATCGGCGACCAGAGCCGGCCCGATATCTTCGCGCTCGAGATCGTGCGGCCGCAGCGGCTGTATACCGCGGTGATCGAGGCGCGCGAGCGCACCGATGCGCGCGGAGAAGTGCTGCGACCACTCGATCGCGAGAGTTTGCGCCGCGATCTCTCGGCGGCGCGCGGGCGCGGTCTGCGGGCGGTTGCCATCGTCTTCCTGCATGCGTGGCGGCAGCCGCGCCACGAGCGCGAGGCGGCGGCGCTCGCGCGCGAGCTGGGCTTCGAGGAAGTCTCCGTCTCCCACGAGCTCTCGCCGCTCGTGCGCTACGGCGCGCGCGGCGGGACCGCAGTCCTCAACGCTTATCTCGCCTCGGGCGTGCGCCGCTACTTGCGCAGTCTCGAGAGTGGGCTCGCCGCACTCGATGCCGAGGCGCGGCTCGAGCTGATGCAAAGTCACGGCGGGCTCTCGGCTCCCGCGCGGTTTCATGCCTGCTCGAGCCTGCTGTCGGGACCGGCGGGCGGCCTGATCGGCGCGCGAGCCGCGGCGGCACGGCTCGGCATCACGCAGCTCGTGACATTCGACATGGGCGGCACCTCCACCGATGTCGCCCTCATCAACGGCGAGCTGCCGCGCCGTCACGAGCACTCGATCGCAGGCCTCGACATCCAGGAGTCGATGCTCGATGTGCGCACGATCGCGGCAGGCGGCGGCTCGATTCTCACGCTCGCCGATGGCCGCGCGAGCGTCGGTCCCGATTCGGCCGGCGCCGATCCGGGTCCGGCCTGCTACGGGCGCGGCGGACCGCTCACGCTCACCGACATCCAGGTTTTGCTCGGGAGGCTGCGGCCCGATACGCTGCCGAGGCTCTTCGGCCGCGATGGGACGAGTCCGATCGACTGTGAGATCGTGGAGCAACGCTTCGAGGCGCTGGGTGCGCACGCTGAGCAGGCGATGCCTCCGGAGAGGCGCCCGGGCGCCGCGACGCTCGCAAACCTCGCCGAGTCATATCTCTCGGTCGCCGTCGCCGCGATGGCGAATGCGATCCGCCGCGTCACCGTCCGTCGGGGACTCGATCCGGCAGAGCTGACGCTCTTCGCCTTCGGAGGCGCGGCTGGGCAGCATGCGTGCCGCGTCGCGCATGCGGCCGGCATGCGGCGCGTACTGACCCACCCGCTCGCCAGCGTTCTCTCCGCCTACGGCATCGCGGTCGCGGACCGCTCCGCGCTGCGGCGCGCGAGCCTCAGGCGAAGCCTGGACGATGCAGGACTGGCTGCCGCCATCGAGCTCCTCTCATCGCTGGAAGCTCGCGCCTGGGCCGAGCTCGCTGCGGGAGGCGATGCGCAGAACGATCCGGCGTCTTCTCCGGCCATCGTGCGCCTGCTCGAGCTGCGCGCGGGCGACAGCGAGACGCCGCTCGCGATCCCGCTCGCGTCGCGCGCCGAGATCGAACGCGGCTTCCGCGAGATGCATCAGCGGCGCTTCGGCTTCGATCCGAGCGGGCTCGCGGTGATCATCGAGGCGGTGAGTCTCGAGATGCGAACCTCGGCGCTCGATGCCAGAGAGCTGAAGGCGCCCGAGGAGGACGCGCGGCCCGCTCTGCCGCGCACGGCGCGAGTCTGGTTCGACGCCTGGCGCGAGGTGCCGCTCCTCGCAAGCGCCGAGCTGCGCGCCCCGACGGCGGGCCCGGCGCTGATCGTCGCGCAGCACTCCACGCTCGTGGTCGAGCCGGGCTGGACGGCTCGGCCGATGGCGGGCGGTGCCGTTCTGCTCGAGAACGCAGGCGAGGTGCGCAGCGAGCTCGCGGACTCGCGCGAGCCGCTCGCGCGGAGCAGCGCTGCGCCGGGCTCACCGATGCGCCCGCTCGTCTCGCCCTCGCGCATCGAGATCTTCAACAATCTGTTCATGCACGTCGCCGAGCAGATGGGCGAGGTGCTGCGCCAGACGGCGCAGTCGACGAACATCAAGGAAAGGCTCGATTATTCATGTGCGGTGTTCGATGCGGCGGGCGGGCTCGTCGCGAATGCGCCGCACATGCCCGTGCACCTCGGCTCGATGGGTGCGAGCGTGCGCGCCGTTCTCGAGGCCCATCGCGGCCGCATGCGGCCGGGCGATGCATGGCTCCTCAACAGCCCCTATCACGGCGGCACGCATTTGCCCGATCTGACGGTCGTGACTCCGGTTTTCGTGGGCGCGGCCGCGCCGGCGGCACCCATCCCGGACGCGGCGCAAATGCCCGACCTGGCCGCTGCGCCTGACTTCTTCGTCGCATCCCGGGCGCATCATGCGGATATCGGCGGCGCAGCGCCGGGCTCGATGCCGGCATTCAGCCGCCGCATCGCCGAGGAAGGCGTTTTGTTCGAGGACTTTCAACTCCTCGAGAGCGGCCGCCTGCGTGCGCGCGAGCTCGAGGAGCGCCTGCTCGCGCCGCCCTACCCCGCCCGCAATCCGCGGCAGAACCTCGCGGACCTCAGGGCGCAGCTCGCGGCAAACGCACGCGGAGCCGCCGAGCTCGAGCGCGCCGCGCGCGCGCATGGCCTCGCCGCGCTGCGCTCCGCCATGCGCGCGGTACAGGAGAATGCGGCCGAGTGTGTGCGCCGCGCCATCGAGCAGGTCAAGCCGGGCGAGTTCCGCTCGGAGATGGACGGCGGACAGATCATTGCCGTCCGTATCGACATCGATCGCACGCTCCGCCGCGCGCGCATCGATTTCACGGGGACCTCCCCCCAGGGCGCACACAATTTCAATGCGCCGCGCGCTGTCTCGATCGCCGCCGTGCTGTACGTGTTCCGCACGCTCGTCGACCGGCCGATCCCACTCAATGAGGGCTGCCTCGCGCCGCTTCAGATCGTGATTCCCCCCGGCTCGATGCTCGATCCGCTGCCTCCTGCAGCGGTCGCGGCGGGCAATGTCGAAACCTCGCAATGTCTGGTCGACGCTCTCTACGGCGCGCTCCACGCGCTCGCCGCATCGGCTGGCACGATGAGCAATCTCACGTTCGGCGACGAGCGGCTGCAGTACTACGAGACGATCGCGGGCGGCGCGGGCGCAGGCCCCGATTTCGACGGTGCGAGCGCCGTGCAGACCCACATGACGAACTCGCGCCTGACGGACCCCGAGATTCTGGAAGCGCGCTTTCCGGTGCTCGTGAGGGAATTCCGCATCCGGCGCGGCTCGGGCGGGACCGGCCGCCATCGCGGCGGTGACGGGCTGGTGCGCTGCCTGAAATTCCTGGCGCCGCTTTCCGGTGCGCTGCTCGCGAATCGCCGCCGCGTACCGCCGTTCGGGCTCGAGGGCGGCGGCGACGGTGCGCCGGGCGCGGCATGCATCACCCGCGCATCGGGAGCCCGCGAGAGCCTCGGCGCTACCGCGAGCTTCCGGCTCGAGGCGGGCGATGAGCTCGAGATCCTCACCCCGGGCGGCGGCGGTTGGGGCGCGGGCGAGCCATCGTGAGCGAGTCGAGCTCCGCGCTCGACCGCGGGGTACCGCGGCAGCTTCCGCGAGCCGACCATCCGCTCGTCCTGCTTCTCGTGCTCGCACTCATCGCGGCATTTCTGTTCGGGACTGTACCGCGCGGGCAAGACTGGAGCGGGGATGCCGCCCTGTACATCATGAATGCGCGGAACATCGCCCTGGGTCTTCCTTACGGCCGAACGGACTACGTGCCGAACCCGGCGAATCCGATCTACCCCGCAGCCTACCCGCCGGGCCTGCCGCTGCTGCTGGCGCCGATCTACCGGGCGAGCGGCATCGATCTCGGGGCGATGAAGGCGCTCTGCGTGGCATGCCTGGTGCTCCTCCTTGCGGTGTTCTGGCGAATCGCACGCGATGCGCTCGCGCCCGCGCCCGCGCTGCTGACCGCGGCGGCGTTCGGCCTGCATCCTTTCGTTTGGTACTGCGGCCGCTACATCGCCTCGGAGTTCCCGTTCATGCTGTTCTGCTACTGCGGATTGTATGTCCTCGACCGGCTGCAACGGCCGCATCTGCCGGCACGGCGGCTCGCCCCGATCGGCATCGCCGCGGTGGCCCTCGCGCTCGCCTGCATCACCCGCACGATCGGCTTCGTGGCCTTCCCGGCGGCGGTACTCGCGGCGCTCCCCGATCGACGGCGCCTCGCGGCGACCCTCGCGGCACTCGCGGCCGCCGGCGTGCTGATTCTCGGGACGCATCTTGCCTTCCCGGCGGACCTCGGAACCTACATGAGCTACCTCCACAGCTTCGGTCTGCACAGCATGCGATCAGGCATCAGGCACTACCTCGCGGTACGCGCTGACCTGATCGGCAAGGCCGCGGTGAACGTGCCGATCCTCGGTAGGGTGCTCTGGGTCGCGCTGATCGCGGCGTGTGGCCTCGGGTTGCTCGTGCGCGCGCGATCACGCGTGTCCGTGTACGAGTGGTTCTTTCTCGGATACGGCGGCTTTCTGCTGCTCTATCCCATATCCGACGAGGCGAATCGATATTCGCTGCCGCTTTGGCCGCTCGTGTTTCTCTATTGCGCGGTCGGCATCGGCGCGCTCGGGCAGCTGCTCGGCCGCGGCGCTCGATCGTGGGCCGCGGCGGCCGTCATCACGCTCATCGCGGGGCTCTACGTCGCGCACTATGCGGCGCTCGACTGGGGCCCGACGCCTTACTCGATGGACGCGCCCGAGTCGCGGGCGCTCTACGCGGCAATTCGCACCGATGTGCCGCCTCGAGCGATGGTCCTCGCTCCGAGGCCCACGGTCGTCGCGCTCTACGCCGAGCGCCGTGCCATCGTCTGGCCCGCGCACGTCAGTGATCGAGAGCTCTGGGATTTCATGGCCCTGCATCACATCGACTACCTGATGCAGGACATTCATCTGCCCGGGGGCCGGAGCGGGCCGCCGAATGAATTCGATCTCTTCATCGCCCGCAACCGGGCTTCCCTGAAGCTTCTCTTCTCGAACCGTTGGTTTCACCTGTACCGCGTCGTGGCCGCGGCAAGCGCATCGTAAGGGCGGTCCGACCCGAGCTAATTTCGCAGGATGGCGGTCTCGATCTCCCAGTCGACCTGCCGGGGCGAGATCTCGAGTCGATTGACGGCGACCGTGCGCGCGCGGCTCGTGTGATCCTGGTAGGTGATGAGCCAGGCGTGGAATTGCGCCGGCTTGACCGCTGCGATGCCGAACAGCAGGTGCACTCTGCCCTCTGCGATCGTCTCGCGCCGGTTGACGCGCTCGTCGCAGACGACGAAGTAGCTGTCCCTCGGCTCGCTTCCGGCGAAGGCGCCTTCTCCATCGAGCTCGTCGAGGAACTGCTCCACCTGCGCCTGCGCGCGCTGCCAGCTCGCGGGCTCGTTGGGCGCCGCGGCGAGCCATCGTGCGCCCTTCTCGATGCTTCGCACGATGAAGAGCCCGAGCCGGCGCGCCGGAAGCGGGTGCAGGTCGGCCGCTCCCGAGGCCTCGCCGGCGAGCGTGCGCGCCGCGAGGCGCGCA
>JBOHZR010000135.1:0-3187 GCA_050738595.1 Steroidobacteraceae bacterium | reverse complement strand
TAAGTCGAGTCTGAGTCGAGAATTATGGCCAACATCGAAGAATTTCAGGAAAAGCTCGTCGCCGTCAATCGGGTGGCGAAGGTCGTCAAGGGCGGCCGGCAGTTCGGCTTCACCGCGCTCACCGTGGTCGGGGACGGGGCGGGTCGGGTCGGCTTCGGCTTCGGCAAGGCGCGGGAAGTCCCGGTCGCGATCTCGAAGGCGATGGCTCAGGCCCGCAAGAACATGATCTCCGTCGCGCTGAAGAACGACACGCTGCATTATGCGGTGCACGGCGAGCACGGCTCGACCCGCGTGCGCATGCAGCCGGCCTCCGACGGCACCGGCGTCATCGCGGGCGGCGGGATGCGCGCGGTGCTCGAATGCGTCGGTGTGCGCAACGTGCTCGCGAAGAGCTACGGCTCGCGCAATCCCATCAACGTCGTGCGCGCGACGATCGATGCGCTCGCGCGCGTGCGCTCGCCCGAGGAGCTCGCCGCGAAGCGCGGCAAGAGCCTCGAGGAGATCGTGGCGTGAGCGGTGCCGAGCACACAGCCAAGGCCGCCGGGAATCATGTGCGGGTGACACTGGTCAGAAGCCTGCACGGTCAGCTGGCGAACATCGCGGCTTCGGTGCGCGGGCTCGGATTGCGCCGGCCGCACCAGACGGTCGTCGTCGCGGACACGCCGCAAAACCGCGGCATGATCCACACGGCGGTGCATCTGCTGAAGGTCGAAAGCGGCGAGCCGCGCTGAAGCGGGCGAGGACGGTATGCGACTCAACACATTGAAACCCGCTCCCGGTGCCCGGCGCCCGCGGCTGCGCGTCGGGCGGGGCGCCTCCGCGGGCCAGGGCAAGACCTGCGGCCGTGGCGTCAAGGGCCAGCGCGCGCGCAAGGGCGGCTACCACAAGGTCGGCTTCGAGGGCGGCCAGATGCCGCTGCAGCGGCGCCTGCCGAAGGTCGGATTCCGCTCGGCGATCAAGCCGACGCGCGCCGAGGTGCGGCTCGCTGAGCTCGCGCTCGTCGAAGCGCCGGTCATCGACCTGCAGGCGCTCAAGGCAGCGGGCATCGTTGCGGCTGGGACGGAGCGTGCGAAGGTGATTCTCTCGGGGAAGATCGACAAGGCCGTGACGCTCAAGGGCGTTGCGGCGACACAGGGTGCCCGCGCGGCCATCGAGGCCGCCGGCGGGCGGGTGGAGGCTTGAGAGACTCGGTTCCGCGGCGCAATCCGCGGCGAGCGGGCAGCTCTTAAGAGGCGTAAGTGGCGAACACGACATTCTCGAATCCGGCGGCGGCGCTCGGCGAGGCGGCTCGTTTCGGCGAGATCCGCAACCGGCTGCTGTTCCTCCTCGGCGGGATGATCGTCTACCGGATCGGCGCCTGGATCCCGGTGCCAGGGATCAATCCCGCGGCCGTCGCGCGCTTCTTCAACGATCAGTCGGGAACGATCCTCGGCATTGCGAACATGTTCTCAGGCGGGGCACTCAGGCGCCTGTCGATCTTCGCGATGGGCGTGATGCCGTACATCTCGGCCTCGATCATCATCCAGATGATGTCGATGGTCATGCCGTCGCTCATGGAGTACCGCAAGGAGGGCGCCTCCGGGCAGCGCAAGCTCACCGACATCACCCGCTACTGCACGGTGGTGCTCGCCGCATTCCAATCGTTCGCGGCGGCCGTGGCGCTGCAGAGCAACGGCATGGTGCTCGTCGGCGGCTGGCAGTGGCTCGCGGTCGGCACCATCACGATGACGACGGGAACGCTCTTTCTGATGTGGCTCGGCGAGCAGATCACCGAGCGCGGCGTCGGCAACGGCATCTCGATGCTGATCCTCGCCGGAATCGTCGCGGGGCTCCCGGGGGCGGTCGGCAATACGGCCGAATCGGTGAGCACCGGGGAGATGTCGGGTCCGTTCGCGCTGCTGCTCATCATCATCGTGATCGGCGTGACGGCGTTCGTGACGTTCATGGAGCGCGCGCAGCGGCGCATCCCGGTCAATTACGCGAAGCGGCAGGTCGGGCGGCGGCTGTACGCCGGACAGTCGAGCCATCTGCCCTTCAAGATCAACATGTCGGGCGTCATTCCGCCGATCTTCGCCTCGAGCTTGCTGCTCTTCCCGGCGACGGTCGCGAATTTCGCGGGCAGCAGCACGACCGGCTGGCTGAGCGGGGCGCTCCAGGAGATGTCGGCCGCCTTGGGCTACGGCCAGCCGCTGCATCTGCTCGTGTATGCCGTGCTCATTCTATTCTTCTGCTTCTTTTACACCGCGCTCGTTTTCAATGCGCGCGACACGGCGCAGAACCTGCAGAAGTCCGGCGCCTTCATTCCGGGCATCCGGCCCGGACAGCAGACGGCCGACTACATCGACAAGGTATTGACGAGGCTCACGCTCTGGGGCGCGCTCTACGTCGCCGCGGTGTGCCTGCTGCCCGAGTTCCTGATCTCCTCCCAGGGCGTCCCATTCCAGTTCGGCGGCACATCGCTCATGATCGTGGTCGTCGTGGTGATGGATTTCATGTCGCAGCTGCAGGCGCACCTGATGTCGCACCAATACCCGGGGCTGCTCAAGAAGGCCAATCTTCTCAATTACGGCCGCGGCGGTGGGCAGGGCGGCTGAGTCACGGCTGCGTCACGAGGCTCGTTATGAAAGTCAGACCATCGGTGAAGAAAATCTGCAAGAACTGCAAGATCGTGCGCCGCCGGCGCGTGGTCTACGTCATCTGCACGGATCAGCGGCACAAGCAGCGCCAGGGGTGAGACCGGGTGCGCTTGCATAGAGATAGGTTGTATTCGGGCGGTTGCGCCCCCATTTAAATAGGTTCGCTTATGGCTCGTATCGCCGGCATCAACATCCCGATGAACAAGCACGTGTGGGTCGGGCTCACGCACATCTACGGCGTGGGCCGCATGCGCGCGCTCGCGGCCTGCGAGGGCGCGGGCGTGCGCCCCGACTCGCGCGTGAAGGATCTCACCGACGCCGAGGTGACCGCCATCCGCTCACAGATCGCCAAGTTCGCGGTCGAGGGCGACCTGCGCCGCGAGGTGTCCATGAACATCAAGCGTCTCATGGACCTCGGCACATACCGGGGCATGAGACATCGGCGCGGACTGCCGGTCCGCGGCCAGCGGACACGCACGAACGCGCGCACACGCAAGGGCCCGCGCAAGCAGGCCGTGAAGCTCAACGCGCCTCCGGGCAAGGCATAAGGG
>JBOHZR010000134.1:0-9227 GCA_050738595.1 Steroidobacteraceae bacterium | reverse complement strand
CGCGGCGGCGGCAGGCGGGGCCCGCCGATCCGCACTGCCCGCCCGGCGCACCGATTGCCAGGACCACGCAAGGATCAGCGCGGCGGACGCGATCAGTGCGAGGAAACCGAGAAACCAGGCGACGGGGTTGCCGGTGAGCTGCACGTACGCGGTGTGTGCGCCGGTCGAGTCCCACCGATAGTTGATCGTGCCCCGCATGAGAGGCCAGACGAACGGCTTCGAGCCGTTCGGGTCGATGCGCGGAACACCCGCCAGGTCGGCGAACGTGAAACGCAGGTAATCGCGCGAAGCATCGAGCACGACGGCCGGCGAGAGCGGCCGCTCATGATGCAGATAGGCGGCGTACACCGGTGTCACGAAACCGAGGTCCTTGCGGCCCGCGGGGCTCGAGGCGACAGGCGCCAGGGGATTCAGCGCAACGTGCAGCGTCATGACGAGCGCGATGGCGGCCAGGCAGCCGCCCGCCATCAGCAGCCCGTCACGCGCACCGGCGAGCAGCAGCGTCGGGCGCGGGACCCTGCGCCAGCCCATGCCGATCCGCCGTGCGATGAGCATCAATCCGAGGAAGGCGAGCACCGAGGCATTGAGCTTCGCCATGCAGGCGAATCCGCAGCATGCTCCGTATAGCGCATCGACGCCGGGGGAGCTGCGCTGTCCCCGTCGCGCGCTCACGGCGAAACACAGCAGCGTGCCGAGCACGAAGGCGATCTGGAACGGATCGAGCTGCGCGGCGCGGAAATGCACGATGAGTGCATTGTCGAACAGGTACAGATTGCTGAAGGCGAGCGATGCGAGGACGGACTGCGTGAGGACGTACATGAGCCCGAAGAACGCGACCGCGCCGAGCACCCCGAACACACCCGGCATCAGCCGCACGCCCGCGAAGGAGTAGCCCTTCGGCAACTGATCGCCCGCGATCTTCTTGTCCCAGCCGATATGGCGGGTGTCGAGCCGGCGGTTCGGGTGCAACAGGACATCGCCGGCCGTGATCAGCTCGAGTCCGAGCGGCGGGTGGCTCGCGAACTGCGCGATGTGCTGTTCGTAACGCGCGATCGCGGTGAGATAGTAGCTCTCGTCCCAGATGGGATACGGCGGATAGCCGAGATTGGCCAGGAAGTTGATCGAGGCGACGAGCGCCACGATGAGCGCTGCGGGGGCAAATCCGAGTCCCTGCGTCCGAGTGGCGAGGAGCGGCATCCGTGCGCTGAGTCGGCTCATGAGCCCACTCGCCGGGCGGGCGCCGGCAGGCGCCGTGCGGTTTCTCTCAGTATCCGAAGCGGTCGTGGATCTCGGCATACACCCACTTCTACCACAGCGGGCTGCCGCGGTTTTGCGCGAACTGTTCCGCAAACACCGGCGACGCATCGTTGCCCCACGACGTGCGGATGTACGTGAGCACGTCCGCCAGCTGATCATCGCTCAGCGTCGGATAGAAAGGCGGCATCCCGAAGGGGCGCGGATTGCCGCTCGTACCCGGCGGATAGCCGCCGAAAAGCACGATTCGGACCGGGTCGGCGGCCTGCGGCATCGTCACGACGCGATTGCCGGCGAGTGGCGGCCCGGCCGGCGGCCGGCCTTCGCCGCGATCGCCGTGGCAGCGCGCGCATTGATCCGCGTAGACCTTGCGCCCGAGCTCCGTGATCGTCTTAAGGCCCCGGAGCGCCTCGGGAGCAAACCTCTGGACGGACGGGGTCTCATTCGGCAGCGACCGCAGGTACACGGCCATCGCATCGAGATCGCTGGGATCGACGAATTGCAGGCTGTCGTGAGCGACTTCAGCCATCGGACCCATCGTTGCGGCGTGGCGATCGGAGCTCTCGGAGCCGCGGACGACGCCCGTCGAAAGCAATCTGCCGATCTCCTCGAGGCTCCAGCCCTGCACGCCCGCCTCGCGCGAGCTCGAGAGCGAGGGCGCATACCAGTCGAGCACCAGCCCGCCGACGGGCCCGCTGTCGGAGCGCGTTGCGCCGAGCGCATTGCGAGCTTCGTGGCAGGCGCTGCAGTGACCGAGGCCCTGCACCAGGTAAGCGCCGCGGTTCCACTGCGCGCTGCGCGCCGGGTCCGGCCGATAGACGCCCGGCTTGAAGTACAGCAGCCGCCAGCCGGCGAGCAGAGTCCGCAGGTCATAGGGAAAACGGATCTCTTGCGCGCGATTCGCCCGCGACAGCGGCCGCAGACTCTTCAGGTACGCGAACATCGCATCCGCGTCCGCGCGCGTGACGCGCGTGTAGTTCGTGTACGGGAAGGTGGGATAAAGCGACCTGCCATCGCGCGAGACACCCGCGTGCAAAGCGCGCCAGAAATCCTCTGCGCTCCAGCGCCCGAGACCCGCTACCGGGTCGGGTGTGATGTTCGGAGAGTAGAACGTGCCGAACGGTGTCGGAATCGGCCGGCCGCCCGCAAACGGCGCGCCGCCGATTGCGGTGTGGCACGAATAGCAGCCACCGACCGTCACGAGCGCGCGCCCGCGCCGCAGCAGGTCCGCATCCGCGCCGGAGGTGACGACTGCCGCCGCCGACCTTGCAGTGCCGCGCGGCAGCGCGGCATTGGCTGCGACAGCCGGCGGGACGCTCCTTGCGGCAAGCGCATCGGCAGCCGGCGCGACACTTCCACACTCGAGCGGAAGGGGGTGCGCGAACTGCGCCTCCGGCAGCGCGCCGGCCGGGACCGCCTGGGAGGCGAGCCACGCCGTCGCGGCATTCACGTCCGAGGGGCTCAGACGCCGCACGACCTCGGCCATGCAATCCGGCGCGCGTGCGCGACGCACCCCGATGCGCCAGGCGGTGAGTTGCGCGACGAGATAATCCCGCGACAGCCCGAGCAGTCCCGGAACGTCGGGCTCGACGCCCAGCAGCCCCATGCCGTGGCACGCACGGCAGGCTGGCACGTGCCGAGCCCGATCCCCATCCATCACGAGCGTGCGGCCGCGTTCCAGCACGTCCGTCGGCATCTGCGGCGGGGACGGCGGTGGATACGGCAGACGCTGCGAAGCGAAGTAGCCGGCGATCTCTCTCAAGTAGGGCTCCTGCTGCAGCATCGTCATGTAGACCATCATCGGGAAACGCCGCCGCCCAGTGCGGAAGTTGATGAGCTGATTGAAGAGATAGCCGGCGGGCTTGCCCGCGATGCGCGGATAGAATCCCTCACTCGTCGCGCGCCCCTGCTTGCCGTGGCAGGCCATGCAGGGCTGCACCCGCTGCTCGATCGAATCGAGTCGAGAGGTGCCCGCAGCTTCTCCAGCTTCTCCCGCAGCCGAGCCGGATTGAGCGGCGGGCGACGGCCCCGCTGTGGAGACGGGCACGATTGGGCCGGCGCACCCGACCGCGAGCAGCAGAGCACAGAGTATGCGCAGCCACCCTCTCAATCGAGAGCTCGATCGCAAGCGACGCTCCACGCGGGCCGTTCAGGACATTGGATTGGGCGCTTCGGCAGGCCCGGCGGGCAGCGGAATGCGCTCATCGGAGTCGCCCGGGGGCAGCGCCATGCGTCCGGCGCGCCAGTCGGCCTTCGCGCGCTCGATACGCTCCTTGGACGAGGCGACGAAATTCCATTCGATGAAGCGCTCCCCGACCGGGTCCCCGCCGAGCAACATGAGTTTTGCACCGCGCTCTGTGGCGAGCACGACGGACTCGTACGGCTGGAACACGAGCATCCTTCCCCTCGCAAAGCGCTGCCCGGCGCAGTCGATTTCACCTTCAACGACGTACGCCGCCCGCTCGGGATATTCGCCGGGGAGCTCGACTCGGCCGCCGGCGGCGAGATCACAATGAAGGTAAAAGAGAGGCGACAGCGTTGCGACGCCGGCGCGCTGCCCGTATGCGCAGCCCGCGAGCAGGCGCGCACGGCAGCCCGGCTCATCGATGTCGGGCAGGCTCTCGCGCCCGTAATGCACGAACGTCGGAGCG
The DNA here is from genome assembly GCA_050738595.1 of Steroidobacteraceae bacterium. GTDB lineage: Bacteria > Pseudomonadota > Gammaproteobacteria > Steroidobacterales > Steroidobacteraceae > JASHUC01. The sequence continues at coordinate 5,322 of JBOHZR010000134.1, read as the reverse complement.
GTCTCCTCGTCCTCGACGGGCAGCGCGACCCACGACTGGATGGCGTGGACGCGCCCGCCCACGGCTCTGGCCTTCTCGAAGCGCTCGGAATGGCTGACCCCGCGCCCCGCGGTCATCCAATTCACCTCGCCGGGGCGGATCGGCTGCGCCGACCCGAGGCTGTCGCGATGCATGATCTCCCCGTCGAAGAGATACGTCACCGTGGCGAGCCCGATGTGCGGATGCGGGCGCACGTCCACCGATCGGGAGACGCCCCGCGGAAAATCGACCGGTCCCATGTGATCGAAGAAGATGAACGGACCCACCATGCGGCGTGCGCCGGACGGCAGCACCCGCCCCACTTCGAATCCGCCAAGATCGTGTCGGCGCTGTTCGATCACTCGCTCGAGCATGCCCGGTCCTCCTTCGTCCCTGCCTCGTACGCGCCGAGGGCGCGCACGCCGCATCCACGCCTGCCATTATGTCCGCGCCGAGGGTGCGCGTGAAACTGCTAAAATCCTTCCATGAACACCTCAAATGTCGCGAAGAGAACGGTGAGTGAGTCGTCGACGAGCACCTATCCCGAGCTGAAGCTGCATATCGACGGGGAATGGGTCGGAGCGGGCAAGCGCCGTATCCACAAGGTCGTGAACCCCGCCTCCGGCGGCACGCTCGGGGAGCTGCCGCTCGTCGATGCCACGGACCTCGACCGGGCGCTCGCGGCCGCCGAGCGCGGCTTCAGGCAGTGGAAGCGCGCGACCGCCGAGGAGCGCGCGCGCGTGCTCAAGGGCGCGGCGCAGCTCATCCGTCAGCGCGCGGAGCACATCGCCCGCGTCGCGACACTCGAGGAAGGCAAGACGCTCGCGGAGACGCGTATCGAGGCGCAGGTCGCGGCGAATCTGTTCGAGTTCTACGCCGAGGAGTGCCGCCGCACCTACGGCCGCGTCCTGGTCCGCCCGACGGGCACGCGCGCGCTCGTGCTGAAGGAGCCTGTCGGGCCGGTCGCCGCCTTCGCGCCCTGGAACTTTCCGATCGGCAATCCCGCGCGCAAGCTCGGCGCGCCGGTCGCCACCGGCTGTTCGGTCATCCTCAAGCCCGCGGAGGAAGCGCCGGGCTCAGCGATCGAGGTGGTGCGAGCGTTGCTCGATGCCGGCCTGCCGCAGGGAGTCGTGCAGCTCGTCTTCGGCGTGCCCGACGAGGTCTCGCGGCATCTGCTCGCCTCGCCCGTGATCCGCAAACTCTCGTTCACGGGCTCCATTCCCGTCGGCAAGCAGCTGCTCGCGCTCGCCGCCGCAACGGTCAAGCGCACCACGATGGAGCTCGGCGGACACGCGCCGGTCATCGTGTTCGACGATGCGGATCTCGGACGCACGGTGGAGCTGCTCGCGGCCGCGAAATGCCGCAATGCCGGACAGGTCTGTGTCTCCCCGACGCGCTTCTACGTCCAGCAGGGAATCTACGACCGGTTCGTCACCGCGTTCGCCGAGCGCATGCGCAAAGTCAAGGTCGGCGATGGGCTGACCGAGGGATCCCAGATGGGTCCGATGGCGAATCCGCGCCGGCCGGCGGCGATGGAACAGTTCATCGGCGATGCGCGCTCGCAGGGCGCAAGACTCCTCGCCGGGGGCGAGCGCCAAGGCAAGGAAGGCTTCTTCTGGCAGCCGACGGTGCTCGCGGATGTGCCGGTCCCCGCGCGCATCATGAACGAGGAGCCGTTCGGACCCGTGGCGGTGATCACGCCTTTCGCGACGTTCGAGGACGCAGTCGAGCAGGCGAATCGCCTGCCCTACGGTCTCGCGGCGTATGCATTTACCGAGTCAGGCAAGCGCGCCATGCTGATCGGCGATGCCATCGAGGCCGGGATGGTCGCAATCAATGCCGTGACGGTCGCTGCCGCGGATGCCCCGTTCGGAGGGGTCAAAGAGAGCGGCTTCGGCGCCGAAGACGGCCCCGAAGGACTCGAGGCCTGCCTGGTCACCAAGACCATTCATCAATCCTGACCGTTCACCGGCCCGCTCAACGGGCGAGTCGCGCATCGGCGGCGATTCTGCTCCGCGCCGGAGCTGCATCGATCGATCCGACGGATGCGATCGATGCGATCGATGCAGCGAGCGGCGTGAGGGAGCCCCCGTCGGTGATGAGCAGGCGCCACCATCGCCCCGAGCGGCGAACCGCGAAATAGCCCGCGATCGATCGGCGGATCGGGCCGCGCGGCTGAATCGCCGCGGGCGGCTGCGGGAGGAGGACGATTCCGAACGCGTTGCCGATCGGTATCCAACGATCCGGCCGTACTCCGAGCGGGCGATCCGGTGACCAGGGGATCGCCGGACCGGGAGGGGGCGGCGGCGGCACCGCCCGAGCCTGCGCCAGCGCTCGCGGCGCATCGGCGCTCAGCACGGCGAGCGTGCCGCCGAGAATGGCGCAAGCCACGGCGCATCCGGAGAGAATTCGGGCGTTCATGTCTCATTGAACGCAGGAGTCCTGCCCACCGGGTTTCCGGGGAGCGGCTGCAGGCGATCCAAGTGCTCGGCGATCGCGAGACTCCCGTAGAATCGCTTCGCGTTCTCCAGGAGCTCACTCCATGAACAACATTCGAGTTCTATGCGCCACTGCGGTGGTCGCGGCATGTGGGCTGTTCGCGCTGCCGCGCGCCGCGCTGGCACTGCCGGTGCCCGATACCCTGCCCGCGTCGAACGGTGGGGAGCTGACGGTTCAGCCGGTGCATCACGCCGCCCTGATGCTCAGCTGGAACGGCAAACGCGTGCTGGTGGACCCCGCGCCGCTCGCACGAAACGTCGACGCAGCCATTGGCGAATTCAAAGTCCTGATGAGCCCGGACATCATCCTCATCACGCACATCCACGGGGATCATTTCAGCGTGCCGGTGCTGCGAGCGGTCGCCGGGCCGAACACCACGATCATCGCTCCCCAGAATGTCTACGACGCGATGCCTGCGGACTTGAAGGCCAAGACGCACGTGCTCGCGAACGGTGAGAACACCACGGCGCACGACATTCCGGTCGAAGCCGTCCCGATGTACAACACCACACCCGCGCGCTCGCACTTCCATCCCAAGGGGACCGGCAACGGCTACATCGTTACCCTCGGCGCAAAGCGCGTGTACGTCGCCGGGGATACCGAGGAGAGTCCGCCCCTTGCGCATCTGCGCCACATCGACGTCGCCTTCATTCCGATGAATTTGCCCTACACCGAGACCGTGCAGGCGGCGGCCAAGTGGGTCAGGGACTTCCGTCCGCAGTACGTGTATCCGTACCACTACCGCAATATGGACGGCACCTTCGCGGACCTGCAGCAATTCAAGAAGCTCGTCGGCCATGCGAGCCACGTCGAGCTTCGCGCCTGGTATCCCAGCGCTCCGCACAGCCGCTGAATCGCTCGTTCGTGCGTTGGCACCTCACAGACTTGCACCATCAGATTGCTGTCTCGAACCCTGCCCCTTCCACGACTGCTTCGCACGCAGGAGGTCCAGGCGACGTGAAGAGCTTGCGCGCGTTTCTCGAGATCTGGTTCGGGGCGCTCGTCGTTTGCGCCGCAACAGCGGCTCTTGCGTTTGCGCGTCTGGACGTGCCGCTCGCCGAGCATTTCTGGAGAACGGGCCACTTCCTGCACCCTTTGAGCAACGCTTTGGGGGCTTCCATCATTCTGACCGTCGAAGCGGCTGTCGCCTTGGGCCTGATTCTCGCTCGCGTGATCCGGGGACATATCTCGCGAGTGGGAGAGGCTTCGGCGATAGCCTGCCTCGCCTCGATCAGTACCTACGGCATGAACAGCGAGGTGCTGAAGCCGTTCTTCGGGGTTCCGACCCCCCGTGACGTCATCGACGGCGCACGACACTCCTTCTATTTTTTCATGGGTTCCGGAAATAGCAGCTTTCCCTCCGGCCACATGATGCTGGCGGGCGCATTCGCGGGCGCTTTCGTGATGTTCTACAGAGTCAGCCTCTGGCCGCTTTGCGCACTCCTCGCGCTTGCCGCTGCTTTGCTGGTCGTCGGCGGATGGCATTTCGTCAGCGATGTGATCGCGGGGACCTTTGTCGGCGTTTCCGCCGGAATTCTCGCCGGAGAGGCCTGGATCGTTCACTCCAAACTGCTGCGATAGTCGCGCGAGAGCCAGCACACTAGATGCGCCGCGCGTAACGCTCGAAACCGCGGTGGCCAATGAGCCCGGCGCTCAGCCAGCTCACGAGCCACACGATGATCGCGGTGAGGAACGCTGGCATGAACCACGGCGCGTGAAACCCCGGGAGTATTCGGGCGACGAGCCACACCATGGCGGCGTTCAGCACGAATAGGAACAGCCCGAGGGTAAGGATCGTGATCGGCAACGTGAGGATGAAGACGATTGGCCGAACGATGGCATTGACGACGCCGAGTAGAATTGCGGCGAGGATCAGCGTGCGAACGTTGTCAATGTGCACGGCAGGGACCCAGACGCTCGCCAGCCAGAGGCCGATCGCGGTCATGACCGCGCGCAGCAGAAATCCCCTCATGGATGGCGCCCCATCGATGGATGATGCCCCAGCGGCCGCGTGAGCGACTGGTCCGGCTGGAACGGACGGCCGACGAGGAGCGAGGCGAGCACTTCCTCGGAGCGCTGGAACCAGGCGGCCTGCTTTTGCGGCGTGTAATTGTTGTGGTCTGACTGCACGAGGGGGATCGCCTCCTTCGGTGCGGGGATCTGGTTGAGGGCGGTCCATACCCCTGCCGGGGGCACTGTCCGATCGATGAAGCCCATCGTAACCAGCGCTGGAGCGTCAATCCGCGAGGCGAAGTTCACCGTGTCGAAATACCGTGCGGTGCCCAGCACGCGCGGATCGGTCGTGTGCCACCAGGGATAGCCGACGTAACGGCCGTGGAGCGCACCGTTTGAATCGGCGCCCGAGGGCTCGTTCACCAGGACGGCGGTCACGCGGCCAGGATTGAGAGCTGCGGTCACCAGGCTCTGCTGCCCGCCCATGCTGGTGCCGAGGAGCACGATTGTCCTGTGGTCCCAATGCCGGCTCGTCTCGATGTAATCGACCGCGCGCGTGTCGCGCAGATACATGCCGAGGAAGTAGGACGTGTCGCGATCGGTATCGCCGATCGAAGCGTAATCAGCCGGGACGCCCGTCCCCTGATCCGGCGCCAAATCGTGGGAATCGACGTCGAAGGCGAGCCAGCCCTGCGCCGCGCGATCCATGACCGTGTTGGGATCGAGCGCATAGACCCCGGCATATTGATAGATGATGAGTGCCGGGAACCTCCCCGCGCGCGCCGGCATCGCGAGATAACCCTGCACGTGCGAGCCGACGCTATCGAGCTGCGCGCGGTAGAGCGCGACCCC
>JBOHZR010000133.1:0-29147 GCA_050738595.1 Steroidobacteraceae bacterium | reverse complement strand
CGCCGCTTCCCCGAGCTCGGCGTGACGGCCGCCGCGCCGCTCGAGGCGCTCGACCCCATCGAGCAGCTCGCGCGCCGCACGTCGTCGATCGCCGGGATCGAGCCGGGACCGGAGGATGCGCGGCCGGCACAGCAGGACGCTCGCAAGGCTTGAACTCCGCGGCGAGCGATACCGGCTCCGAGAGGGCTCGACATCGAAGCTCGGCGGGCGCGATCGAGCAGCGCAGTCTCGCGGGCTCGGCCCGCGATTTCGCCTGGCTCTACTCGCCCGCACCGCTGCGGGCGGTGCTCGGCCCGCTGCTCGACATCGAGCGGGAGATCGGCGTCGCGCTGCGTCCCGGTCTCGATCACGGCGTCGCGCACGTGCGCCTCGCGTGGTGGCGTGACGAATGCGGCCGCTGCGCCGCCGGCCATCCGGCTCACCGCGCGACTCGCGCCCTGCTCGCAGCCGCCGGCGGTCCCGTCGATGCCATCGGCTTGGTCCAGACGGCCGAGTGGGACCTCGCCGCGGCGACCTTCGAGACACGGGGGGAGCTCGCTGCCTATTGCGAGCGGTGGGCATCGGCCGTGACGGGCATCGCGGCGCAGCGCGCGGCATTCGGGCGCGCGTTCGGCGCGGCGCTGAAGGAGATCGAGCTGCTCACCGGCCTCACGCGCGATGCACGCGTCGGGCGTCTGCGCTTGCCGCTCGATGAGCTCAAAGGGGCGGGCATCGATCCGTCCGGACTCGCGCAAGCGCCCTGGACGCCCGCGCTCGGCCGGCTCGTCGCCGCACGCCATCGCGCTGCCCGCACGGCGCTGGCTCAAAGCCTCGCCAGCTTGTCCCCCGCCGATCAGCCGGCGCTCAGGGGACTGCTCGTGTGGGGCGCGCTCGCCGCGCGCGCCTCGAAACGGGCGGAGGGAACCGCCCGCCGGCGTCCCGCACCTGCCGGTCCGCCCGATGAGAGCGGGCGTTCGCACCGACTGGCGGACGCGTGGCAGGCCTGGCGCGCCGCACGGCGCGCGGATCGGCGCCGCTTTCAAATCAATCAGGAGGACTCGACGTGAGCAATTCCCCCGTGGCAGTCGGTGAGGTCGGTTTCGACCCGCGCGGGCACGTGCCTCAACCGGCGGAGCTCGAGGGCCGCGTCATCGCGATCACCGGCGCGAGCGACGGCATCGGACGCGCGGTCGCGCAGGCGTGCGCCGTGCACGGCGCGACGGTCATTCTCGTCGGCCGCAATCAACGCAAGCTCGAGGCGGCTTGCGAGCAGATCGAGCGCGAGCGGCCGGCCTCGACGACCGTCGCGGTGCTTGATCTGGAGCGCGCGCTCGCGGGCGACTACGATCGGCTCGCCGGGGCGGTGCTCGAGCGCTTCGGACGGCTCGACGGGCTGCTGCATAACGCCGGGATTCTCGGCACCCTGACCCCGATCGAGCACTACGACGTGCCGACGTGGTGCCGGGTTCTGCACGTGAATCTGACGGCGGCGTTCGCGCTCACGCAGGTGCTGCTGCCTGCGCTCAAACGCTCCGCAGATGCGGCGATCCTCTACACCTCGAGCGGTGTCGGGCGTCGCGGGAAGGCCTACTGGGGTGCGTACGCAGTCTCCAAATTCGGCCTCGAGGGGCTCGCCCAGGTGCTCTCCGGGGAGCTCTCGGACATCACCGCGATCCGCGTGAACACCCTCAATCCGGGGCCGACACGCACCCGCATGCGCGCCCAGGCGTATCCGGCGGAGAATCCGGCGAAGCTGCGCGCTGCCGACTCGCTCACCGCCCCTTATCTGGCCCTCCTCGGACCCGCGAGCCGCGGGGTGAGCGGCGGGAGCTTCGACGCGCAGTAGAAGCCGCATCCGCGCCGAGCAGCTGATCGAGCTCGCGCGGTGCCAGCCTGCGGAAGCGGCCTCGTGAGAGGGAACGATCGAGCGCCACGGAGCCGAGGCGAGTCCGCAGCACGCGGCTCACCATGCCCCCGGAGCGCTCGAAGAGCTGGCGCACGTCCCGGCCGCTCGCGCCGCGCGCGCTCAACACGTACCAGCGATTCGTGCCTTCCCCGCCGCGCGGCTCGCATTCGAGGACGGCGATCCGCTCGCCCCCATCGAGCGCCCCGGACTGCACGCTCGCGAGCTGCGCCTCATCGAGCGTGCCGTGCAGACGCACGCTGAACTCCCCGGTGAGCTGGCGCACGGCGCGCTGCAGCCGCTCCGCGAGCGCTCCATCCGATGTCACGATCTCGAGGCCCCCGTCCTGCCGCGGCATGGGGCTCACGGGTATGAAGCGCCGCCCGCCCGAACGCGGCAGGCGATCGACGAGCGCCTCGAGCTCGCTCGAGCGCTGCATCGCCGCCGCATCGAGCGGCTCGCCCGGCGAGCGGTGACAGAGAAAGACCTGCTGCGCAGCGGCCGGCCTCTGATGCACCAAGCGACCGTCGAGCCGGATGCGATCCGATTCCCGCACTCGCGTGCCGAGCTCGGGGAGCTTGCCGTTCACCGTGAGGCGGCCCGCGCGTATCCAGCCTTCGATCGCGCGCCGGGAGCCGAACCCCAGGTGAGCAAGCGCCTTCTGCAGGCGCTGCGCGGGCTCCTGGCGCATGCGCGCTCGCGACCCCGGCGGCATGCCGCTAGCGCGGTTCGGGCGAGGCGGCGACGAGCCCCTCGCGGGTCGCCGGATCCTCGCTCGCATCCTCCTTGGGCCCGGCCTCGCCACCGCCATCCGGCTCCGCCGCGCCATCCTGCTCTGCGGGGAAATCCGCCTCCTCGGCGGCGCCCGGTTCGGCAGCCCGCTCACGCTCGAGAGTGGCCGCCCCGCTCGATTCGCCGTCGCCGAGGCGCTGCGCCCCGGCGAGCGCGAGCTGCACGTTGAAGTCCGCCATCGCCTTGAGCTCGGCGAGCGGCGGCAGCTCCTCGAGACTCCTCAAACCGAAGTAGTCGAGGAATTCGCGCGTCGTCCCGAGCAGCTCCGGATGGCCGGGCACCTCACGCTGACCGACGACGCGAATCCAGTTGCGCTCGAGGAGCGTCTTCACGATGTTTGGATTGACGGCGACTCCGCGCACCGACTCGATCTCCCCGCGCGTGATCGGCTGGCGATAGGCGATGAGCGCCAGAGTCTCGAGCAGCGCGCGCGAGTAGCGCGCCGGGCGCTCGGTCCAGAGCCGCGAGATTTCCTCTGCGAGCTCGCGCCGCACCTGCACCCGAAACCCCGCGGCAGTCTCCTTGATCTCGATGCCACGCTCCGCGTAATCGGCCTCGAGCGCGCCGAGCGCCGCCTGGATGTCGGACTTCGCAGGGCGCCGCGACTCCTCGAAAAGCGCGACGAACTCCTCGATCGAGAGCGGCCTGCCGGCCGCGAGAAGCGCCGCCTCGACGACGCTCTTCAGGTACTGCTCGCTCATTCCTCCGTTCCCTCATCGTTCGCGACGAGCTTGAGGCCCCGGCCCGGGGCCGCCGCGCGCACGTGAAGCGGCGCGAAGGGCTCCGGCTGCACGATGTCGATCAGACCCTCGCGTATGAGCTCGAGAATCGCGACGAACGTGACCGTCACACCCATCCTGCCCTCCTCCGGCCGGAACAGCCGCACGAACTCGACGAAGCTCTCCTGCTCGAGCTCGAGCGCGGAGAGGATGTCGCTCATGCGCGCGCGCACCGAGAGCCGCTCGCGCTCGACGCGATGGTGCGCGAAGAGCTCGGCGCGAACGACCACCTCCTTGAATACCGCCAGCATCTCCTGGAGCGTGATCTGCGGCAGCGGCCGTACGACCTTGCGATCCTTGAGCTCGGCGCTCGCGGTCCACACGTCGCGCTCGAGGCGCGGGAGGCGGTCGAGGCTCTCCGCCGCCTGTTTGTAGCGCTCGTATTCCTGCAGGCGCCGCACGAGCTCTGCGCGCGGGTCCTCCTCCCCGTTCTCCCCGTCGGGGTGTGCGCGCGGCAGCAGCATGCGGGACTTTATCTCCGCGAGCGTCGCAGCCATCACCATGTACTCGCCCGCGAGCTCGAATTGCAGGTCGTGCATGAGCTCGATGTACTGCATGTATTGCCGGGTGATCTCCGCGATCGGAATATCGAGCACATCGAGGTTGTGGCGGCGAATCAGGTAAAGCAGCAGATCGAGCGGCCCCTCGAACGCTTCGAGGAAGACCTCGAGCGCCTGTGGAGGAATATAGAGATCCCGCGGCAGCACGGTGACCGGCTCACCGTTCACCACTGCGAAGGGCATCTCCACTTGCTCGGGCGCCGGCTCGGGAACCGGCGCTGCGGCTTGCGCGCCCGGTCCATTCCCGGAGACGACGATCTTCAGTTCCGGTTTCTGACTCATGCTGCTGCCCCCGCGCGCAAGTCTCAAGCGCCGCGGAGGTGCATCGCGCGCCGCACCTCCTCGAGAGTCTGTCGGGCGGCGTCGCGCGCCTTCTCCGCGCCCTCGACGGCGATGCTGCGCACGAGGTCCGGGTTGTCCTCGAACTCCTGCGCCCGCCTGCGAAAGCCTCGCACTTCTTCCACGATCCTGTCGATCACCGGCCGTTTGCAATCGAGGCAGCCGATGCCTGCGCTGCGGCAGCCCTCGTTCACCCATGTGCGGGTCGGCTCGTCCGAGTAGATCTTGTGCAGCTCCCAGACCGGGCACTTGTCGGGGTCGCCCGGATCGGTGCGCCGCACGCGCGCCGGATCGGTCTGCATCGTGCGCAGCTTCTGCGCGACGGAGTCGGGGTCCTCGCGCATGCCGATCGCATTTCCGTAGGACTTCGACATCTTGCGCCCGTCGAGGCCGGGCACACGCGGCGTTGCCGTGAGCAGCACCTGCGGCTCGGGCAGGATGCTGACTCCTGAGCCCTCGAGGAAACCGAGCAGGCGCTCGCGGTCGGCGACCGTGATCCGATTGTTCGCCTGCACGAGCGCCCTGCCTCGCTCGAGCGCCTCCGCGTCGCCGCCCTCCTGGTAGCGACGGCGCAGCTGCCGGTACAGCGAGCCGTTGCGGCCCCCGAGACCCTTCACGGCCCGCTCCGCCTTCTCCTCGAACTGCGGCTCGCGGCCGAAGAGGTGATTGAAGCGGCGGGCGATCTCGCGGGCGATCTCCACGTGAGCCACCTGATCCTCACCGACCGGCACGAAGTCGGCCCGGTAGAGCAGGATGTCCGCGCTCTGCAGGAGCGGGTAGCCGAGGAAACCATAGGTGGCCAGATCCCGCTCGCGCAGCGCGGCCTGCTGCTCCTTGTAGGTCGGCACCCGCTCGAGCCAGCCGAGCGGAGTCACCATCGAGAGCAGCAAGTGCAGCTCGGCGTGCTCGGGCACGTGCGACTGAATGAACAGCGTCGCGACACCGGGATTGAGCCCCGCGGCGAGCCAGTCGATCAGCACCGTGCGAATGTGCTCCTGCAGCGGCGAGGTGTCCTCGTAGCCCGTCGTGAGCATGTGCCAGTCGGCGATGAAGAAGAAGCACTCGTAGCGGTACTGAAGCTCGACCCAGTTGTGGAGCGCGCCGTGATAGTTCCCGAGGTGCAGTGGACCCGTCGGCCGCATCCCCGAGAGCACGCGCCGCGTCTGTGGAGTTACGCTCATGTAATCGTGCGGCGATTATAGGCCGAAAACCCCGAGCTCACCCTTGCCCCGGCGGATGATGGTCGGGGGGAAGACGGCGAGGTCGACGACCGTCGTCGGCTCGATTCCGCAGCTGCCGCCGTCGAGCACCGCATCGATCACGTGCTCGAGACGCGCGCGGATGTCCGTTGCATTGCTCAGCGGCACGGGATCGCCCGGCAGGATGAGCGTCGAGCTCATGAGAGGCTCGCCGAGCTCGCTCGTGAGCGCGAGCGGCACCGGGTGATCGGGCACCCGGATGCCGATCGTGCGGCGGCGCTCGTGCTGAACTCGGCGCGGCGTCTCCCGGGTCGCGGGAAGCAGGAACGTATACGGTCCCGGCGTGCACGCCTTGAGCAGGCGGAACTGGGGTGTGTCGATCCGCGCATACCGGCCGGCCTCCCCGACGCTGCGGCAGACCAGGGTGAAATGATGATGGTGGTCGGCCTCGCGTATCCGCCGTACGCGCTCGAGCGCGGCCTTCTCTCCGATCTTGCAGCCGAGTGCGTAGCACGAGTCCGTCGGGTAGGCGATGACGCCTCCTTCGCGCAGGATCGCTGCGGCGCGGCGAATCAGTCTCGGCTCTGGATTCGCGGGGTGGAGCGTGAACAGCTGGCTCAAATCGGGACGCCCATCGAGGCTTCTCGCAGTGCGTTGGGCTATCATACGCGGCCCTTGACGACCGGGCGGTCCGCGCCTCACATCACTCCTGCATGCAGAACGTTCTCGAGCTCGCAACGCTCGCCGTTTTCGTCGTCGCGTACTACCTGCGCGGCATCTACACCGCCACGGCGGCGCTCATGGCCGCCGTGGCCGTGGTGCTCGTGATCGACATCGCGCGCGCCCGGCGAGTGCCGCTGCGCCATGGACTCTCTGCGGCGCTCGTCTTCGTCTTTGGAGCCGCGACGCTCGTTCTGCACGACCGGCGCTACATCGAATGGAAGCCGACGATCTTCTTCTGGCTCGCTGCCCTCGGCTTCCTCGGGAGCTCATGGATCGGCAAGCGCCCGCTCGTCGCGCGGTTCCTCGCGCCGGCGATCGATCCGTCGGGCTCGATTCCGCTTGCACTGTGGCAGCGTTTGAATGGGCTGTGGGTCGCGTTCTACGCCGGCCTCGGCCTCGCCAACATCGAGGTCGCGTATCACGCGAGCGAGCGTACGTGGGTGAATTTCAAAGTCTTCGGCCTGACGCTCGTCACGGCTGCGTTCATCTTCGCACAGGTGCTCTGGCTTGCCCGCCGCGCCGCGCCCGCTCCGAGCGAGGCGCGAGCGAGCGAGCAGGTCTCACCGGAGTGAGCGCGGATGAGCGCACCGCCTGCCCCCTCCACCGCCGAGCGCATCCGTGCCGCGCTCGCCGAGCGACTCGCACCGATCCGGCTCGCCGTCGAGGATGAGAGCGCACAGCACGCCGGACATGCCGGTGCGCGCGAAGGGGGACACTTCCGTGTTCAGATCGTCTCGGAGCGGTTTCGGGGCCTCACGCGCATCGGGCGGCACCGGCTCGTATACGAGTGCATCGCCGAGCGGCTCACGCTCAAGGCCGCCGGCATCCATGCGCTCGCGATCGAGGCGCGGACACCGGAAGAAGTCAAGTCATAATTATCATGTAATGTACTGATTAACCAAGGGTTTACACATGAAACGATTCATGACTTCGCGACGCGCGATCTCGAGCGCCTGCATGGCGTTCGCGCTCGCAGCAGCCGCGATCGGCCTCGCCGGCTGCCACGGCAAGAGCCCCGCTCAAAGCACGGCGGACGCCTCGCCGCCGGTTGCCACGGTGAATGGCGTGCCGATCCATCGCGACTTTTTCGACTTCTATGTGAAGGGCATCACGGGCGGCAAGAGCCCGAGCGAGCTCACGCCCGATCAGCGCGGGCAGGCACTCGACAATCTCATCCGCGCGCAGGTCATCGCCGATCAGGCGGAGAAGGACGGCACCGCGAGCGAGCCGGACACGCGGCACCTCATCGAAATCTCGCGCCTCAACGTGCTGCAATCCGTCGTCGCGGATCGGTATTTGAAAGCTCGTGAGCCGACGGATCAGGAGCTGCATGCCGAGTACGAAGTACAGATCGCGAAGCTGCCCCATACGGAGTACCACGCCCGACACATCCTCGTGCCGACCGAGGCCGAGGCGAAGAGCCTCATAGCGAAGCTTGAAAAAGGTGCGGGCTTCGCCGACCTCGCGAAGAGCAACTCCATCGACACCTCCAAGGCGAGCGGAGGCGATCTCGGCTGGTTCACGGCCACCGGCATGGTCAAGCCCTTCGCCGATGCGGTCGTCCAGTTGAAGCCGGGCGAGTACACGCACGAGCCGGTCCATACGCAGTACGGCTGGCACATCATCGAGCTCGAGGGCACGCGCGATCTCGCCGTGCCGTCCTTCGATCGAGTTCGGGAGCGGCTCGTTCAGATCGTGAAGCAAAACAAGTTCAAGGCTTACCAGGACGAGCTCATGCAGAAGGCGAAGATCGAGCGAGGGAAGGTCTGACGAGCTCGAGGAAGGCCGCCTCATCGAGCACCTCGAGGCCGAGCTCCGCGGCCCTCTTGAGCTTCGAGCCCGCCTCGGCGCCCGCGACGACGAGGTCGGTCTTCTTCGATACGCTGCCGCTGACGGTCGCTCCGAGCCGCTCCGCGAGGGCCTTCGCCTCCTCGCGGGTCATGCGCTCGAGCCGTCCGGTGAAGACGATCGTTTTCCCGGCGACGGGCGATGTCGCGAGCGGGCGCTCTGCCGCTAGGATGTGCACTCGTTCGGCGAGCCGGTCGACCATCCCGGCGTTGTGAGGTTCCGCAAAATACGCCGTGAGGCTCTCGATCACCGCATCGCCGATCTGATCCATGGCATCGAGCTCGACCCGCGCCTCCTCGCGTTCCTCGGGGTCGCCCTCCGCGAGCCGCCGGCACGCTTCGCGCAGAGCCGCGAAGGTTCCGTAACCGCGCGCGAGCGCGCGCGCCGTCGTCTCCCCGACGTGGCGGATGCCGAGTGAGTAGATGAAGCGCTCGAGGGAGATCGAGCGGCGCACTTCGATCGCCTCGAAGAGCTTGCGTACGGAGAGCTCCCCGAAACCCTTCTGCTCCTCGATGCGGATCGAGGCGTCGCGCTCGGCGAGGGTGAAGACCTCCGCGGGCTCTTGTACCCAACCCTGCTCGTAGAAGAACGTGATCTGTTTCTCCCCGAGCCCTTCGATGTCGAACGCGCGCCGCGAGACGAAGTGCCGCAGGTGCTCGATGCGCTGGTGGGGACAGGCGAGCTCGCCGGAGCAGCGCGCAATCGCGCCCTCCTCGCCCGTCGCCGTCCGATCGCGCACCACGCGCGTGGCGAGCGGGCACGGGCAGGTGCGCGGAAACTCATAGGGCAGCGCCCCCGCGGGGCGCCGCTCCATGACGACCCCGAGCACCTGCGGAATCACATCGCCCGCGCGCTGAATCATCACGGTGTCGCCGAGCCGTACGTCGAGCGAGCGGACGGAGTCCTCGTTGTGCAGCGATGCGTTCGAGACGACGACGCCGCCGACGTTGACCGGGGCGAGCTTCGCGACCGGCGTCAACGCGCCGGTGCGTCCGACCTGCACTTCGATCGCGTTCACGACCGTCGCCGCTTTCTGCGCGGCGAATTTGTGCGCAACGGCCCAGCGCGGATCGCGCGCGACGAAGCCGAGCCGCTCCTGCCAGTCGAGCCGATTGACCTTGTACACGACCCCGTCGATGTCGTAGTCGAGCGCCGCGCGCTCGAGCTCCATCTCGCGATGGAAGTCGAGCAGTTCCTCGAGCGAGCGGCAGAGCCGCGCTCGTGGGTTGGTCGGCAAACCGCGCGCCGCGAGCCACTCGAGCATGCTCCACTGCGTGTCCGCCGGCCGCGCGCTCATCTCGCCCCAACCGTACGCGAAGAACCTGAGCGGACGCGAGCCCGTCACCTCGGGATCGAGCTGTCGCAGCGAGCCGGCCGCCGAGTTGCGGGGATTGGCGAACACCGCCCGTCCGGCTTTCGCCTGCTGCTCGTTGAGCGTGAGGAACGCCGAGCGTGTCATGTAGGCCTCGCCGCGCAGCTCGCACGCGGCGGGCGCGCCCGTGCCTCTCAGCCGCTGCGGCACGTCCTTCACGCGCCGGACGTTCGCCGTCACGTCCTCCCCCTCGATGCCGTCGCCGCGCGTCGCCCCGCGCACGAGCCGCCCACGCTCGTAGCGCAGCGAAAGCGACAGACCGTCGATCTTCGGCTCGGCGGTGAGCTCGATCGGCTCGGCGCTCTCGAGCCTCAGGAACCGGCGAATGCGCTCGAGGAACCCCGCGACCTCCTCGGGTGTGAGCGCGTTTCCGAGCGACAGCATCGGGACCGCGTGCCGCACCTTGGCGAATTTGCCCGAGGCCTGCGCTCCGACTCGCTGAGTCGGGGAGTCGGGCGTCACGAGCTCGGGATGCTGCCGCTCGAGGGAGCGCAGCTCGCAAAGCAGCGCATCGTACTCGGCGTCGGAGACGCTCGGCCGGTCGAGCTCGTAATACAGGCGGTTATGGTGTGCGATCTCGCGGCGCAGCTCGGCCATGCGCCCTGCGAGGCGCTCCTCAGCCACTCGCCTCGGCCTCGCCCGCGAGCGCCTCGCGAATCATCGCGGCGCGCATGGGCGTCAGCGGCTCGCCGCGCTCGTCCTGCAGTGCCCCCTGCAGCCGCTCGCTCAGGTTGCGCGCCGCGGCGAGCAGCTCCTCGAACGCGCGGAGGGGCGACAGCGGACCGGGCAGCACTGCGAAGAGATTCAATCCGCCATAGCGCTGCATGTCGATCGAATCGGGATCGAAGGTGCCGGGCTTCGCGAGGCTGGCCACGCTCACGACCGCGCGCCCATCCGGCGCGGCACGATGGAAGATGGAAAGCTTCCCGAGCACAAAGCCCTCGGCTGAGAGCGCCTGCCGAACCGCGCGCCCTGTGAAACGCTCACTGGGCGCGACGAGGCGCAGCGCGACGATCCGCCGCACCGACTCGTCCGGCCACTCGACGATCGGGTCCAGCGGCTGGGGCACCGGGGTGATGCCGAGCATGGGAACGGGCTCCGGCCGCCCGGACGGCTCGGGCGCAGCCGGTATGATCGGCTCGCTCGCCTCCCCGGCGCTCGCAGGCTCGCCCTGAAACTCCTCGCGAGCACCGTCGACGCGCAGCCCGATGAGCGAGTCATCGTCGAGCACTTCGACGATGGGCAGCTCCACGGGCAGCTCGCGCACGAGGACTTCCGGCAGGGTGATCGTGGGCTCGTGTTTGATGCCGTCGGCCGCCGGCCGCTCGGCCGGGGACCGGGAGAGCTCGCGGCCAGCGAGGGCATCGCCGGGGCGATCCCCCGCGCCTGCGAGGCCTCGCCGCGAGCGGCGCAGCTCCCACCAGGCGAGCCCGGCGAGGAACACGATCCCAATGATCAGAAGCGTCCAGCGCAGCTCCGGCATGAGCCCGTCCTCACGCCCTTCAGACTGCGGCGAGGCGCATCGCCTCTTCGACGTCGACCGCCACGAGCCTGGAGACGCCGGGCTCGCTCATCGTGACGCCGATGAGCTGCGAGGCGAGCTCCAGGGTCGCCTTGTTGTGCGTGATGAAGATGAACTGCACTCGGCTCGACATGTCGCGCACGATGTCGCAAAAGCGGCCGATATTGTACTCGTCGAGCGGGGCGTCCACCTCGTCGAGGAGGCAGAACGGGGCCGGATTCAAGTCGAAGATCGAGAACACGAGCGCGGCCGCGGTGAGGGCCTTCTCCCCGCCCGAGAGCAGATGGATCGTGCTGTTGCGCTTGCCGGGCGGTCGCGCCATCACGGCGACGCCCGCGCTCAGCACCTCATCGCCCACGAGCTCGAGATAGGCGTTTCCGCCGCCGAACAGCCGCGGGAATTTCTCCGCGAGGCCCGTGTTGATCTTCTGAAACGTCTCCTCGAAGCGCGTCCGCGTCTCCTTGTCGATGCGGCGCATGGCGTCCTCGAGCGTCGCGAGGGCATCCGTCAAATCCTTGAACTGGCGGTCGAGGTACTCCTTGCGCTCGGTGTGCTCCGCGAGCTCGTCGATCGCCGCGAGATTGACTTGGCCGAGCTTCTCGACGCTCGCGCGCACTGTGGCGAGCCGCTCCTCCCAGGCGAGCGGATCGGCGTCTGCAGCGAGCCCCTGCTCGATCTCCTCGAGCGCGAAGCGAGTGGCCGCGAACTGCTCCGCGAGGGCCTCCCGCCGTACGCGCGTCTCCTGGGCGCTGAGACGCGCCTCCTCCATGGCGGCGCGCGCCTCGAGCACGCCCTGCTCGGCTCGCATGCGCTGCTCATCGAGCGTGCGCAGCTCCGCATCGGCCTCCTCGAGCGCGCGCCGCGCAGCGGCGAGCTCGTTCTCCACGTCGATCCGCCGGGAGAGCAGCTCCTCGAGCCGTCCCTCGAGCTCGCGCATCGGCGCATCCCCGCCTGCGAGCTCGCCTTCGAGCTCCGCGCAGCGCTGCGCGAGCTGGGCGCGCTGCTCGAGCATGCGCGCGAGCGAGACCGCCATCGAGCTCTCGCTCGAGCGGCGCGACTCGCTCACGATCAGCAAATCGCGCGCGGCGAGCTGCGCTGCCTGCGCATGCGAGCGCGCACGGGCAACCGTCTCGCGGCGCTCCTCGCGCTCGCCTTCCAAATCGGGACGCCGCGAATCGAGCTCGGCGAGCTGCGAGCGCCCGTGCTCGTGCGCGGCGTGCGCGCGCGCGAGCGACTCTTGCGTCGCGCTCACCTCGCGCGCCGTCTCGGCCGCCTCCTGATCGAGGCGGTCCCGTCTCAGCATGGCTTCCTGTGTGCGCGCCCGCGCGGCCTCGAGCTTCCCCAGCAGGTCCGCGTGCTCACGATGCGCCTCCTGGATGTCCGGTTGCAGCCGATCGCGACCGCGCTCGGCATCGATGAGCGACTCGCGCACCGTGGCGAGATGCGCCTCGATATCCCGAACATGCTGCTCGTGGCTGCCGAGCTGACCGCGCAAGAGCTTCAACCGCTGCTCGCGCTCGATGATGCCGGCGTGCTGATCGTGGCCGCGGTTGACGCGGATCCAGTCCCGCCCGACCCACTCCCCGCCGCGGGTGATGATCGACTCTCCGGTCCGCAGCATCGAGCGCCCGCGCAGCGCCTCGGCGAGCGAGTCCCCCGCGAGCACCGCTGCCAGCGGATCGAGCACGGCCGCCGGGCCGCGACGCACCTTTGCAGCGAGCGTCCGATT
Source organism: Steroidobacteraceae bacterium (assembly GCA_050738595.1). GTDB lineage: Bacteria > Pseudomonadota > Gammaproteobacteria > Steroidobacterales > Steroidobacteraceae > JASHUC01. Next base: position 16,402 of record JBOHZR010000133.1, on the reverse strand, counting down.
GGAAGCGGGCGGCTCGGAGGTGGCCGGCAGGCCGCCCGCCTCGCGCGACTCGCGCGCCGCATCCGCTGCCGATCGCGCGACGTGCTCGACGAGTGCGAGCCGCCCGTTCGCGAGCCGCTCGAGCGAGGCCGCGAGATCATCGAGGCGCTCGACGCAGACCGCTTCGAGATAATCCCCGAGAGCCGTCTCGACTGCGCGTTCCCAGCCCTCCTCGACTTCCAGCTGCTCGCCAACGCGCGGCTGGCCGGCAAGTCCGCTCGAGCCCAGCCATTCCGAGGCGCCCCCGGCGTTCTGCGTGAGCGCCGCCTTCTGAAGCGCATCGAGCGACATGAGCTCGCTGCGCACCCGGTCGCGCTCGCTGCGCGCCGACTCGAGCCGCGACTCGATCGCGAGCTGCTCGGTCCGCCGCCTCTGCGCCGACTCGAGCGCGCCCGCGAGCGCACGGGCGAGCTCCTCGCTGCGCGAGCGTGCACGGGATTCGCGCTCCGCGAGAGCCACGAGCTCTCCGCTCGCCGCGACTCGATCGAGCTCGGCGCGCTCGACGGCAAGTCGATCGGCCCGAGCCGTGAGACGATACTTTTCGCTCTCGAGCTGCTCGATGCGCGCGCGCTCGACCTGCGTCGTCTGGCTCGCCGCACCGAGCTCACCGTTGAATGCTTCCCAGCGCTGCTGCCAATCCGCAAGCGCCTGCTCGGCAACTGCGAACGCCTCCGCGGCCGCCTGCTCGGCGCGCTGCGCTTCGGCGAGCTCGGGGGCGAGCCGAGTGATCTCGAGGCGCAGCTCGTGAACCTGGCGCTCGTCGCGCTCGATGTGCGAGGCAAGCTCCGCGAGGGTCGTCCGCGCCTGAGCGAGGTCGCTCCTGTGGCGCTCCCGCAGCTCGCGGGTGTGGCGGATGCTCTGCTCCGTGCGCGAGAGGTCCGCGCCGACCTCGTAGTAGCGGCCCTGGGATGCCGAAACGCGCTCGCCGCGCTCGGCGTGGAATGCGCGCTGCTTCTCGAGCGCGGCCTCGAGAGCGCGCTGCGCCGCGAGCGCCGCCTGCATGGCGAGGTCGCGCTGCCGCATGGCCGAATCGTGCACCGCGGCGCCGCTCGCGAGCTCGCGCATCCTCAATGCGAGGAGCTCGGCGGCCGTGCGCCGCTCCTGCTCCTTCAACTCCCGGTAGCGCCGCGCCGCCGTGGCCTGGCGCTGCAAGTGACGGATCTGCTTCTCGACCTCATCGCGCACGTCCTGCAGACGCTCGAGATTCTCGCGCGTGTCAGCGATGCGCGCCTCGGTCTCGCGGCGCCGCTCCTTGTAACGGGAGATCCCCGCCGCCTCCTCGAGCAGCGCTCGCATGTCCTCGGGCTTCGCATCGATGATGCGCGAAATCATGCCCTGCTCGATGATCGCGTAGCTGCGCGAGCCGAGACCCGTGCCGAGGAACAGCTGCGTGATGTCCTTGCGGCGGCAGCGGGCTCCGTTGATGTAGTAGCTCGAGCTGCCGTCGCGCGCAACGAGGCGGCGAAGCGAGACTTCGTTGTAGGCGGCATAGGGACCGCCGATCTTGCCGTCGACGTTGTCGAAGACCAGCTCGACGGAGGCGCTGCCGACCGCCTTGCGCCCGACGGAGCCGTTGAAGACCACATCCGCCATCGAGTCCCCGCGCAGGTGGCGCGCAGACAGCTCGCCCATCACCCAGCGAACTGCATCGATGATGTTGGATTTCCCGCAGCCGTTGGGGCCGACGACGCCCGTGAGATTGCCGGGGAAGCAGACCGTGGTGGGATCGACGAAAGATTTGAAGCCGGCGAGCTTGATCTTGGTGAGCCGCATCGTGCGTGACTGCCCCCGTGACGTGACCGAACCCCCTCGCGCGAACCTCGAGCCGCATCGCGATGCGGCGGGCCGCGCGGCCGCGGCGCACATGATAAATTAATCTTCCCTCACGCGCCTTTGAAACATGACCGATCTGCACCGCCATCCGCTCGAGACCTTCGCGAGTCCGTCGCCCGAGGGCGACTACACGATCCGCATGACGCTGCCGGAGTTCACCTGTCTCTGCCCGAAGACGGGGCAGCCCGACTTCGCGACACTCGAGCTGCAATACGTGCCCGACCGGCTCTGCGTCGAGCTCAAGTCGCTCAAGCTCTACCTCTGGTCGTTTCGCGACCGCGGCGCGTTCCACGAAGCCGTGACCAACGAGATCGCTGCCACGCTCGAGGGGCTGCTCGCCCCGCGGTTCCTGCGGCTCACCGCCCGCTTCAACGTCCGCGGCGGGATCTACACCACCGTGGTCGTCGAGCGCCGGCTCCCGGGCTGGACCCCCCGCCCGGCCGTCGAGCTGCCCTGAGGCTGCGCCCTGTACACGCTACGGTGCGCCGGTATAATCGCGCGTCCTTCGAGGGCTCGATGCTCTGAGGAGTGCTTGATGTCGGCCAAGAAACTCGCGCCGAAGCCTGTCAAGGGCAAGAGGCCTGCCAGCCGCGCCGCGCCGCGGAAGGCGGCGGCGCGCAAGCCCCCTGAGAGGGCGAAACCCGTGAGCCATGCGCGGCTCAAGGCGGCATCCTCCGTCCGCAAGGGTGTGCCGGCTCCCGCCGCTCCCGCGCGCGCAACCGGTACGGTCAACGGGAACCGGACCGAAGCCACGGAACTGATGCGAACCGCGGGCCATGCCCAGGGCCATGCTCAGCAGCCGGCCAGGGTCGAGGAGGCGGCGCGGGCCAGCAGCCCGCCGGCCGCGGCAAAGTTTCCGCCCGCAGTACACGCGCGCGTGCAGCCCCTTGCCGGCGGCACCGACGCCGATGATGCCGAGGCTGCCGAGCCGGGCAGCCTTCTCGCGGGCCCGCGCAACGTCAAGCCGTACATCGCCAGGCGCGGCGAGCAGTACATGAGCAAGGAGCAAACGGAGCATTTCCGCAACATCCTGCTCAGCTGGAAGCGCGACCTCATGGTGGAGGTGGACCGCACGGTCACCCACATGAAAGACGAGGCCGCGAACTTCCCGGACCCGAACGACCGGGCAACTCAGGAAGAGGAGTTCAGCCTCGAGCTGCGCACGCGCGATCGCGAGCGCAAGCTTATCCGCAAGATCGACGAGGCCTTGAAGCGCATCGAGGACGGCACCTACGGGTACTGTCTGGAGACCGGTGAGGAGATCGGCGTCAAGCGGCTCGAGGCGCGGCCGGTGGCGACGCTCAGCATCGAGGCCCAGGAGCGGCGCGAGCGGCGCGAGCGCCAGTACGGCGACCGCGACGACCGGTATCGCTGAGCCGCCGCGCGCACTCGCGGCGTACATCGGCCGATTCGCCCCCTCCCCCACGGGGCCGCTGCATCTCGGCTCCCTCCTCGCCGCGCTCGGGAGCTTCCTCGACGCGCGGTGCCACGGTGGCCGCTGGCTCGTGCGGATGGAGGACGTCGATACGCCACGTGTGGCCCCGGGCAGCGCCGATCTCATCCTGCGCACGCTCGAGGCCTTCGGCCTCGCGTGGGACGGCGAGGTCGAATATCAAAGCCGCCGGATCGAGCGCTACGAGGCGGCCCTCGATGCCCTATCCGAGCAGGGCCTCACCTTCCGGTGCAGCTGCTCGCGGCGCGAGCTCGCGGGTGCCGAGGAACACGGCTATCCAGGTACCTGCCGCGGTGGACCGACCCGCCCCGGCCCGACCGCCTGGCGCTTCCGGGTCGATGACGGCGAGGTCGTCCGTTTCGAGGACCGCATCCAGGGCCCGCAGGCGTACGCCTTGCGGCAGCTCGGGGACGTCATCGTGCGCCGCCGCGACGGACTCATCGCCTATCAACTCGCCGTGACGGTGGATGATGCCTCGCAAGCCGTCACCGACGTGGTCCGCGGGGCCGATCTGCTCGAAAGCACCGCTTGGCAGATCGCGATCGCCCGGGCGCTCGGGTTTCGACTCCCGAGGTTCGCTCACTTGCCGCTCGTCGTCGAGCCGGACGGCAGCAAGCTCGCCAAATCACGACGCTCGGCACCCCTCGATCTGAGCTGCGCTGGTGCATGGCTCGCCGAGGCACTGCGGCTGCTCGAGCAGGAGCCCCCTTGCGAGCTCGCCCGGGAGCCGCCTCGAATCCAGCTCGATTGGGCCGTTCGCCACTTCCGCACCGCGCCGCTGCTCGCCGTCCGGACGGTTCGCGCGCCCGAAGCAGATTTTGCAATTTAATTTGGGTGCGCCACCCGGCGTGTACTAAGGTATGTTACGGGGGGTCAAAAGCGCTGCGGTATGCGGCGCTTCAGAGGGAGGGTTCCGCCGGCTTGCCGCTGGCGGCGCTCAGCCACACAAGACGGGAGCTTGTGATGAGCGAACCGAGGGTCATCAAGAAGTATCCGAACCGGCGCCTGTACGACACCGTCGAGAGCCGCTACATCACGCTCGGCGATGTACGCAAGCTCGTCATCGACTCCGTCGAGTTCGTCGTGCTCGACAAGAAATCCCAGGACGACATCACCAACAGCATCCTGCTGCAGGTGATTGCCGACCAGGAGCATGGGAACGAGCCGATGATGAGCCGCGAGTTCCTCTCGCAGCTCATTCGCTCCTACGGGGGCGGGGCGATGCAGCACCTGACCGGCTGCTATCTCGAGCAGAGCCTGAAGCTCTTCGCAAATCAGCAGCGGGAGCTGCGGGAGCGGGCGAAGAGCGTCGTTGGAGTGGACCCGCGGGAGGTTGCCGCCTCCGTCGCGCCGAAGAACTTCCAGCGCTGGCGCTCGGCGCAGGACGAGATCTTCCGCACGCTGATCAACGCCGCGCCGCGCGCACGCACCGAGCCCGATTAGGCACAAGGGCGCGCTGCGACTACGCGGCCTCGACGTTGCGCATCGAGAGCCGGATGCGTCCCTGGCGGTCGACCTCGAGCACCTTCACGCGCACGACGTCCCCCTCCTTGAGCTTGTCGCTCACGCGCTCAACTCGCTCCTCGGAGATCTGCGAGATGTGCACGAGTCCGTCCCGGCCGGGCAGGATCGTGACGAACGCGCCGAAGTCCATGAGCCGGGCCACGCGGCCCTCGTAGATGTGTCCGACCTCGACGTCGGCGGTGATGAGCTCGATCCGCCGCTGGGCCTCGCGGCCCGCCGTGCCGTTCACCGAGGCGATCTTGACGGTCCCGTCGCTCTCGATGTCGATGGTCGTGCCGGTCTCCTCGGTGATCTGCCGGATGACCGCGCCGCCCTTGCCGATCACGTCGCGGATCTTCTCCGGATCGATCTTCAGAGTGATGATCGACGGCGCCCACTCCGACATCTCCGCGCGCGGCGCGCACAGCACCTTGTTCATCTCCCCGAGGATGTGCAGGCGTCCCTCGCGCGCCTGATCGAGCGCGATGCGCATGATCTCGGGCGTGACGCCTTCCACCTTGATGTCCATCTGCAGGGCCGTCACGCCATCGCGCGTGCCGGCGACCTTGAAGTCCATGTCGCCGAGGTGGTCCTCGTCGCCCAGGATGTCGGTCAGAACCTTGAAGCGGGAGCCCTCGAGCACCAGGCCCATCGCCACCCCCGCGACGGGACCCTTGATCGGTACGCCTGCATCCATGAGCGACAGGCTCGTTCCGCAGACGCTCGCCATGGAGCTCGAGCCGTTCGACTCGAGAATCTCGGAGACGACGCGGATGACGTACGGAAACTTCTGCATGTCCGGCATCACCGCGCTCACGCCGCGGCGCGCGAGATTGCCGTGGCCGATCTCACGGCGCTTCGGGGAGCCGAGCATGCCGGTCTCCCCCACCGAGAACGGCGGGAAGTTGTAATGGAGCATGAACGGCTCGCGCCGCTCACCCTCGAGGCCGTCGATGATCTGCGCATCGCGGGTCGTGCCGAGTGTCGTCGTGACGAGCGCCTGGGTCTCCCCGCGCGTGAACAGCGCCGAGCCATGCGTGCGCGCCAGGAACCCCGCCTTCACACTGATCGGGCGCACCGTGCGCGTATCGCGTCCGTCGATGCGCGGCTCACCGTTCAGAATTCTCTGGCGAACGATGTTGCTCTCGAGCCTGAACAGCTGCGCGTCGACCTGCTCTTCCGTCCACTTGGCGCCCTCGCCGGCGGCGAGCGCCGCGAGCGTCTTCGTCTTCACTTCCTTGATGCTGTCGCGGCGCTGCAGCTTCTCGGTGACCGTGTACGCCTGCGCGAGTGCGGCCTCGGCGTGCAGCGCCACGGCGCTCGCGAGCTCGGCGTTCTCCGCCGCCGCCTGCCAGTTCCAGCGCGGCTTGCCCGCCTCGGCGACGAGCTCGCGGATCGCGCGGATCGCGACCTGCATCTCCTGATGGCCGAACACCACGGCCCCGAGCATCACGTCTTCGGGCAGGGCCTTCGCCTCGGATTCGACCATCAGGACGGCCTGCCCGGTTCCGGCGACGACCAGATGCAGTTGAGAGGTCTCGAGATCCTTCGCGGTGGGATTGAGCAGGTACTTGCCCTCGCGATAACCGACCCGTGCCGCCCCGATCGGCCCTTTGAAGGGCACGCCGGAGAGCGAGAGTGCCGCGGAAGCCCCGAGCAGCGCGGGGACATCCGGGTCGATTTCCGGATCGACGGACAGCACGGTCGCGACAACCTGCACGTCGTTGTAGAAGGCGTCGGGAAAGAGCGGGCGGATCGGACGATCGATGAGCCGCGAGGTCAGCGTCTCCTTTTCGGTCGGACGGCCCTCGCGCTTGAAGAAGCCGCCGGGGATGCGGCCCGCCGCATAGGTCTTCTCGACGTAGTTGACAGTGAGGGGCAGGAAGTCGCGTCCGGCCGCCGGCTGTTGCCTCGCCACGGCGGTGACGAGCACGACCGTATCGCCCATCGCGACCTTCACGGCGGCATCGGCCTGCCGCGCGAGCTCGCCCGTTTCCAGCGTGACCGCGTGCGGTCCGTAGGCAAATGACTTCGAGAAGACGCTCACGATTCGATCCTCAATTCCGGGAAGCGAGCTGGGCGAAGGCCGCGCGGATCGATTTCCGGCGCGGCCTTCGTTGAGTGTTCAGCGGCGAAGCCCCAGGCGCTCGACGAGCTCCTGGTACTTGGTCGGCTGCGTCGACTTCAAATAGTCGAGGAGCTTGCGACGCTGATTGACGAGCTTCACCAGGCCGCGGCGCGAAGAGTGGTCGCCCTTGTGCGCACTGAAATGCTCGCCGAGGCCATTGATCCGCTCCGAGAGGAGCGCGATCTGCACCTCGGGCGAGCCGGTATCCGCCGGATCGCGGCGGAACTGCGCGACGATTCCGCCCTTCTTCTCGCTGCTCAATGACATTACACGTGTATTCCCGATATTTCCGGGCCTTTTAGCCTGTCTCGTCGAGGCGCGGCATTCTACCCGCTGCCCCCCTCACCCACAAGAAACATCCGCTTGGGCCTCACCGTTCCACGGCCGTCCGCCTCACCGAGGCCGAGGAAGCGCCTGCTCTCGTCGTAGAGACGCACACGGCCGCTCGCAAGGCCCGGCGCCGCGACCGCTTGTCCGTTGCAAATCCGCTGCGCGGCAGCCTGCGGCAGGTTGAGCGGCGGTAGCGCATCGAGCGCGCGATCCGCCGCAATCAGCCGCGGCAGCCCGCCCGCGCGGCATACGGCCCGCACCTCCTCGAGCCCCTGCATGGGTTCGTGCTCGAACGGCGACACGCAGAGGCGGCGCAAGCGCGTCACGTGCCCGCACGTGCCGAGCGCGCGCGCGATGTCCTCGCCGAGCACACGGATGTAGGTGCCCTTGGAGGTGCGCGCCTCGAAGCTCGCGACCGCGCCGCGCAATGCGGTGAGACTCAACGCGTCGATCTCAATCTCGCGCGCCGCGCGCTCGACCTCTATGCCGGCTCGAGCGAGGCGGTAAAGGGGCTGCCCGCCACGCTTGATCGCCGAGTACATGGGCGGCACCTGCAGCAGCCGCCCGTGAAACGCTGCGAGCGCGCGCACGACCGCCGCGCAATCGAGCGCCGGCACCGGCGCCGTCTCGATCACCGCTCCTTCCCGATCGCCGGTGTCCGTGCGAGAGCCGAGCGTGAGGTCGAATGCATAGCGCTTGCGTCCCGCCACGATCTCGCCCGCGACCTTCGTCGCTTCCCCGAGGCAGATCGGGAGCATCCCGGTCGCGAGCGGGTCGAGGCTGCCGACGTGGCCCGCCTTCGATGCCCCGAGCAGGCGCTTCACGCGCTGAAGCGCGGCGTTCGAGGAAAGCCCTTCGGGTTTATCGAGCAGCAGGATGCCGCTCAGCATTGATGCCGTGCCGCTCCGCTCAATCGCGCGGCTCGTGGTGCTCGGGGTGGGCATCATCGGCCTGGGGCACACCGCTCTGCACGGCGCGATCGATCAGCCTCGTGAGCCGATCCGCCTTCTCGATGTGCTCGTCGAAGTGGAATTCGAGCCGCGGTGCGTATCGCAGAGCGAGCCGGCGGCCCGCCTCGCCCCGCAGGAAACCCGCGGCACGCGTGAGGCCCGCCTGTACGATCGCGGCATCATGGCTCGATGCGAACGGGACGAAGAACACGCGCGCCGTCTTCAGGTCCGGCGTGACCTCGACGCGCGTGATCGTCACGTTGCCGACGCGCGGGTCTTTCACTTCGCGGCTCACGAGCGCCGCCAGCGTGCGCTGCAGCTCGCCCTCGACCTTGCGCAAGCGCGAATCGCTCATCGCGTGCCGCCGCGGCGCATCATGCCACCGTGCGCGCTACCTCGACGCGCGAGAAGCACTCGATCTGATCGCCGACGCGCACGTCCTGGTAGTTCTTCACGCCGATTCCGCACTCGGTGCCGGCACGCACTTCGCTCACGTCGTCCTTGAAGCGGCGCAGCGACTCGAGCGCTCCCTCGAAGATCACGACGTTATCGCGCAGCACTCGGATCGGGTGATTGCGGCGCACGTAGCCCTCGGTGACGAGGCAGCCCGCGACCACACCGAACTTGCTCGAGCGAAACACCTCGCGCACCGGCGCGATGCCGACGATCTGCTCCTTCACTTCCGGCCGGAGCATGCCGCTCATCACCTGTTTGACGTCGTCGATCGCTTCGTAAATGATGCTGTAGTAGCGCACCTCGACGCCGGTGTCCTTCAATGCGTCGCGCGCACCCGCATCGGCGCGAACATTGAAGCCGATGATCCGCGCCTTGGAGGCCGCGGCGAGCTGCACATCGGAGACGGTGATGCCTCCGACCCCGCTCGCGATCAGCTTGACCTGCACCTCGTCGGTCGAGAGCTTCGTGAGCGCATCGCGCAGTGCCTCGACGCTTCCCTGCACGTCGGCCTTGAGCAGGATCGCGACGACCCCGGCCTTCTCGGCCTCGAGCTGCGAGAACACGTCCTCGGCGCGGGTCGCCTGGCGCGCGAGCTTCACATCGCGGAACTTGCCGGCCCGATAGAGCGCGACCTCGCGTGCCTTGCGCTCGTTCTCGAGGGCGAGCAGTTCGTCGCCCGCATTCGGGGCGCCGGACAGTCCGAGCACAGCGACCGGCATCGAGGGGGGCGCCTCCTCGACGGCCCTGCCGCTCTCGTCGAACATCGCGCGCACGCGTCCGAACTCCGTACCTGCGAGAATCGAGTCGCCCATGCGCAGCGTCCCCTTCTTCACGAGCACGGTCGCGACTGCGCCGCGCCCCTTCTCGATGCTCGATTCGATGACGACGCCGGAGGCGAGTCCCTCGGCCGGTGCCTGCAGCTCGAGAACCTCCGCTTGCAGCAGGATCCCCTCGAGCAGCTGCTCCACGCCCGCTCCAGTGCGCGCTGAGACATTCACGAACATCGTCTGGCCGCCCCACTGCTCGGGAATCACCTCCTGCTTGGCGAGCTCGGTGCGCACGCGATCGGGATCGGCATCGCTCTTGTCGATCTTGTTCACCGCGACCACGATGGGCACGCCCGCCGCGCGCGCATGCTGGATCGCCTCGATCGTCTGAGGCATGACACCATCATCGGCCGCGACGACGAGCACGACCACGTCGGTCACCTTCGCCCCGCGCGCGCGCATCGCCGTGAAGGCTGCGTGGCCTGGGGTGTCGAGAAAGGTGATCGTTCCCTTCTCGGTCTGCACCTGGTACGCGCCGATGTGCTGGGTAATGCCGCCCGCCTCTCCGGCCGCGACCTTGGTGCGGCGGATGTAGTCGAGGAGCGAGGTCTTGCCGTGATCGACGTGACCCATGACGGTCACGACGGGCGGACGCGGCGCGATCTCGGTGCCCTCCGCGACGGCGCCCTGCAAGTCCGCCTCGAGCTCGTTCTCTTTCTGGATCTTGGCCGTGTGGCCGAGCTCCTCGATCACGAGGACCGCGGTGTCCTGGTCGATCGGCTGATTGATGGTCGCCATGACGCCCAGGTTCATGAGCGCTCTGATGACCTCGGTCGCCTTGACGGCCATCTTCTGGGCGAGCTCGGCGACCGTGATGGTCTCGCCGATCGAGACCTCGCGCTTGACCGGAGCGGTCGGCATCTCGAAGGCGTGGCGCCCATCGCCGCTCACCGCGAGCGGCCGCGCCTTGGTGCGCTTCTTCTTCTTGAACCGCGAGCTCACGTCCGTCGTGACGTGCAGCTCCTCGCGCCCGTAGCGGGTCGGCTGCGCGCGTGCGACGCTCTCCTCGACACGCGCCACCTCGGCGGGGGGCCGCTCCGCCGGCGCACGCTCCATCGTTCGCACGCGCGCCTCGGCGGGGGCCGCGCGCTCCACACGCTCGGGCTCCCCGTCGGCTCGGCGCTGTTGCTCCCGCTCGCGCCGCTCGGCTTCCTCGCGGGCCTGCTGCTCGACGAGCCGGCGCGCCTCCTCTTGTGCCCGCTTGCGGCTCTGCTCCTCCTCGATCCGGCGGCGGTTTTCGGCCTCGATCGCCTCGATGCGATCGCGCTCGCGCCGCTCCGCTTCCAGGCGCTCGCCCTCGAGGCGGGCCGCCTGCTCGGCCTCGCGCTGCTGCTGCTGCTCGAGGTCCTCCTGTTGCTGGCGCGCGCGCTCCTCGAGCACATCACGCTTGATGTACTTGCGCGTGCTGCGCACCTCGACGTTGACGGTGCGCGTGCGGCCCCGGTCGCTCGCGAGCCTCAGCTCGCCCTGCGTCTTGCGCTTGAGCGTGATCCGCCGCGGGGCGCCCCCGTCGTCGGAATCGCCTCCGTGGCTGCGGCGCAGATGCGTGAGCAGCTCGAGCTTGGCCTCGTCAGTGATGCGGTCCTCGGGACCTGCGACCTTGATGCCCGCCTGGTCGAGCTGCGCGAGCAGCCGATCAACCGGCACCTTCAGCACCTGAGCGAACTGTGAAACGGTTACGTCAGCCATCAATCAAACCTCTGAAGCCTAGCGGCCGGCCTCGAACCAGGGCGCGCGCGCCGTCATGATGAGGCGACCCGCCTCCTCCGCTGCGAGACCCTCGATGTCGGCGAGATCGTCGACGGACTGCTCGGCGAGATCCTCACGCGTGCGCACACCGCGGCGCGCCAGCGCGAGCGCGAGATCCGGGCTCATGCCCTCGAGCAGCAACAGGTCATCGGCAGGCATCGACTCATCGAGGGTCTCCTCGCTCGCGATCGCCTGGGTGAGAAGCACGTCGCGCGCGCGGTTGCGCAGCTCCTTCACCATCCCCTCATCGAACTCCTGGATTGCCATGAGCTCGCCCTGCGGCACGTAGGCCACCTCCTCGATCGTCGAGAAGCCCTCCTGCACCAGGATGGTGGCGACGTCCTCATCCACGTCGAGCTGCTTCATGAATGTCTGCACGAGCTCGCGCGCCTCGCTCTCGCTCTTCGCGTCGGCGTCGGACTCCGTCATGACGTTGAGGTCCCAGCCGGTGAGCGGGCTCGCGAGCCGGATGTTCTGCCCGCCCCGGCCGATCGCCTGGGAGAGCTTCTCCTCGGCGACCGCGATGTCGATGCTGTGCCTGTCCTCGTCGACGACGATCGACATCACCTCGGCGGGCGACATCGCGTTGATCACGAACTGCGCCGGATTCTCATCGTACGGGATGATGTCGACGCGCTCGCCGGCGATCTCGTTCGAGACCGCCTGTACGCGCGAGCCGCGCATGCCGACGCACGCGCCGACGGGATCGATGCGCGGATCGCTGCTGCGCACGGCAATCTTCGCGCGCACGCCGGGATCGCGCGCGGCGCCGAGGATCTGAATGAGCCCCTGCCCGACCTCGGGCACCTCGAGCTTGAAGAGCTCGATCAGGAACTCCGGCGCGGTGCGCGTCAGAAACAGCTGCGGCCCGCGCGGCTCGGAGCGCACCTCCTTGAGGAACGCCTTGATGCGATCCTGAGGCTTGGCCTGCTCGCGCGGAATCATGTCGGTGCGCGGCACGAAGCCCTCGGCGTTCGACCCCAGATCGACATAGATTCCGTTGCGGTCCACCCGCTTGACGACCCCGCTCGCGAGCTGACCGACGCGGTCCTGGTAAGCGCCGACGACCTGGGCCCGCTCCGCCTCGCGCACCTTCTGCACGATGACCTGCTTTGCCTGCTGGGCGGCGATCCGCCCGAATCCGACCGACTCCATCGGCTGCTCGACGAACTCTCCGGGCTGCGTGTTCGGATTGATGTCGCGCGCATCGTCGAGGCGCAGCTCGCGCTCAGGCGCTTCGAGCTCCGTCGACTCATCCGCGAACACCTTCCAGCGGCGGAAGGTCTCGTAATCGCCGCTGCGGCGGTCGATCGCGACGCGCGCGTCCCATTCCTCGCCGAATTTCTTGCGCGTCGCGGAGGCGAGCGCGGCCTCGAGCGCCTCGAAGATCACCTCTTTGTCGACGCCTTTCTCGTTCGAGACGGCGTCCACGACCATCAGAATTTCCTTGTTCACACCCTAAAACCTCCGCGCGTGCCGCTCAAAGCGGCGCCAATCGAGCTTTCCCAATCTCCCGGAACGGCACCTCGACGATCTGCTGGTCGACCTCGAGCTCCACTCCCCCGTCCGCGACATGGCGCAGCAGACCCGTGTACCGGCGCCGACCCTGCCGGGGTGCCGCGAGCTCGACGAACACACGCGAGCCGACGAAGCGGTCGAAGTGGGCGCGAGTGCGCAGCACCCGGTCATCGCCCGGCGAAGAAACCTCCAGGGAATAGGCCGTCGGGATGGGGTCCTCGACGTCGAGCCGCGCCGCGACCTCGCGGCTCACGCGCTCGCAGTCATCGACTCCAATGCCTTCAGGCCGGTCGATGAAAATCCTCAGCGCCCCGCGCCCGCGGGCCGGGATGTACTCGAGATCGACCAGCTCATAGCCCAACTGAACCAGTAGTGGCTCAATGAGGGCGACGAGCCGTTCGTGCAAGGCCGCCGCCATGTTACGAGAGCTCCTGCTGCGGGTGTCACCCGCCCAAATAAAAATGGGCCGTCACGGGCCCACTTGCACTCGAGCACTGCACGCCGCCGCACCGGCGTGGCCCCCGCCGGGGGCCCAGAAAAACGAAAAGCCCCTCGGGGGGGCTTTCCACCAACGAGCACGCGGCGGCCCGAGCGGCACCGCCGGCGGGGCCAAGGTCCCGAGCACCCCACCCACCGAGGGCGCGCATTCTACGGCAGGCGCTCTGGCGCGTAAACCCCGCTACAGCGGCAGCCCCACGTAATTCTCCGCGAGGGCCGTGAGCGCCGCCCGGGACGAGGCGAGATAGTCGAGCTCGGCGGCCTGGATGCGCTGGTCGAAGCCGCTCGCCTGTGGGAAGCGGTGCAGGAGCGAGGTCATCCACCAGGAGAACCGCTCCGCCTTCCAGACCCGCGCCAGCGCCCGCGCGGAATAGCGGTCCAGGCAATCGGTGGAGCCGGTGCGGTAGTACTCGGCAAGTCCCTGCGAGAGATAGTGCACGTCGCTCGCGGCCAGGTTCAGGCCCTTCGCGCCGGTCGCCGGCACGATGTGTGCGGCATCCCCGGCGAGGAACAGGCGGCCGTACCGCATCGGCTCGGCGACGAAGCTGCGCAGCGTCGCGATGCTCTTCTCGATCGAGACGCCCCGGTCGAGCCTCGCCGCGGCCTCGGCGTCGATTCGGCGCTCGAGCTCGTCATAGAACCGCTCATCCGGCCAGTCCTCCACCCGCTCGTTGAGGCCGCACTGAATATAGAGGCGGCTGCGCGCGAGCGAGCGCATCGAGCAGAGCGCAAAACCGCGCTCGTGACGAGCATAGATGAGCTCGGGCGAGACGGGCGGCCGATCCACGAGGATGCCGAGCCACCCAAAGGGATACGTGCGCTCGACGCACGTGAGCACCCCGGCGGGAATGCTCCGGCGGCTCACGCCGTGAAAGCCATCGCAACCCGCGATGAAATCACACTCGATCGAGCGCACGCTGCTCTCTCGGCCGCCCGGTGCTGCCCCGGCTCGAAACGTCACCCGCGGGCGATCGCTCGCGAGATCATGCAGCGCCACCTCCTGTGCCTCGTAATACGTCTCACCGCTCGCTGCCGCGCGCGCCGCCATCAGATCGCGCGTGATCTCCGTCTGACCGTACACGCAAACGCCGCGGTCCACGAGGGCACGAAAGTCCACCCGGTGACGCGACCCGCCGAAGGCGAGCTCGATTCCATCGTGCACGAGGCCTTCGCGGCGCATCCGCTCGCCCGCGCCCGCGGCATCGAGCAATCGAGCCGTGCCTTCCTCGATGATCCCCGCGCGGACGCGCGCGAGGACGTGCTCGGCGCTGCGCCGCTCGATGAGGACGTTCGAGATCCCCTCCCGGGCGAGCAGCTGCCCGAGCAGCAGGCCTGCCGGTCCGGCACCGATGATTGCGACCTGGGTGCGCATGTCGCTGCTCGAGGCTGGCGCATCCCGGTGTCGCCGCCGACTTGCGGCGCCCCCGGGCGGCTCAGCGCTCGATCTTGGCTCAGGCGGTCGCCTTCAGCGGCTCATCGACCAGGCTCTCGGGCCGGCCGGTATTCACGAGCACCGCCTGCTTGCGCAGGAACGAGGTGAGGCCTGGGCCGCGGCCACCCATCCCCGAGAATTTGAACGATTGCCACTCCGCGACGCCGAATCCCGCGAACGTGAGGAAGGTGTCCTGCACACTCACGACTCCCGCCTCGAGCCGGTCGGCGATGCGCCGCCCTTCGGCCTCCGTGCCGGCGATCACCGCAGCCGAGAGCCCGTAATAGGTATCGTTCGCGAGCCGGATCGCCTCCTCCTCGCTCGAGTAGCGCATCACCGGCATCACCGGCCCGAACGTCTCGTCGCGCATGATGCTCATGTCGTGACGAACATCGACGAGCACGGTCGGATACATGTACAGGCCGCCGCCGAGGTTGACGGACTTGCCCCCGCAGGCGAGCTTCGCCCCCTTTACGAGCGCATCCTCGATGTGGCCATCGACGATCTCGGCCTGCCGCGCCGAGATGAATGGGCCGATCTGGCCCCGGTGGGGATCGGGATAGTTGAGCTCGACGCGCGCGGACTCCCCGACCAGCCGCGCGACGAAGGCATCGTGCACCGATTCGTGCACGTAGATGCGCTCGATCGAGAAGCACACCTGCCCGGTGCTCGTCACCGCTCCGCGCAGCACGGCGGTCGCGGCGCGCTCGAGATCGGCGCTGCCGGTGATGATCACGGGGTCCTTGCCGCCGAGCTCGAGCATTGCCGGGATGAAGCGCTTCGCGCAGGCCTCGGCGACCTTACGGCCATTCGGCACGCTGCCGGTGAAGTTGATCATGTCCACGTGCTCGATGATCGCTTGGCCGGTCTCGCCATCGCCGACCACGAAGCTCAGCACCTGCGCGAGCTCGGGCACTTCGGCGATCGTCTGCAGCATCGGCCGCACGAAGCGCGGCGCGACTTCGCTCGGCTTGACGATCACGGCGCACCCGGCGAAAAGCGCGGGCACCGCATGCAGGGTCGAGAGCATGAGCGGTGCGTTCCAGGGCCCGATGACACCGAGCAGCGGATAGGGCTTCAGGTTCGTGTCGAACTGGATGTGCGGCATCGGCGGGGAGCTGCCGGCGCGCTTGAGCTCGCGGAACTGAGCCGGCGCGTGCGAAGCCAGGCGAAGGATCGAGCCAACGACCATGTCGGGTGCCACCTGGGAGATCTGCCCTCCTCCGGTATCGATCGAGTCCGCCGCGACCAGCTCCGCACGATGCGCCTTCAAACGCTCGGCCCAGCGGCGCATCACCGCGACTCGATGCTCGATGGATGCATCGGCCCACGCGGGCTGGGCCGTCCGCAGCCGGCGGCACACCGCGGCGATCTCCGGTTCCGATGCCGGCGTGATGGTGAGGTCGATCTCGCCGGTTCGCGGATTGCGTACGGGAAGGGGCGCTCTGGCGCTCGTCGTGCTCATCGGCTTGCGTCCTCGTGCGGACTTGCGTCCTCGTGCGTCACTGCGCCGATCCTGCATCACCGCCCGCGCGCAATCAACGTGCAGCCCCCGGCCGCGCCCACCCGAGTGTATGTGCCCGGCGGTCCACGGTGAATTGACCGCCTGGAGACCCCGGCGCGACCGGCGCCCGCCGTGCGGTAACGCGGCGGGCGGCCGGGTTCGATAGAATGATCGATCACACG
>JBOHZR010000132.1:0-8357 GCA_050738595.1 Steroidobacteraceae bacterium | reverse complement strand
CGCCTAGGCCGCGCCGGTCACGGGCTCGCCAGTGACCGGGTGAGGGTAGTGAAATGGCATGATGAACACGTCGGGCCAAACCGGCGGGGGCTCGCGCAGCTCGTCCGGGCCGCGCGGATTGTCGGGGTAGGTCGCGGTGTAGTTCGAGACCATGAGCGGCTCGGTGCCCGAGCGCGTCCAGCCCTCCTCGAAGCGCGCCTGATAGACGATACGATAATCGAACACTTTGATCTTCCAGACACCGTCTTCCTTGACGTACTCATTCTCGTAGATGCCCGCCTCCAGAAACTGCGCGGGAATGCGGGCAGGCGCATCCCGCTTGCTCTGATGCACGCCGCCCTGCAGGAAGCAGCGGAATCGGCCCTGCGCCGTGCGCCGGTCGGCAGCCACGTCGACGATGTCCTGCGCGATGATGTGCTCGAAGAGCATGCCGCGCATGGGACCGTTGAGCCCGGAGGCGCCGCCATACATGCGCCGCGCGCCGCGCTTGCCGCGGAAGACGCCGTTCATGAAATACAGCACCGCATCTTCGGCGAACAGATCGACGATCGCGCCGAACAGGCACTTGTCCATGTAGTAGCCGTATTTGAACTGCAGCGCGCGGACCGCCTGGATGTCGGCTTGGACGCCGATCTCGCTGCGCAGCGCCTGGAGCTCCTGGCGGAGCCCTTGGAGCTCCTGGCGCAGCTCGGTCTCGACTGGCATGGCGGATTCCTCGATTATTTCCGGTGCGATGTCACGGGAGCCGGCGCGGCGTTGGCCGCCGCGCGCAGCATCGCGTCGATGTCGTCGTCGAGCTCCATGTAGCGGCCGGAGAGCGCATCGTAGCGGCCGGATGCGAGCGCGAGGCAGCGCTCGCTGCAGCGAGCGAGATCGGCGTCCCGATCGGGCGAGTCGCGGCGCGCCCGGATGCGCTCGACCATGCCGGGAAGCCAGCGCTGTGCGTCGGGGGAATTCATCGTTTCCTCCGCGATGCCGGTGAACACGAATCCGGGATCGATCGCGAAGATGCTCACGCCGAGCTCGCGGGTTTCCGCGGCGGCCTGCGCGGTGATGCGCGTCTGGGCGATCTTGCCGGTGCAGTATGCGGAGAGATAGGGCGCGACGAGGCGGCTCGCGAGGGCCGAGACGATGATGATGCGCCCGGCGCGCCGCTCAACCATGCCGCGCAGCACGCGATTCAGATACAGGAACGGTGCGTGGATATGCACTTGCTGCGCGCGCCACCACGCCTGCGGATCGACGGTCCAGATCGGTCCGAACGGGCCCGGTGTTCCGGCATTGCTCACGAGCAGGTTGACCGGTCCGAACGTCCGCTCCGTTTCCGAGATGACGCGATCCACGTCGCGAGGCTCCGTCACGTCTCCCGGGATCGCGAGCGCGCGGGCGCCCGCTGCGCGGATGGCATCGGCGACCCGATCGAGCTCGGCGCGTGTGCGCGAGGTGACGGTGACGGCGGCGCCCTCGCGCGCAAAGTGTTCGGCGATCGCCCGGCCGAATCCCCGGCCCGCGCCCGTCACCACTGCGATCTGACCCGTGAGCTGACCTGACATGGGGCGGGAGTTTAAGCGACGCGGGCGCGCGCGGCGATCCGAGCGTCGCGGCTATTTGCACCGCTCACGCGCGCTGAGGCATTCTGCGGGCGGCAGCACGGAGTCGAACGATGAGCGAGCGCGGCGAACTCGAGACCCTCCAAGCCGAGGTGCAGCGGCTCACGCGCGAGGTCGGAAGGCTCGGGGACATCGAGTCCGTGCGCCGCGTGCAGTTCGCCTATGGCTACTTCATGGACAAGGGACTGTATCAGGAGGTCGTCGATCTGTTCGCCGACGACGGCGAGGTGCGCTTCATGGGCGGCATCTTCCGGGGCAAGGATCGCGGCGTGAAGCGCCTGTACATCGAGCGGTTCCGATCGACGTTCACACGCGGCCGGAACGGCCCGGTCTTTGGATTTCTCCTCGATCATCTGCAGCTGCAGGACATCATCGACGTCGCTGCAGACGGCCAGAGCGCCCGCGGGCGCTTTCGCTGCCTGCTGCAGGGCGGAAGCCACGCGAGCAAGACGGATCGCGTCGCCGCGCTCCCGCAGCAGTGGTGGGAGGCGGGCGTCTACGAAAACGAGTACCTGAAGGACCGCGGCGTCTGGAAGCTCAAGGTCCTCGACTACTGTCTCGCCTGGCAGGCCGATTTCGAGCGCGGCTGGGCGCACAGCAAGCCCTACGACGGGCCGTTCTGGAAGAAGACCTTCCCGGAGGACCCGTGCGGTCCCGACGAGATCGGCGCGGCGCGACCGGCGTTCTGGCCGGATACCGCGGTCGTGCCGTTTCACTACCTGCATCCGGTGACCGCAAGGCCGATCGAGCCGCCTCACGCCGACCCGCCCGCGAGCGGGCGACCTGCGGGCAATCGGCCGGGCTGAGCTGCCATGGCCACGCCGCCCGTCGAGCTTGCACCGCAGCCCGCGCCCGCGGCGGCATCGGAGCAGCCCTGGCCGCCCCCGGCGCAAGCGTGGTACGCGGTCGGCATCTTCGCGATCGGACTCACGTTCCTGTTTCTCGATCGCGGTGTGCTCCCGCTGCTGGTGCAGCCCATCAAGCGCGACCTCGGCTTGAGTGACACGATGGTAGGCCTGCTCATGGGGCCTGCGTTCATCTTCTTCTATTTGGTTCTGGGGCTCCCGATCGCTCGGCTCGTCGACAGCCGCAGCCGTCGGGCCATCATCGCGTTCAGCATCGGCGCGTGGAGCCTCATGACGGCCGCCACGGGCCTCACGCGCAATTTCTCGATCATGCTCCTCTGCCGCGTGGGCGTGGGCGTCGGCGAGGCGGGGAATGGGCCGGCGACGTACTCGATGATGGCCGACCTGTTTCCTCCGGCGCGCCTCGCGCGCGCGATCTCGTTCATGCAGTTCGGATTCGTCGCGGGCAACGGCCTCGCGACGATTCTCGGGGGCGTGATCATCGCGTGGCTCTCCGCGAGGCCGATCTATCACCTGCCAGTGCTCGGGGAGATGCACAGCTGGCAGCTCACATTCTTCGTCGTCGGACTGCCGGGCCTCATCGTCACGATCCTCGCGATGACGATGATCGAGCCTGCGCGCCGCGGGCGCCTGCGCGCCGCCCGCGACGCCGCGCAGGCGGCCGCCAGCCACCGCGCGATTCCGGTGCGCGAGGTGCTGCACTACATGGCGCAGAACCGGGGCGCGTATGCGTCCATGTTCCTGGGCCTCGCGTTCCAGTCGATCGTCACGTTCGGCATCATGAACTGGGGACCAACGTTCTTCGTGCGGACCTACGGCTGGACGATTCCGCACTATGCGTACGTGAGCGGCGCGCTGTTCCTGATCCTCTGGCCGATCGGTCTCATACCGGGGAGTCTCCTCGGGGAGTGGCTCACCCGGCGCGGATACCACAGCGCGTATCTGCTCGTGACCGCGCTCACCGCGACGGTGTTCGTGCCGCTGGCGATCCTCCTGCCGCTCATGCCGAATGGAACGTCGGCGATGGCGGTGATGGGCGCGACCTATCTCGTCGCAGGCTTCGGCCCCGGGCCGCAGAACGCCGCGCTGCAGATCATCACGCCGAACGAGATGCGCGGGCAGGTGACGGCGCTGTTCCTGTTCATCTTCAACGTTTTCGGCACGGGGCTCGCACCCCTTATCATCGGGCTCGTGACCAACTACGTCGTCGGCTCCGAGGCGAAGGTCGGCGAGTCGATCATGCTGACGGCAGCGGTCTTGGGACCGATCTCCGTGGCGCTCATGTGGCTCGGCATACGACCGTACGCGCGCAGCGTCGCGCGCTCTGCGTCCTGGAGCTGATTCTGACAATGTACACGACCAGCACCGCGATCCTCGAAGCCCTGCGCGAAGCCGGGATGGAATTCATCTTCGCGAACCTCGGGAGCGACCACAGCGGATTCCTCGAGACGATCGGCGCGGCGGAAGCCGCGGGGGCGCGCACCCGTTTCCCGGCGCTGGTCACCTGCCCGGACGAGATGGTGGCGCTCTCGGCGGCGCATGGATTCGCGCTCGCGAGCGGGCGCCCTCAGGCCGTCCTCGTCCACGTCGAATGCGGCACGCAGCAGCTCGGCGGCGCCGTTCACAATGCGGCGAAGGGCAGGGTACCCGTGCTCATCCTTGCCGGGCTCTCCCCTGCAACGCAGGAGGGCGAGGCGCGCGGCAGCCGCAACGAGTTCATCCACTGGCTGCAGGACGTATTCGACCAGCGCGGGATCGTGCGCGGCTACATGCGCTACGACAACGAGATCCGCCTCGGCGCGAACGCGAAGCAGATCGTGAATCGCGCGCTCCAGTTCGCCTGCAGCGAGCCGCAGGGCCCGGCCTATCTGGTCGCCGCGCGAGAGGTGCTCGAGGCGGAAGTCGCGCCGGTCGCCATCGATCGGGCCGAGTGGCCACCGGTCGCGCGGTGCGCGCTCGCCCCGGAGGATGCCGCGCAGATCGCGCGATGGCTTGCCGCGGCTCGCCGGCCACTCGTCGTGACCTCTTACGTGGGACGTAGCGCCGCCGCGGTCAGCGAGCTGCTCAAGCTCTGCACGCGGCTCGGTGTGGGCGTGCTCGAATCCGTGCCGTGCGCGATGAACTATCCCTCGACCGATCCTCTGCACCAGGGCGTGCAATGGAACGAGAAGCGTCAGCACCCGGCGCTCGCCGAGGCGGACACGATTCTCGTCGTCGGGAGCGATGTGCCCTGGATTGCGCAGATCAATCGCCCGAGTGCGACGGCCCACATCGTCCACATCGACATCGATCCGCTCAAGGAGCAGATGCCGCTCTGGTACATCCACGCGCGCCAGGTTCATCGCGCCGACGCGGCACTCGCGCTGCGCCAGATCAATGACGCGCTCGATTCCATGCCGATCGATGCGGCGGCGGTACGCGAGCGGACGGCGCATTACGCCCGGCGCCACGCAGAGCAGTCAAGTGGACGCGAGCACGCGGAGCGACGCCCCGCGAGCGGGTCGTTGAGCGCGGAGTACCTGACGGCCCGCGTGCGCGAGGCCATCGGGGAGCAGGCCATCGTATTGAGCGAGGGCGTGACGAACTTCGGGGCGATCTCGAGCCACGTCGGCCGAGTGCGTCCCGGTACCTTCTTCACGCAGGGCGCAGGCTCCCTCGGCTGGAACGGGGGAGCCGCGGTCGGTGTGAAGCTTGCGCGGCCGGACGAGCTCGTCGTTGCGCTCTCAGGGGATGGCTGTTACCTGTTCTCGGTACCCGCAACCGTGCACTGGATGGCGCGGCGCTACCGCACACCGTTCCTGCAGATCGTCTACAACAATGGCGGCTGGCGCGCGCCGCGCTTTTCGGCTCTGGGCGTGCATCCCGACGGAGAAGCGAGCCGGGCGAAGGATCTCGGGATCAGCTTCGAGCCCCCGCCTGATTACGCCGGCATTGCCGCCGCCGCAGGCGGCGCGTTCGGGATCACCGTCAAGAAGGCCGACGAGCTCGACGGAGCGCTGGAGCGCGCACTGCACGCGGTGCGGCGCGAGGGGCGCGCAGCAGTGCTCGACGCCTGGCTCGCAGAGGGGTAGCCCCACAGGGGAGCGGCGCCGGACGTACACCGGCGGCTCGGCAGCGCCTCATCAGTGGATGAGCTCGCGCACCATTTCGCGTCCGATCTGACCCCGCTGCAGCGTCGAGGCCTGATCGGTCAGATACAAGGATTTCAGGAAGGCCCGATCCCAGTCCGTCATGCCGGCCGGCGCAGTTTTTGGAGAGCCGTCGAACAGTTTCAGAATGGACGGGGCGTCACCCAGGTGTGCGCCGGGCTTGATCTCAGCGAGAGCGACCATTGCAGCGTAGTCGGCGAATTGTCCAAGGGTCGATCCTCGCAACTGCCTCTGGTCGGCGATCTCGACCACGACCGAAAACGACCAGATGACGTTCGACCGGAGGCGGGAGGCGCCGTTGTAGAACCACGTGGTTGGACGGTCGCCGGCCTGTGTGCCCCCAGCCTTTGCGCTGCCCAGCACTTTGCCCAGCGCGCCGCCCGCCCTGGAGCCGTACCAGACTCTGACTGGGTGCGGGGTCTCGATGAATTCATCGATGACGTAAGGAGTCGCATCACCAAACATGGCGATGCGATTGCGATTGTTCGCTCGGGTTCGGCGCAAAAGGAGCTCCGGATCGGAGGACGCGACGATATAGAGATTCGGACGGCAATGTGCATGGGCCATCGGTGCTCCCGCGGCGTGCGCAATTGCCACCAAGCGCGCGAGGACCCACACGCCTTCCGGCCGGGGAAGGCCTCGCTCCTGCGGACAGATCGGGACGTTCCATCTCGGGAGTCCTTCCTCGTGCGCGAGCGCGGCGATCTGGTCGACGAACCTCGAGATCCTCTCTTTCAGTTTCGCCGCGGTGACGGTGACTTCTTGCAGAGTCTTCTCAGGTGAGCTCCCCTGAGCAGGTGCGGAGGACTGCGCGCCGGCCGTGTTGGCGGCCGTCATGCACGCCAGTGCAGCCAGCGCCGCGGCGAGGGTCGACACGTCTCTGGCCATCGGCGTGAGAGCTACGGGTCGGTATCAGCGCAGCTTGAACACCCGCTCCGCGTTCGTCTGAAAGAACTTCTTCTTGTCTTCGGCGGGCATGTCCATGGCATCGAGCGCGACGACTTCCTCGAGAGGGCACTGATAGGGATAGTCCATCGCATAGAGCACGCGGTCGACACCGATGACGCTCTGCGTGAACTTGATCGCCGGCTCCCAGGCGACGCCCGAGTTCGTGATGTAGAAGTTCTCGCGCAGATAGTTCGACACCTTGCCCTTCTTGAGCGGCTTCATAAAATCATAGCGGGCGGCGCGCACGCCGGCCTGATGCATGTAGTCGAGGCGATAGAGCCAGAAAGGCAGCGCCTCGCCCATGTGGCCGATGATGATCTGAAGCTTCGGAAAGCGGTCGAACGTGCCGCTCGTGATGAGCCGCAGCGCGTGCAGGCCCGTCTCGACGCCGAAGCCGAAGATCGCGCCGTCGAGGCCCGCCTCGAGCATCGGGCCGATCATGCTGCGGGGCGGGGTGTTCGGATGGACGTAGATCGGCACATCGAGCGCCTCGGCCGCCTCGAGCACCGGGGAGAACTTCGGGTTGTCGAGATACTCGCCCTGGATGTGCGAGTTGACGATCACTGCCTTCATGCCGAGCTTGCTCACCGCGCGCTCGATCTCTTTGGCCGCGGCCGGCGGGTCCTGCGGCGCGCACGCGGCCATGCCGGTGAGCTTGTCGGGATGCTTGCGGCACGCCTCGGCCAGCTGATCGTTGGCGAGCGCAGCGAGGGCGACGCCTTCGGCGCGCGGCAGCATCTGCGGGCCCGGCGCGGTGATGGCGATGATCTGCCGGTCGATTCCACGTTCCTCCATGTCCTTCAGGCGCAGCTCTCCGAGGTCCTGCAGGCGGTCGAAGATGAACCGCGGGCGGTCCGCCCGGCTGTTGATATAGAACCCCATCAGGCTGCGGAATCCCGGATCGATGTCGGGTCCTTGAAGCAGCTCGCGGTAGCGGCGAATCATCTCGGGCGGCGCGAAGGCTTCCTCCGTCGCGATGCGCAGATACCCCGGATTGCGCTCGATGGCGCCCGCATGGACCGACGTATCGGGATTCGCGCTTGCCATTTCAGTGCCTCCGGTATGCCCTCGTCCCCATCATATAGCGAATTGCGCCGCTATAATCGCCGCGCCGGCGCGCATCGGGCGGCGACCATCCCGGACGGACCAGCCATGGCGAAGTATCAGCCTCATTTGAATCTCGATCAGCTGGTGGCGATCGACGTCCACACGCATGCGAACATCTCGGGGCGGGCGCCGCGCGATCCGTGCGCGCGCGCCTTCGACGAGGCCATGTCGACGTACTTCCGCTCGGCCAAGCCGCCGATGCCTGCCGAGGTCGCGCAGTACTACCGCGAACGGCGCATGGCTGCGGTCATATTCACGGTCGACATGGAGGCCGAGGTCGGACACTGGCGGATCGCGAACGAGGAGGTCGCGGAGGTCGCAGCCGAGAACAGCGACGTGCTGATTCCCTTCGCGAGCATCGATCCGGCGCGCGGCAAGATGGGCGTACGCGAGGCGAGGCGCCTCATCGACGAGTATGGCGTCCGGGGCTTCAAGTTCCACCCGTCGGCGCAGGGGTTCTACCCGAACGATCGTAAGGCCTACCCGCTCTACGAGGTCATTGCCGAGGCCGGGCTTCCGGCGCTGTTCCACACGGGCCAGACGGGCGTCGGGGCCGGCATGCCAGGTGGCATGGGCATCAAGCTCAAATACTCGAACCCCATCTACCTCGACGATGTCGCCGCGGATTTTCCGGCGCTGACGATCGTCATGGCCCATCCGTCGTTCCCGTGGCAGGA
>JBOHZR010000131.1:0-27398 GCA_050738595.1 Steroidobacteraceae bacterium | reverse complement strand
GGGTGTCCGCATCGCCGGGATGGACAGCTTCCCGAAGTGGCCGCTGCTGGAAGGCGCGCAGTTCGCCGGCCCGTCGAACTTCGGCAAGGTCTTGCAGCCCTCGAATCCGCTCTCGGGCAAGGAGCCGCTGCTCTACAGCGCTGGTGACGCAACGATCAAGTACATCATCACGCGCGATCCGAAATTCGACACGCTTCATTTCGATCCGAGACAGTACAAGGCGAGGATTGCGACCGTCGCATCGATCATGGACGTGACCGACCAGAGCCTCGCGCGGTTCCGAGCGAAGGGCGGGAAGATCATCATGACGCACGGGACGGCGGACGATTTCATCACACCGCACAACTCGATCGCCTATTACGAGCGGCAGCTCGCCCACTTCGGCCAGAAGCGCCTTCGCAGCTTCTTACGCTTTTATCTCATCCCGGGCTTCAGTCATGGTTTCGGCGCGTTCAACGCGAAGTTCGACGCCCTGCCGGCGCTCGAGCAGTGGGTGCAGAGCGGAAGGGCGCCCGCTGGTCTGGTCGCGATGGACGGGAATCGCAACGTGCACAGGACCCGGCCGCTGTGTGAATACCCGAAGTACCCGAAATTCATCGGAGCACCCGGCACCGAGAATTCCGCGGAGAGTTTCACCTGTGTGGATCAGTAGCACCCGACGGGCGTCTATCGCGGCAGCATGTGCGTGTTGCTCGGCCCGTAGCCGGTGACGATGAGCACGACGGGCTCGTCCTGCGTCTCGGCGAAGTGCGGCTGACCGGCAGGCTCGGTGTAGAAGCTTCCGGCCGGCAGCGCCTTGAGGGCCTCGGGCGCGAAGTGCGTCCCATAGCCCATGTGCCAGGTTCCCGAGAGCACGAGCACTGCACGATTATCACGGTGAGTGTGCGGCTGCACCCGCGTGTGGGCGGGAATGCTCACGCGCACGCTGTACAACCCGGGCTGGCTCGAATTGCCGATCAGTGCGCTCATCTGCACGCCGGGAGCTCGTGTGCCGGCGAGCGCGACGAGGTCCGCTGGCGTTAATCTGACCTCGGGTACGGGTTGGTCGGCATGGATCGCGGGCGCGAAGGCGACCGCCAGCAGCAGGGCAGAGAGCTGGAAGGGAATTTTCATGAATCGAGCCTCGAGATGGTGTGCGACGGGGCCCCGCACGCACACTCGAGTGTAGCGGGTCGCGCCGGCGCAGGTGACACTCTTGCGCCGCACGGCGCTACTGCCTGTGGGCGCGGTTGCGGATCTCCTCGATGCCGCCCGCGAAGTAGAAGACCTCTGCGGGGATCGCGTCGTGTCGACCTTCGAGGATCTCGCGGTAGGTGCTGAGGGACTCACTGAATGGGACGTGTGTTCCGGGACGATTCGAGAACGGCTCGGCCGCGAAGAACGGCTGTGCGAAATAGTTCTGAAGCTTGCGGGCGCGTTCGATCATCACCCGGTCTTGAGCTTCATGCGTGTCGCCGGCGGTCCACAGCGCCGCACTGAGTGCGGTTCGCACGTCGGCGGCCACCGTTCTGTGCTGCTCACCGGGCGCACCCACACTCGTCAATGAAGAACCGGGTTGCCGGCTCACGCAGCGTGGCTGGCAGCTCCGCAATCGCCGCCAGGGCTGCCGCGGCCTCGCGGTGCTGTTCGAGGTGGTGATCGGGTGTCGGCGCTCCACTCGGTACCTCCGATGCGTCCTCGAGCGGTGCCAGCGGGATGCGCCCTCGGCGCAGTACCCGATGGGCTTGGTGCCGCACGATACTGCGCAACCACGCGGGAAAGGCCGTCGGCTCGGCAAGCTTCGGCAGCTCGTGGACCAAGGCCAGCGCCGAGCCGAAGGCGAGATGCTGGTACCCTCGGGTCAGCTCCACGAAAGCTTTCACATCGCCCTGCCGGGCACGGCGCACTAGCGGTTCGAGATCCATCGTAGGGTTCCTCGTACCACCCAAGGTGCCAGGAAACATCGCCGGCCTTTACGCTGGCGCGAAGTATTTTGCGCTTGTCCGACTGTCCGGCGCGGATATCCGCGGACACTCGCTGCGCAGTTCGGGCGGCGAAGATCATGAATGAAAACCAAGCCTTAGAAACGAGGCGCGCGTGGCAAGGATATTGCCCTGTGAGGGTATGCATCGTGCGCCCTGTCTCGCCTTCATCGGCGTCATCCTCCTCGTCCCAGCCGCGACTCCTGCGAGCGCCAATGACTTGATGCGTCTTTATCGACTCGCGCTGATGCACGACACGACGCTCCTGGCAGCGAAGTACCAGCGCAATGCGGCCATCGAGGCACGCCCGCAGGCGCTCGCGCAGTGGTTGCCCCAGGTGTCGGGCACCGGATCGAAGGAGCGCCATTTCCTCAGCGAGCAAGCTGCCTCGTTCGGACTCACCGATAACGGAAGCTCACCACCGCCGCTGGGGTACTTCGGGCTAGCCGACTGCGCACGCACGAGCGTGAATACGGTGCACTGCACTGCGAACACCACCAGCTACGGCCTCACCCTCACCCAGACGGTGTGGAGCTATCAGGCCTACAGTCAGCTCAAGGAGGCGGATGCGCAGGCGGCAAGCGCTGAGGCGAGCTACGTGAGCGCGCAGCAGGACTTCGTGCTGCGCGTCGCGGAGGCTTACCTCAGAGTGCTCGGGGCACAAGATCAGCTGACCGCCCTGCGCCTCGAGCGAGACGCCTATGCGATGCAGCTCAAACAGGCGCAGGACCGTGAGCGAACGGGGCTTGGCTCGCGCAGCGACGTCGAGCAGGTCCAGTCCTATTACGACCTCACAGCCCAGATCCTCATCAATGCGCAGAACGCACTCGATGATGCCGACCTCACGCTTGCGACACTCGTGGGCGAGCCGCCGGGCCACCTGGCGCCGTTGATCGACCAGATACCGCTCACCGCCCCCGATCCGGCATCCGCCGCTGCCTGGGTGACTTCCGCTCTGCGCGACAATCCCGGCGTGCGCGCCGCGGAGCTGACAGTTGGGGCGGCTGAGCGGGACATCTCCGTTCAGCGCGGCAGGGGTTTGCCGACGATCGCTCTGGGCGGCAGCGACCGACGAGCGGTGGGGCCGCCCGTGCTCGGCGGAAATACCACCATCGGGACGGTCGGCGTGTACCTGAACTGGCCGCTGTTCCAAGGCGGCGCGGTCGCCTCCGCGGTACGCCAGTCGCGCGCTCTCTACCACCAGAGCGAGGCAAATCTCGAGACCTCCAGGCGCGATACCGCCCAGCAGACGCGCGCCGCCTATCGCAACATCGTCGCGGGTATCGCAAGCATCAATGCCGCGCGGCGGGCGGAGGATTCGGCCTCCACGGCCGTGCAGGCGGCTCGGCATGACATCGAGTTCAACGTCTCCCCGGAATTCATCCTGCTCTCGTACCAGGCGCGCTACTACTCGGCCGTCAACGCGTACGACCAGGCGCGCTACGCCTATCTGACCAACGTGCTCGTTCTCAAGCAGCAAGCCGGCCAGCTGACAGAGCGCGACTTGGCCGCGATTGATGCGCTGCTCGTGGCGCGAGGCTCCGGCAAGTGAGCCTGTTCTACGGCACCGCAGGAACGGACCGGCTCCTGGGACCGCCGCCCTGGTGGCGGCGCCGAAGGATTCACCTCGCGCTGGCGGCACTTGCCACGGCGATCGTGCTCGGCGCGCTCGTGAAGACGGTGCTGCACATTGCCGGTGCGGCGAACTCCGTCGACCCCTCGCGGCTGACGATCGCGACGGTGGAGCGGGGCACCTTCGTTCGCGATATCACGGCGGACGGTCAGGTCGTCGCCGCGGTGAGCCCGACCCTGTATGCGACGGCGACGGGCACCGTGACACTCCAAGTCCACGCGGGGGACGCTGTCAGACAGCGAGAGACGCTGGCGGTGCTCGACAGCCCCGATCTCGCCGCGAGCCTCGTCCAGGAAGAGGCGACGCTCGAGAGCGATCGTTTGGACTGGCAGCGCGCGCAGCTGGACGCCCAGAGCAAACTCACGCAGCTCCAAGAGCTCTACAAGCAGGCGCAGGTGGACGAGACCACCGCGCAGCGCGATTTCGATCGCAGCCGCGAAGCCTACCAGCTCGGGTCCTATACGCAGCTGCAGATGCTCAAGTCGCAGGACGATCTCGAGAAGGCGCAGTTCTCACTGGCGCAGGCGAAGCTCACCTACGAGCTGCAGCCCAGGCAAAACCGTTTCGATATCGGGAGCAAGCACGCGCTGCTCGATCGCCAGCAGGACTTGGTCGCTGACCTGCGGCGCCAAGTGAATGCGCTTCAGGTTCGCTCCCCGGTGGACGGACGGGTGGGCTCCGTTCAGGTGACCGATCGTGCGACCGTCGCCAAGGATGCCGCGCTGCTCACGGTCGTCGACCTCTCGGCGCTCGAGGTCCAAATTCAGGTCCCCGAGAGCGAAGCCCACGATCTCGCACCCGGCATGGCAGCGGACATCGAGGGTGACGGGCAACATTGGCAGGGCAGCGTCAGCGCCGTGTCGCCCGAGGTGGTCGATGGCGAAGTGGTGTCGCGTGTGCGGTTCACCGGCGATAAGCCCCGGGGCCTCCGGCAGAACCAACGCATGTCGGTGCGTATCCTCATCGATCGCCGCCAGAACGTGCTGATGGTGGACCGCGGCACCTTCGTGGACCAGGGCGGCGGCGGCCTTATCTACGTCGTTCACGGCGATATCGCCGAACGGCAGCCGGTACGGCTCGGCGCTGCGAGCGTTCAGAAGGTGGAGATCCTGGACGGCCTGTCGGCGGGCGACCAGGTCGTCGTATCCGGGGCGGACGAGTTCAACGGCGCGGATCGCGTCATCATTGCTCACTGACGTAGCCAGAATCACGCGGCCTGGAGTCCTATTGCCAGAGGTTCCTATGCTGAAGATGACAAACCTGTCGAAGGTCTACCGCACCGAGGTGGTCGAAACGTACGCGCTCCGCGACCTCACCCTCGAGGTGCAGGAGGGCGAGTTCGTGGCGGTCATGGGTCCCTCCGGATCCGGCAAGACGACCTTCCTGACGATCGCCGGGTTGCTGGAAGAGTTCAGCGCGGGGGAGTACTGGCTCGACGGTGTCGACACGCGCGGTCTCAGCGACCGAGTGCGCTCGCGCCTGCGCAACGAAAAGATCGGCTTCGTGTTCCAGTCGTTCAATCTCATTCCCGATCTCAATGTGTATCAAAACATAGACGTGCCGTTGCGGTACCGTGGTCTGCCCGGCCGCGAGCGCCGGCGCCGCATCGAAGGCGTGCTCG
This sequence comes from Steroidobacteraceae bacterium, assembly GCA_050738595.1. Lineage (GTDB taxonomy): Bacteria > Pseudomonadota > Gammaproteobacteria > Steroidobacterales > Steroidobacteraceae > JASHUC01. The sequence goes on along the minus strand of JBOHZR010000131.1, from coordinate 22,183 downwards.
AGCGCGTGGGGCTTACCTCACGGGCGCGCCACTACCCCTCGGAGATGTCCGGTGGACAGCAGCAGCGCGTCGCGATCGCCCGCGCACTCGTCGGGGAGCCGCGGCTGGTGCTCGCGGACGAGCCGACGGGCAATCTCGATACGTTGATGGCGCGCGGGGTGATGGAGCTCCTCGAAGACCTGCATCGCGGCGGCGCGACCATCGTCATGGTCACGCACGATCCGGATCTCGCCGCCCGGGCGCAGCGCCAGGTCCATATCGTCGATGGACAGATCGTCGCAATCAGCGTCGAAGCCCATCTGGTCGAGATGGAGTAGGGCCGTTGGAGCAGCGATTTCGGATGTTGACCTACTACTTCGAGGTCGCCGCACATGGTTTTCGACGGGACCGCGGCATCACGGCACTGCTGGTGATGGCTGTGGCACTGGGGATCGGCGCCAGCATGACGGTTCTGACGGTCTTTCACGTGCTTTCGGGGGATCCTCTTCCGGGCAAGAGCCGGACGCTGTTCTATGTACAAGTCGATCCGGGACCCCTACGGAATTACTACGCCGGAATGGAGCCCTATCCTCGATTGACCCGGTTCGATGCGGAAGCTCTTTACGCGTCCGGCCAAGCGACTCGGCAGGCGATCATGTACGGAGGCGGTGTCGTGGTGCACCCGCCGGAGACGAGGGTCAAACCCTTCTACGCCAACGCACGTTACACGTCGCCGGATTTCTTCTCCATGTTTGATACGCCTTTCCGGTACGGAGGCCCCTGGAGCGCAGCCGCGGAGCGCGACCGCCAGGATGTGGTCGTCATCGGGAAGAAGCTCGAGAACAGGCTGTTCGGTGGCCGGAACAGCGTCGGGCAGGTGCTCCAGATCAACGACACGGCCTTTCGCATCGCGGGAGTACTCGGTGCCTGGCGGCCGGTGCCGAAGTTCTACGATCTATACGCTGGGGCAAACTATCAGCAAGGGTATGGGGAGACGGAGGATGTGTTTCTGCCCTATTCGACAGCCGTCGGTACCGGGCTGAAGCCGAACAACGTCTTGTGCTTCGGCAATATGTCACCGAATGTGCGGGACACGGACGTCAACGCACCTTGTGCCTGGGCTCAGCTTTGGGTGCAATTGTCGACGCCCAGGGACGTTCGACGCTATCGAGAGTATCTGGAAACCTATTCCGACGCGCAACGCGCCACCGGTCGATTCGTGCGGCCGAACAACGTGCGCTTGCGCTCGCTGCCTCAGTATTTGGATTTCGCCAAGGTCGTACCCCATGACGTACGCCTTCAGCTGCTCTTCGCGTTTGCCTTCCTTCTCCTCTGTCTGGTCAACGCGGGCGGATTGATTCTCGCGAAATTCCTGCTTCGATCCGCGGAGATCGGCGCGCGGCGCGCTCTGGGCGCATCGCGCGGAGCGATTTTCGCTCAGCACCTCGTCGAGTCAGCGACCGTCGGACTGGTCGGTGGATTTTGTGGGCTCGGTCTTACGGTGATCGGACTGTGGGTCGTGCGTCAGCAGCCGGTCCAGTATGCAGACCTCGTGCGCCTCGATTGGTCCATGTTGGCCTTGACGTTCGTGCTGGCCATCGCCGCGAGCACGCTCGCCGGACTACTCCCCGCGTGGCGCGTCTGCCGGGTTTCCCCGGCTCTGGGATTCAAGATCGGGTGAGCGCGGCATGATCGACCTCATTGCCATCGTCGCCGCGATTCGCCATCGCAAGATCGCCGCTTGCCTGATCGTCGCGGAGATCGCAGTCGCCTTCGCAATCCTCTCCAATGCCCTGTCTCTAATTGGCGCGGAGGTCGAGCGAGTGACCATATCGAGCGGCACTGCGGAGTCGAACCTGCTCGACGTGTTTGTCAACCCGACTCCCGGAAGCAGCTCGGTGAACAGCGAAGCGGCGATGCGTCAGGACGTCCGAGCGCTGGCGGGGATTGCGGGTGTGAAGGCGGTGAGTGTCGTCAATCAAGTGCCGTACGGGGGTGGTATATCGATCGGTGGGATCGACTTGAAGTCCGATCAACACCGGCTGGGTCTCGCCGTGGCCATGTACTTGGGCGACGCAAGCGCAATCGCGACTTTGGGCGTGCGGCTCGTGGCCGGCCGAGGATTTCGGGCCGACGAAATGGTCCCGTATTCACGGGATATCACTCCGCCCGTTGCGATTCTCACGCGCGCGGCTGCGAGAAGGCTCTTTGGCGGAAGCACTGCGGTCGGGAGGATCATCTACCATGCCATGGGTCGTGGGAAAATGACCCAAGTCAGGGTGATTGGCATTGTCGACAAGCTCGTGTGGCCGAACCTGCTTCCGGGGGACACGGGCGAAGAAGAATACTCGATCGTCTTCCCGGAATGGCCCTCCTACGCACCGCAAGCGCATTACATGCTCGAGAATTTTCCGCTCGTGGCCGTCGGTGTCCTGCTCGGCACTGTGCTGGCGTTTGCCACGAGCACGTACCTGCTCGTGCACGGATACTCGCTTTCGCGTCTTCCCGTGCCGTACGTAATCGTCGGCGCGGCAATCCTCTTGGGACTCAATCAACTGGCGGTATTCGCGCCGGCGCGGCGCGCCGCGGCGATCGCGCCGGCGGAAGCGGCGCGACTGTGAACACGTGGCGGGCGGGCAGGCTTCGTTTGGCGGCCCGCTCGTAGCGAACTGAGGAACTGTGTTCGGCTATTACATCGATCTGGCGCTCCTCAGCCTGCGGCGCAATATCGTGCTCACGACCCTGATGATCATTGCGATCGGCGTCGGGATCGGCGCCTCGATGACCATGCTCACGATCTTGCGGGCCGCCTCGGGCGATCCGATCCCGCAGAAGTCCAGCCAGCTGTTCGTGCCGCAGATCGACAACTTCGGCCCACGGTGGAATGCGTGGCACAGGCGGGGTTATCTGCCGCCCGATCTGACTTATATCGATGCCACGGGCTTGATGCGGGCACATGCTGCGGTCCGCCAAGCGGCGATGTACCCGATCTCGGTATCGATCATTCCGCCGGATCCGACTCGGAGTCCGATTCAGGTCTACGCTCGCGCCACGTACCGCGACTTCTTTCCGATGTTCGAAGTCCCGTTCAAGTACGGGGGACCCTGGACCCGGGCAGAGGACGAATCCGACGCATCGGTCGTCGTGCTCACGCGAGCGCTCAACGATCTGCTCTTCGGCGGTGCAGACAGCGTCGGCCGGAAGCTGACGATCGACGGCAAGTCCTACCGCATCATCGGCGTGCTGGATGAGTGGCACCCGAGCCCGCGGTTCTATGACCTCGGCGGACAGACCTTTTCCGGCACCGATCAGCTGTTCCTGCCGTTCACGCGAGCCATTGATGAGCAGATGGCGACATCCGGGAGCGATAACTGTAACGGAAAAGGTCCTGGGAAGGGGTGGGATGGGTTTCTCCATTCCAATTGTATTTGGATACACCTCTGGGTTGAGCTGCCTACCGCCGCCGACGCGGCGAGCTACCGCACTTTCCTGCACAACTATGCGGCCGTACAGAGGCAGACGGGCCGGTTCCCTTGGCCGCCACACGTCGTGCTGCGGAACGTCATACAGTGGCTGAGCTACAACCGCGTCGTGCCGCCGACGGTCGATACGCTTACCGGCGTCTCATTCGCGCTCCTGCTGGTCTGCATACTCAATGCTGCCGGCCTGATGCTCGCAAAGTTCATGGCGCGTACTGCGACCGTATGTGTCCGTCGCGCGCTCGGCGCCACGCGGCCGGCAATTTTCGCACAATGCCTGGTCGAGGCCGGCGTCATCGGGCTGGCTGGCGGGCTCCTCGGAATCGGATTGACGAAGCTGGGTCTAGCGACCTGCCGCGCGGTGCTGCAGCAGGATCTATCCGTGTTGACGCGGCTCAACGGCAGCGATGTGCTGATCGCTTTGATCGTCGCCCTCGTCGCGACGCTGCTCGCGGGGTTGTATCCGAGCTGGCGCGCGATGCAGGTTCAGCCGGCGTCGCAACTCAAGACGCTTTAGGACCGGGAACCCCTCATGGAACTCGGTCCGATTCTGTCCTCTCTGCGCCGCAACAAGGCGGGCGCAGGGCTGATCGCGCTGCAGATCGCCCTGACGCTCGCTGTACTTTCTAATGCGCTGTTCATCATCGGGGAGTCCACGGCGCTGAGCCGCGCGCCGACCGGTATTGCGGATGAGTCCCGTGTCTTCCTCATCTCGAATCAGTGGGTCGCGGATTTCGCGGATCTGGAGGCACGTGCGCAGACCGACTTGGCCGGACTGCGGGCTTTGCCGCAAGTTGCAGACGCAACCTTATCGCCCGTTCAGCCCCTCGGTGGGCGGGGCATGGGGATGAGCATCACCATCCACCCCGACCCGGCGGGAGGTGGGATGCTGACGGCGGTGTTTCCCGTCGATGATCACGCGTTGAATACGCTGGGACTGAGATTGATCGCAGGTCGCAATTTCCGCCCGGAAGATATCCTCGTCAGTCACGGTTTCAGCGATAACTACAAGAGCTGGGGCAGCGTGATCGTCACGCGAGAGTTGGCCCGCGCTCTCGACCCCAGCGGCAACGTACTCGGGCGGGTGGCCACGCTGGGTCCGGGGGGCTACACGGCGACGATCATCGGTGTCGTTGACCAGCTGGCGCCGGGTCACTATGCCGCGAACAGCTCTGTCGCAGAGTCCTCGATCCTCGTGCCGCTCCTGTGGGCCGACTCGAACGTCTTCTATTTCGTGCGCGCGAAGCCCGGGGAGCTCGCGGCCGCCATGGCGGCGGCGCGTAGCGAGCTCTTCAAGATCAGCCGGCAGCGAACGATCCTCAGCATGCAGTCGCTTGCGCAGGCGCGGCTCGCCTTTTATCGCGGAGCCCGGGGTGAAGCCCTGCTCATGGGCGTCATCTGTGCGATGCTGCTCGGCGTTACGGGTTTCGGCATCATCGGTTTGACGAGCTACTGGGTCTCGCTGCGAATGCGGCAGATCGGTATCCGGCGGGCGCTCGGCGCGACGGCCGGCAGCATCCTGCGCTACTTTCAGACCGAGAATCTGTTGATTGCTGGCGCTGGATCGGCTCTGGGTATCCTGCTGGCGTTGGCCGCGAATCTGTGGATGCTCCGCAGCATCGCTTTGGCGCGGTTGCCACTGGGCTATCTCATCGTGGGCACGATCGCGGTGCTCGTGCTCGGCCAGATCGCGGTACTGTGGCCCGCATTGCGGGCCGCCGCGGTGCCGCCTGCTATTGCGGCACGCAGCGCTTGAGAGCGTGAACGGTTCGACTACTTTTACGAACTCACAGCCCACGACCATGGCCGCACGAACCGTCCTGATCATCGACGACAATCCCGCCGTGGCATCCGCCATGGAGGTGCTGCTGCGCCTGCGGGACATTCGCACGATCGCCGCGCAGACTCCGGAGGAAGGTCTCGCGGCGCTCGCGCGGGAGCGAATCGACCTCGTCATCGCCGACATGAACTTTACCGCGGATACCACGTCGGGCGAGGAGGGGGCGACGCTGTTTCGCGCAGTGCGAGCCGCTCAACCGGACTTGCCGGTGATCCTGATCACCGCGTGGACGCACCTCGAAACCGCCGTGCGGCTGGTCAAGGCCGGTGCGGCCGATTACATCGGCAAACCGTGGGACAACGACAAGTTGCTCTCGACGGTGGAAAATCTTCTCGAGCTGGCGGAGGCGACACGCGAGCGGGAGCGGCTGCAGCGGGCGTCGCGGCGGCGGCGCGAGCGGCTCGCCGCGCAGTACGACGTTCGCGATGTCGTGTTCGAGTCGGAAGCGATGGAACGTGCGGTCGAGCTCGCCTGCCGCGTCGCGCGTGCGGACGTACCCGTGTTGATCACGGGCCCCAACGGCGCCGGAAAAGAACGGATCGCGGAGATCGTGCACGCCAACTCCAGGGTTCGCGGCGGACCGTTCATCGCCGTCAACTGCGGCGCGATTCCGGCGGAGCTTGTCGAGGCCGAGCTGTTCGGCGCCGAGGCCGGCGCCTACACGGGAGCACATCGAGCGCGTGTGGGGCGCTTCCAGCTCGCCGACGGCGGTACCTTGTTTCTCGATGAGATCGGGAATCTTCCGATTGAAGGTCAAATCAAGCTGCTTCGGGTCATCGAGACGGGCCAGTTCGAGCCGCTCGGCTCGAGCCAGACGCGCAGCACGCGCGTGCGGGTCGTGAGCGCGACCAATGCCGAGCTTCCCGCGCTGATTCGCGCTGGCCGGTTTCGCGAGGACCTGTATTACCGCCTCAATGCCATCGAGATCGCGCTGCCGCCGCTCAGCGAGCGGGCCGAGGACATCCTGCCCCTGGCACAGCACTTTCTCGGCCCAGACTTCGAGTTGAGCGAGGATGCTCTGGCCGCCCTGCAGGCCCACGACTGGCCGGGCAGCGTGCGGGAGCTGCGCAACGCCATCGAGCGCGCCAAGCTTCTTGCACGCGATCGCATCGTGAAGGCAGCTGACCTGAACCTTCCAGCGGCTCAGCGCCCTCTCTTTCACCAGGGCGATCCGCTCACGCGGGAGATCGTTGAAGCCACCCTGTCCAAGGCACGCGGAAACATCAGCCGCGCCGCGCAAAGCCTCGGGCTGTCGCGCCAAGCGTTTTACCGCCGCATGGAGCGCTTCGGACTGAAGACTTAGGGGAAGGCGGCATGCACTTCAGCTTCGAGGGCAAACTCGCTGCGCTGCTGATCGCGGCGGTTGTCGTTTCGACGCTCGCAGCCCTCTGGCTCACTTCTGAACTTGGGCCCTGGCTCGCCTTTGCGATCGTCGTCGCGGCAAGCCTGGTACTGGCGTTCTGGGTCGCACGACGGGCGGCGCGCCCGGTGCGTCGCATGCTGCGTGCGATGAAGGGAGCCGTCGCGAGCTACCGCGACGGCGACTTCAACCTGTCGCTCGCCGTGAAGGCCCACGACGAGCTCGGCGCGCTGATGGCTGCGCACAATGAGCTCGGCCATGCGCTGCGCGCGCAGCACTCGAACCTTGCCCAGCGCGAGCTGCTCCTCGATGCCGTCATGCAGCGCTCGCCGGTCGCACTGGTGCTCGCGGACTCCCACCAGCGCGTGGCCTACGCGAATCTCGCTGCCCGTCACCTGCTCAATGAGGGGCGGAGCATGACCGGCCTCGACTTCGCAGCTCTGCTTGCGCGCGCGCCGGAGCCCTTGCGGCTGGCGGCCGAGTCTGGCGCGGACAGCCTCTTCAGCGCCGAGATCGCGAGCGTCGAGGAAACGTTCTCACTCTCTCAGCGGCTGTTTCAGCTGCAGGGCCGAACACACTGTCTGTATTTGCTCCAGCGAATGACCCGCGAGCTTTCGAGGCAGGAGGTCGCGATCTGGAAGAAGCTCATTCGTGTGCTGAGCCATGAGCTCAATAACTCCCTCGGGCCCATCGCCTCCTTGGCCCAGTCGGGCGGAGAGCTGGCAAGGCGCGGAGATGCCGCCGGAATCGACATGGCTTTTGCGGCGATTGGCGAGCGCGCTCAGCACCTGCATCGATTCATCGGGCGCTACTCGGAATTCGCGAAGCTCCCTGCGCCGCGGCCCGCTCAGGTCGAATGGCGCGATTTCGCCGCGGAGGTCGCGGCGGCCCACCGTTGCCGGGTCGTTGAACCGCTTCCGAGCGCGGCGGGTTGGTTCGATCGCGCGCAGCTCGAGCAAGCGCTGATCAATTTGCTGAAGAACGCCCATGAGGCGGGCGGACCGGCGGATGCAATCGAGCTCGCCGTCACGCACCGCGCAGGAGAGCAGCGCGTGGAAGTGCGCGATCGGGGTGCAGGCATGAGTCCGGCCGTGCTGAGCCAGGCGTTGCTGCCGTTCTATTCCACCAAGCGCGGCGGCACGGGCCTCGGCCTCGCGCTCGCGCGCGAGATCGCGGAGGCGCACGGGGGACGCATCAGGCTTGCAAACCGTGAGGGAGGCGGCCTGGGTGTCACGCTGGCTCTTCCGCTGCAGCCAGGCCATTGACACGCGCATTTTCTTCATTATTATCGAGTAAATGCGTAAACGTGAATTCCTGGGCCAGCACGAGCTCATGGTGATGCTGGCCGTGCTGCGTCTCGGGCCGGAGGCCTATGGTGTGCCGATCGCGGAGGAAATCGCACAGAGGACGGGCCGCGAAATGCTGCAGGGTAGCGTGTATGCGATCCTCGAGCGGCTCGAGAGCAAAGGGTTGGTCACGTCGCGCTTGGGCGAGGCGACCGCACAGCGCGGCGGACGCGCAAAGCGCTACTTCGCGCTCACGGCGGAAGGCGCCCGGCAAGTGCGCGACACGCAGCGCGCGCTCGAGGCGCTCTGGCATGGCCTCGCGAGACCTGCCGGCGCAAGGTCATGAACTACCGGGCCGCTGCAGCCCGCGGTCATTGAAAGGCACCTGCTGCGCCGAACGGCGAGAATGACAGAGGGGGAGATCACCGTGCAAATTAGAGCGACCGTCCGATGGTTTCTTGGTGGATTCGCAATCCTGATCGTTGCGAGCGCCCTCGGTGCGGACGCACCAGGCGCCGCACCCGGGGGCGCGACTGCGCCCGGCCCGAAACCGAAAGCGCCGACAGCGATGACGTCAGGGCTGACGGCGCAGCAATACGCGACCGTTCCCGGAGTTCTTTTCGCTCAGGCGCTCGCTGACGCGCCGGGGAAGAGCCTCGTCGTGGTTTCGCTCAAGTTCCCCCCGGCGCGCAAGGGACGCGCCGCATCGCCGCGATGCGTGGGACATCATCATCCAGGCTCGGTATATGTGTATGTCACCGAGGGCACGGCGCGTCTGGGGCTCGCGGATCAACCGGTGCGGCTGGTGCATACGGGCGAGAGCTTTTTCGAGCCTGTGGGCGCGCTCCACACGGTGGGAGAAAGCGCTAGCGCGACGAAGCCTGCCGCTGCCATCGCCGTCATGATCGTGCCCGACGGCGCCCCCCTCGTGACGCCAGTGTGTGGACATCGATGAAAGCGCCCACGCGCACGCTGCTCGCCATTTCTCTGGTGGGCTTGGTGGCCTCGCCCTGGGCCGGTGCGGGCACGAGAGCCGTGCCGGACACGATGCTCGCTGCCGCGTTGGACCACGGCGGTGGCCCGGAGGTCTTATCGATTCATCATCTGCCAACCCCCAAGCCCAAGGCGGGCCAGGTGTTGATCAAGCTGCATGCCGCCGGCGTTGCCGTTTGGGAGGCGGCTTTTCGGCAGCATCCGGGCAAGCTCGCACGTTTCCCTTTGGTCCTCGGCAGCGACAGCGCAGGCACGATCGCCGCGATCGGGCCCGGCGTGCACGGATTCAGGCTGGGCGATGCGGTATACGGCATCGGCAATGGCACGTACGCCGAATACGCGACGGCTCGAGCGCAAAACGTCGCACGCATTCCGAAGGGGATCGGATTCGCGCAGGCGGGTATTCTCGCGATCAGCGGCTTGTCGGCGCTGCAGGGAATCGATGACGTACTGCAGTTGAAACGCGGAGAGACACTGATCATCCACGGCGCAGCGGGCGGTGTCGGAACGCTTGCGATCCAGTTCGCCAACCTGCGCGGGGTGAGAGTGCTCGCTACCGCCACGAGCGACGAGGAGCTCGCGCGCCTCGAGCGATTAGGCGCAGACGCCGTCGTGAACGGTCGAACCGGCGATATCGCGGCGGCAGCCAAGCGCTTTGCGCCGAGCGGGGTCGATGCCGTGCTGGGACTCGCCGGCGGCGACGCGCTCGAGCGGTGCATCGATGCGGTGCGGCACGACGGTCGTGGGCGAGTCGCCTACTTGTACGGTATCGAGCCCGTCCCGAAGCCGCGCGGAAACCTGCGCATGACTCTTTACAGCTTCGTGGCTGGCAAGGCTGAGCTCGAGCGCCTGAACAAGGCGGTCGAGGCGGCGAAGCTGCAAGTACCGATCGCGGCGCAATATCCGCTCGCCGCCGCGGCCGAGGCTCACAAGCGTCTCGAGGCCGGACATTTGTTCGGGAAGATCGTCCTGCTCGTGCAGTGAGCTCTGCCGGGTTCGGACAGAGCGACTGATTGAGGAGGTTACGGTGACCCCGAATCCATACGATCCCTTGAAGCGCGATGATCTGTCGCGCAGAGAGCGAATTCTCCTCGAGTTCACAGCCGAGGTGGTGCATGGCACGAGCGATCAACTCGCGGAACACTGGGATATCGTGCAGCCGCTGCCGAGCGGCGACTACGATCCGATGGAGCTGTCGAGGGAGGATTTTCAGCGATTCTATTCCTTGTTCGGGATATCCCGGCAGCTCTAGCGAGGTCTTGCCTGCAATGGAACGGCTGCTAGCGAGCGGCCCGGATGAGTTTGGGCATCAGCGGCCAGCGCAGGGTAGCGTGGCCTCAGATCTTGAACTGCTCGAGCGTCGTCGGATGAAACAGTTCCTCCGGCGCGAGCCGTCGCGCGCTTAAGCCCTGCGCGTGATGATGGCGCAGGAACGTATCGAGTACGTGACGGTTCGACTCGACCCCGTAGCTCCAATAATCATGGCCCATGAGTGCGCGGGCGGCGTTCAAGTCCTCATCGACGAACGGCAGGCTCACCTTCGCGGACGCCGAGTCCGCGAGAGCCGCGATCGCTCGCGTCTTCGCCTCGGTGAAGGCCTTGAGCAGCGCCCCGGGCAGCCAGGGATGCTCGGACGCGAGTGATCGGCGAACGCCGAGCACGTGCATGATGGGAAATATCTTCGTGCGCTCGAAGTAACTCCTCGCGGCCGCAGCCGGATCGGGGAACAGCCGGCCGATCGAGGGGTGGCCCCGTTCGATGAGCGAGGGCACGCGCGGCGTCACGAGTCCGTCGAGCTCTCCGGCCGCAAGCATCATGGCGAGCGTGCGATCGGCGGGGGCGTCCTCGAGCGACACGGAGCGCGGCAGGTCGAGCGGGATCTTCTCCTCGCGGCCGCCCTGCTCGAGCCCGCCGCGAACCCAGAGGATCTCGTGCGGAGCAACGCCATGATCCTCCTCGAGGAGGATGCGCGCCCAGACACAGGCGGTGAGCTGGTACTCCGGCAGGCCGACACGCCGGCCGCGCAGGTCCGCTGCAGAGCGTATGGCGCGGTCGGTGCGGACGAAGATCGCGCCGTGGCGGAACATGCGCGAGGGGAAGACGGGCACGCCGACATAGGGGCTCTCGCCGCGCGCCGTCTGGACTGCGAGGCTGGAGAGGGAGAGCTCGCAAACATCGAATTGCGCGCCCCGGAATGCGCGAAAGAAGATCTCCTCCGGCTCGAGCAGCATGTAGAGCGGATCGACTCCCTCGATCCGGACCTGCCCGTCCATGAGCGGACGTACACGGTCGTAGTTGCCCGTTGCGATCGAGAGCGTAAGCGTGCGCATGGTCGGAAGCGGGTCCTCGACGGGAGAGCTCTGCCCGCTGCGCAACCGTGGCCGCATGCGCGCGCCGCGTCAAGGGGCAGCGCTGCGCGCCGACCGGCGATACAGAGGCTCCCGGCCCGCGCGATGCGCCCCGCCGGTGCCACCCTTACTGTGCGCGGACGTGGATATCGCGGTACTTGTCGTCGTAGAACGCCAGGCGGCCCTTCAAGCCCGCGTGCTCATCGAAGGGTGCCTCGTAGCTCCACACGGCGTCATCGAGCCGGTGGCCCTCCGAGCGCAGCGTGAAATAGCGCGCGGTGCCTTTGAAGGGGCAGTCGCTCGTCGTCTCGCTGCGCTCGAGCTTGTCCATGGTCACATCCGAACGAGGGAAGTAGAACCGCGAGGGATGTCCATCCTCATCGAGCCGGATCACATCGTGCGAGTCAGCGATGAGCTGGCCGCCGATCTCGACCGTGACGTGCGAGCTCGGGGGCAGATGATGCTCCTCGACCTTGTGATCCGGCCGATTCTGATGTCCGGGCGACTTACTCATTGCGATGTCCTCCAGGTCTGGCGTGCCGGCACGAGACCGCGCAGCAGGGGAGGTTACCCGGCACGATGGCTGCTTCGCGAGCGCCGTCGTGAGGTGCGCGGCCGCGCGCACCCTGCGTACGCCGGTGCTATCGTCACGCTTCTGCCGGGCGCGAACACCGCAGTCTCCCGTACGAGCTCGAGGTCAAGAATCATGCGAAGTCCCGACTCACGACGTTCCGGATCACAGCGTCTCGTTTTCGCGAAGGGTCCAGGCGCGCGCCCGCGCCCGGCACTGCTTGCCGCGGCGAGCTGCGTGCTGTGGCTCGTGACGGGATGCTCGGGCTCCGGACGGGGCCACGCGCAGGCCTCGACAGGCCGCCCAACGGGAACCGGCGCGAGCAGCCCCTCCCGCGCAGCCTCGTCCGGGCGCTGCCCGCAGAGCGACGCCGGTCTCAAACTTCCGGCGGGCTTTTGCGCGAGCATCTTCGCGGACAACATCGGGCACGCGCGCCACATGGTCGTGGCGCCGAACGGGGTTTTGTACGTGAATACGTGGAGCGGCCGCTACTACCCCAACTCTGCACCGCCTGCGGGCGGGTTCCTCGTTGCGCTGCGCGACACAGCGGGCCAGGGCAAGGCCAATGTCTTCGACCGTTTCGGCCCGACACCGGATGCGGGGGGGCACGGCGGTACGGGCATCGGACTCTACGGCGGCTATCTCTACGCAGAGAACAACGACACCATCGTGCGCTATGCGCTTCCTTCAGGCTCGATGCTGCCGACCGGGCCCGAGCAGGTCGTGGTGTCGGGTCTGCCGCTCACGGGAGATCATCCGATGCATCCGTTCGCGATCGATGCGGACGGCTGGATATACGTCGATGTCGCCACACCGACCAATGCCTGCCAGGAGCGCAATCGCATGCTGCGCTCCCCGGGCATCGATCCATGCCGCGAGCTTAAGACGCGCGGCGGCATCTGGCGCTACAGCGCCAAGGAGACGGGCCAGAAGTTCTCGCCCGCGCAGCGCTACGCCACGGGCATTCGCAACGCGGAGGGACTCGTGATCGACCCGAGCGGCCACGGCCTGTACTACGCCACGCAGCACGGGCGCGATCAGCTGGGCCAGAACTGGCCGGATCATTTCACGCCCGAGGAGGGCGCCTACCTGCCGGCCGAGGAGCTGGTGCACGTCGTCGAAGGCGGCGACTACGGTTGGCCTTACTGCTTCTACGACGGCGTGCAGAGGAAACTCGTGCTTGCGCCGGAGTACGGCGGCGACGGCAAGAAGGTCGGACGCTGCGCACGCAAGCGCGGGCCCGTCGCGGCATTCCCCGCACATTGGGCGCCGAACGATCTGCTGGTCTATGACGGCAAGCAGTTCCCGGAGCGTTATCGCGGCGGCGCTTTCATCGCGTTTCATGGTTCGTGGAACCGCGCCCCGTTTCCGCAGCAGGGCTACGACGTAGTCTTCCAGCCGCTCTCCGATGGAAAGGCTACCGGGAATTGCGAGATCTTCGCCGACGGCTTTGCGGCGGGCGAGAAGGGTCCGGGCGCTGCGCACCGTCCCTCGGGACTCGCGGTAGGATCGGACGGCGCGCTCTACGTGGCGGACGATGTGGCTGGGCGAATCTATCGGATCGTCTATCGCGGCGGCGAGGCGCCCGGCTCAGGCGCTGGGGTCACACCGTGTCCGAGCATGACCGCGCTCAACGGAGGGGCCGGTGGCGCAAGCGCCGCACCGCCGGAGGGAACGAATGCGAACGCCGGTGCGACAGGTGCCCCGGGTGCAGCCGGTACAGCGGGCGCAGCGGGTGCGGTGGCGAGCCTGCCCGTCCCACCGGGCGCCTCGCGGCAGAGGCTCGAGCAGGGTGCGCGCATCTATCGCGGTCAGGTGGCCTCAGCGACTTGCACGGGCTGTCATGGCACCGAGGGTCAGGGAACGCCGCTCGGCCCCGATCTGCGCTCGGGACACTGGGTCTGGAGCAACGGGAGTCTCGCCGGGATCGAGAAGACGATCCGCGAGGGTGTCGCAAAGCCGAAGAGCTACCGCAGTCCGATGCCGCCGATGGGCGGCTCGCAGCTCACGAGACCGCAGGTGAGGGCGCTCGCGGCGTACGTGTGGGCGCTGAGCCATCGCGGGCGCTGAGTCATCTCTCCGCGCGCGCCGGCACGGTCCAAAGATAATAGCGGTGATACCACCCGAACCGGTCGACGGTGCAACGCATCGTCTGCGGCTTCCACAGGCCCATCTCGTGGATGTAGGAGACGATGCGCGATCCTGGGGCGAGCTCGGCGAGCAGCTTCGGCCTCAAGAGCCAGTGCGCCTCGGGCAACAGAAATAGCGTCACGACGGACGCCGGCCGCAAGTCGGCCTCGAACAGGTCCTGGCAGATGAAGCGCACTCGGTGGCCGAGGCCTGCGGCGCGAGCGCGCTCGGTCGCCTGCTGTACCCGGCCTGCGTGCGTTTCTATGCCGACCGCACGCGCACCGCAGCGCTTCGCGGCGGCGATCGGGATACGCCCGTCGCCGGAGCCGAGATCGTAGAGCACATCGCCGGGGCGGACCTGCGCGAGCTCGAGCATTGCGTTGACGGCGTGATGAGGCGTCGGCTCGAACCGAATGGACGGCCGGCGGGAGCCGGCTCGAACGGCGGTGATGCGAAACTCGCTCATGGTGCTCGGCCCCATCGTACAGCCGCCCGCTCGATCGTGCCGCTCGGGCGGGCCGCGGGCGTTGCGCGGCGTCCGGGCGCGCCCATTGCTAGGCGCTTCTGTCCGGTCAGGCCGAGCGAAGCGGGGTGGGTATGTCTTCAGCTACACGGTGTTTGAGCGGAGCGGCGCTCGCGGCAGCGGCGATGTACTGGTTCGATCCGACGAGCGGCCGGCGGCGCCGTGCGCGGCTGCGCGATCGGGCAACGAGCCTGATGAAGGACACGCGTCACGGTGTCGATGTGGGCACGCGCGATCTGGCGCATCGCGTGGGCGGTATCGCGGCCGAAGCGCGCCATCTGTTCGACAGCGCAGAGATCGACGACGGCGTGCTCGGCGAGCGGGTCCGCGCTTGCCTCGGACGGGCCGTCTCGCATCCCGGCGCGGTCGAGATCGAGACCAGGGGCGGACGCGTCGTGCTGAGGGGCGCTGTGCTCGCGCACGAGTATCCACAGCTCATGGACTGCGTGCGCGGCGTTCGCGGCGTGCGGAGCGTCGAGGATCAGCTCGGCGTGCATGCAGACTCGAGAGGTGTCTCGGCGCTGCAGGGCGGGCGTCCGCGCTCTCACCGGCGGATCGATCTGCTGCAGGAGAGCTGGTCCCCGGCGACGCGGCTGCTCATCACGGCAGCCGGCGGTGCGCTCGCACTCGGGGGGCTCAGGCGCGGGGGCGCGCTTGGCACGCTCGCCGTCGCGACGGGCGTGCTCTCGATCGTGCGCTCGACGAGCAACGTTCCTCTGCGCAGGCTCGCGGGTGCCGCGGGCCGGCGCGCGATCGACGTGCGCAAGACGATTCAAATCAATGCGCCCCTCGAGCGGGTCTACCAGACGCTCGCGCGTTTGGAGGACTATCCACTGTTCATGCACAACGTGCGCAGCGTCCGCCTGCTCACTGATGAACGCTCGCACTGGACGGCAGTGGGTCCGGCGGGTGTTGCGATAGAGTGGGACGCGGAGGTGAGTGCGCTCGAGCAGAACCGGCTCATCGCCTGGCGCACGCTGCGCAACTCGCCAATCCAGCACGCCGGGCTCATGCGTTTCGAGCCGGCGATCGATGGCACCCGGCTCGATATCCGTATGAGTTACAACCCCCCGGGCGGTGCACTCGGCCACTACCTCGCGAGGCTCTTGGGCGCCGACCCGAAGAGACAGCTCGATGAGGCCTTGGTCCGCGTGAAGACTTACATCGAGACCGGGCGCGTGCCGCGGGATGCTGCGCGCCGCGTGCGGCGGGCGGCTCGGGGCATCGGCGAGTCTGCCCCAACCCTGACGCCGGCCGAGGGGCAATGAGGTGCGACCGCTGCACTGGGCGCTTTTTCCGCGAGCCGCCTTGCGCGGGCGCGCACTCGGAGCGTAGCGTGCGCGAGAGCCCCACATGGCGCCCGGGAGCCTCGCGGGCTCCTCCGGAGAGATTTAAGGAGTGACGCTGCGTGAGCACTGCATCCGCTCGAGGCGAGGCCTGGGTTCACCAGCATCTCTCCGGTTGGCCGCTGGCGAGCCGGCGCATCGCCGTCGGGCTCGTGAGCAAATACGGGCCGCCTCACGAGGTGACCGCTCGGACGCTCCTCTGGCAAGGCAACGGGCCGTGGAAGCGCACCGTACTGCATCGCACGGGTGCGAAGCACAATTTCCCGCTTCCGCACGAGGACATTCTCGAGCAGACGATCAACTATCGCGTCCCCGATGGCAAGGTCGGCATGCTGATCGCGTACGACGGCAGCCTGGTCGTCGACCACACGCGCGGGGAGCTCACGGCGTTCTGCGACAGCGAGGCGCAGAACCACATCATGCTCAATCTCGCGGACGACATCGCGACCGGCCAGAGAACGGTCGACGAGGCGCTCGGGTATCACGCACAGATGGTGCGCGCCATTCAGACCCACGTGGCGGAAAGCTATCCGCTCAAGCTCAAATTCAAGCCGCAGTCGAGCGCGCAGGCGGCCGATCCCGGCCGTGAGGCGGAACTGCTCGAGCACCTCGAATCCGGCGCTTGAGTCCGTCGCTGTGCACGGCCGCTGTGCACTAAGGGCGCTCTCGAGCGTTTCATCAGTGAGAGCGCGGGTGGATCGGCGCCGGCGCGGAACGAAATTCTCGGCGAGGTCAGCATGGCGAACATTCCCTCTGCAGCTCGGAATCTGGTTGCGGCTCTGACACTCTCGCTCGTGCTCACCGCGTGCGTGGTCGGTCCCGGGCCGGGCGGATTCTATTCCGGTGGTTTCGTGGCGGCCGCGCCGCCGGTTGCGCTGTTCGAGTCTGCCGGCCAGCCGCCATCTCCGGGCTGGTTCTGGATCGGTGGTTCCTGGAACTGGACCGGCAACCGCTACACCTGGGCGCGGGGGCACTGGCAAGCGCCGCGCGCCGGCTACCGCTGGGTGCCGCAGCGCTGGGAGCGCGGGTCGCGCGGCTGGCGTGCCCGGCGGGGCCACTGGGAACGCAGCCGCCGGCGCTGAGCGGGTGATGCGTGCTCGGCGCGTTCCGCGCGACACCGTGGTTCGCGTGCTTCGTGCTCGCAGCGTGCGGCGCGGGCGGCCCGAGTCCGAGCCCGAGCTCGAGCTCGATGCCGCCGGCGTCTGCCGGCCCGCCGCGCGGACAGCTGCTCTCGACTCCGCCCGCGCAGATCGGCTCGTACGCGCCGTCCGATCTGCTCGGCTTCCTCGGTGTGGGCACGCTCGGCCAGGAGCTCCTGACGCTCGCCTACTCACCGGCCTGCACGGTGAACGTGTATCACATCGAGTACGAGACCGTAGGGGGCCAGGGCGAGCCCGCGACCGCGACGGGGGCGCTGATGGTGCCGAGCGGCTCGGCCTCCGCGTGCCGCGGCCCGCGCCCGATCGTCCTGTATGCGCACGGCACCACGACCGATCGCAACTACGACATCGCGAATATCAGCGCATCCGGCAATGAGGAGGGTCTGATCCTCGCGGCGGTCTTCGCCGCGCAGGGCTACATCGTCGTCGCGCCGAACTACGCGGGCTACGACATCTCATCGCTCGACTATCACCCCTATCTCGAGGCGGACCAGCAGTCGAAGGACATGATCGATGCGCTCACCGCCGCGCGCGCGGCGCTGCCGGTCTCGCTATCGCCGCTCGTCTCCGATGATCACAAGCTCTTCATCACCGGCTACTCCCAGGGCGGCTTCGTCGCGATGGCAACGCATCGGGCGATGCAGGCGGCCGGCATGACCGTCACCGCGTCCGGGCCGATGTCCGGGCCTTATGCGCTCGCCGCCTTCGGCGACGCTGTCTTCATGGGCGATGTGAACGGAGGTGCGATCATCAATTTCGTCCTGATCGCGGAGAGTTATCAGCGCGCCTACGGCAATCTCTATTCGGCGCCGACGGACATCTTCGCGCCGCAGTACGCGTCCGGCATCGACTCGCTGCTGCCGAGCACAGCCCTCCGGAGCACGCTGTACGCCGAAGGGAAGCTCCCGGAGAACGCGCTGTTCAGCAGTACTGCGCCCGCGCCGCAGTACGCGTCGCTCACGCCTTCGACCATGCCGGGGAATCTCGCGCCGGCGTTCGCACTCGGTTTCGGCCCGAACTATCTGGTGATCAATGCTTATCGGCTCGCCTATCTGCAGGATGCCGCGGCGAATCCCGATGGCGGATTTCCGGATACCACGACGGGGGTGCCCGCGCCCTCGCCGGCGAATGCGCTGCGGCAGGATCTCAAGACCAACGATCTGCGCAACTGGTCACCGTCCGCGCCGGTGCTCCTGTGCGCCGGAAACGGCGATCCGACCGTGTTCTACCTCAACACGCAGCTCATGGAAGGATACTGGGCTGCCCATCCGCCGCCCGCGCCCGTGACGGTGCTCGACGTCGATTCCCCCGTGGGGCCGGGCGATCCGTACGCGACGATCAAACAAGGCTTCGCAGCCGCAAAGGCCGCGGTCGCGCTCACGCAAGGCGAGACGGGCGTGCTCGAGGCGTATCACACCGATCTCATCCCGCCGTTTTGTTTGAGTGCGGTGAAGACCTTCTTCGATTCGCACTGAGCTCGACGGGCAGAGCGCGCCGCGCGTGTACTCAAGCGCGGATTGCCTCACAGAATTCCCGGCGCCTCGCGCTTATGTTTGGCGCTTCACCACCTGCTGCGCGCGGCACGAGGAGG
Organism: Steroidobacteraceae bacterium; assembly: GCA_050738595.1. GTDB lineage: Bacteria > Pseudomonadota > Gammaproteobacteria > Steroidobacterales > Steroidobacteraceae > JASHUC01. The sequence continues at coordinate 3,577 of JBOHZR010000131.1, read as the reverse complement.
GAGCATGTCCGCCACGCCGATCGAAGTCTGCCCGCTGTGCGCGATGTGTCCGCGGCTCGCGGGACACTGGCGAGTACAGGTTCGCTGCAGCTGCGGCGCGCGAGGCCCGCGCAGGAAATCGCCCGACGAGGCGATCGGCCGCTGGAACTCGGTGGTGAGCTTCGCGAGGCAGTTCAAGGCTCGCGGCTTCACGGCTGCGTGGCAATGCGGCCTCGAGCCCGGGCAGGGCTGCTGAGCATGCCGTCACGCACTCCGTGCCGCAGCACTGCTCCGGCTGCGTGGGGCCCGGCTGAACGCCGCGCAGCCATCGACTCTGCCCGCGCGTGTCCTCAGCAGCGCCGCCGGATTCCCGACACCGTGCCGGATGTGCTCTCGGCCGCAATCCGCGCCGTCGGCGCGTCCACTGCGCCTCGCGGCTGTGCGTCGCCCGTCATCTCACGCGGGCCGTCGCACACGGCGGCCCGAGGAGCTAGGAGCTGCTCCGGCCCGTTCGGTCGCGCAGCGCGTCCTTCAGGCCGCCCACCGTGTTTTGCGCTTTCCCGCGAAGCTCCTCGTTCTGTCCCGCGCGCTTCAGCTTCTCGTCGCCGCTCAGCTTGCCGGCGGCCTTCTTCAGCGCGCCGCTCTTCGCCTTCGCGGCGCCCTTGAGGCGATCTCTGTCCACCATGTCCGTCTCCTTGTGGGTGCTCGTTTGAACTAAACGAGCGCTCCGCGAGGGCGTTCCCCGGTCGATCGAGCTCAACCGGACGATGAGCCGACGCTCGCGCGGGCGGTGGAGCTGTACGCCTGCATCATCAGTCCCGTTCCCCCGCGCGAGACGTGCGCGACGACGGCGGTGCGCCGGTGCAGCCGCGTGACGGCGCCGAGATTGATCGCGAAGGCGAGGTCGACGTGCTGCCCCTTGCGCAGTCCGAGATTGGTCGTCTCGATGAACACCCCCGTGGCGCTCAGATTGACGGCCCGGCAGAGCTTGCGCCTGCCGCCCGGCATCGTGATGTAGACGGTCGTCCGCGCCCTGTGACGGGTGTGCAGCCGGCGTTCCAAAGTCGTTGCCTCGTCGTGTTTAGTTATTGGCAGTGACCTGAATCACATTATGCCTTCGCTCGGCAGCGCCTGCGCCGCCGATTGAACTTATCACACACGCCGTGCGCGGGGCGACTTCATGCGAGGAATCGCGCGATCTCCCCGCCGAAGCGCTCGAGGTCGATGAGAAAGGAATCATGGCCTTCGAGGCAGTCGAGGGGTGCGAACACCGTTTGCGCTCCGGCCCGCGCGAGCGCGTCCGCGAGCGCGCGCTGCTCATCGAGCGGAAAGAGCAAATCGGACTCGACGCCGATCACGAGCGCACGCTCGATGCGAGAGCGCGCGAACACGGCCTCGATCGATTCGCCGTGCTCGGCGAGATCGAAGCGGTCCATCGCGCGCGAGAGATAGAGATAGCAGTTCGGATCGAAAGCGCGGACGAACCGTCGTGCGTGCGCCTCGAGATAGCTCTGGATCGCGAATTCCGGCCCGAAGGGATCCGCGCTGTCGAGCTCGCGAACGGCGGGCTCGCGCCCGAAGCGCTGGCGCCATTCGGCAGCCGAACGGTAGGTCATCATTCCGAGCTTGCGCGCGATGCGCATGCCGGTCTCCGGAGGATGCTCGCCGGTGTAGCTGCCGCCGCGCCAGTCCGGATCTCGGAGAATCGCCTCGCGCTGGATCGAGCGCAGCGCGATCGCGAACGGCGAGGCCGCCGCGGTGCCGGAGATGCTCACGACGTTGCGCGCGCCGCCCGGGAACTGTGCGAGATAGGCGAGGACGACCATTCCACCGAGGGAGGGACCGATGAGGGTATGCGCGCAGGCGATGCCGAGGGAGCTGAGCATCTCCCGCCCCGCGCGGGCGAGGTCCTCGACGGACAGATCAGGGAACGTCACCCGGTACGGGGCGCCGGTCGCCGGATCGATCGAAGCCGGTCCGGTCGAGCCGAAGCAGCTTCCGAGCGAATTGACGCAGATGACCTGGAAGCGGCGGGTATCGATCGCGCAGCCGGGACCGATCATGCCTTCCCACCACCCATCGCTTGCGTCGGCCGTGGAGGAGGCCGCGTGCGCCGAGGGAGAGAGCCCGGTGAACAGGAGAATCGCGTTGTCGCGCTGCGCGGAGAGCTCGCCCCAGGTCTCATAAGCGAGACGCGCACCGTGCAGCACCCCTCCGCGGCGCACGGGAAAGGGATCCGACAGCGCTGCATAGCGGCGCGCGTCGCCGGGAGACGCAGCGCCCGGCGCTGGCCTGCCGGGGCCGGGGCCGGGGCTCGGGCTCGGGCGAGACTCCGGGGTGGCGCGGCGGCTCTCGCGGGCAGGGCGGCGTCCCATCTCAGGATTTACGGCCGCCAAGAGCGTCCATCCGGATATTGCAGGTCATGCGCTCTCTAAATAAGCCGATCGCCGGGCGAAGGACAAGGAATGCCGGGACATGAGGTGAGACCCGGCCGTTATGATGATACTGCCCCCGAGCGTGCGGACGGCTTCAGATGAGATTACAGAAACTGCTCGCGGCCGCCGGTCTCGGCTCGCGGCGCACCATCGAGGGCTGGATTCGCGAGGGGCGCGTGACGGTCGGGGGCCGGGTCGCGCGGCTCGGCGATCGTGCGGTCCCCGGGGATGATGTACGGCTCGACGGGGCGCGAGTCGCCCTCGAGCGGGTCGCCCTCGAGCCCGGACCGGGCGGTGCCGCTGCATCGGCGGGACGCGCTGAGCACGAGCTCCTCCTCTATCACAAGCCGCTCGGTGAGGTGACGACGCGCAGCGACCCGCAGGGCCGACCGACCGTTTTCGATCGCCTGCCGCTGCCTCGGCACGGCCGCTGGATCGTGATCGGGCGCCCCGATGTGAACACCTCGGGTCTGCTGCTGTTCACCACGGACGGCGATCTCGCGCACCGGCTCATGCACCCCTCCTGCGAGGTCGAGCGCGAGTATCGAGTGCGGGTTCGCGGGACGCCGCCACCGGAGACACTGCGCCGATTGCGGCGCGGCATCCGCCTCGAGGACGGCCCCGCGCATTTCGACCAGGTCGAGGCCGATCCGCAAGTCGATGGGGGCGGGAGCCACAGCTGGTTTCGCGTGGTGCTGCATGAAGGGCGCAACCGCGAGGTGAGGCGTCTGTGGGCGTCTGAAGGTTTCGAGGTGAGCCGCCTTGCCCGCGTCCGGTATGGAACGGCCGTGCTGCCGGAGAGTTTGCGGCCGGGAGCCTGGCGGCGCGCGAGCCCCGCGGAGCTCGAGCTGCTCGCCGCGGCGCTCGATCGGGAGCTCGGCCGCAGGGGCCTCGCGCCCGAGCAATTTCCGCGCCAAGCGCATTGACACCCCTGACGCCCGAAATCAGAATACGCGGCTCGTTTTTCGCAGGAGGGGTACCCAAGCGGTCAACGGGAGCAGACTGTAAATCTGCCGGCTCACGCCTTCGTAGGTTCGAATCCTACCCCCTCCACCGAAGGGGGCAGGCGCACGGACCGCAGGGCGCGCGGGCGGCCTAGCCGCTCCCACGAGGCGGGCGGATCGGGTGGGCGGCATCAGCGGGTGTAGTTCAATGGTAGAACC
>JBOHZR010000130.1:0-2669 GCA_050738595.1 Steroidobacteraceae bacterium | reverse complement strand
GCCGGTAGCGACCGACCTCCGGCCCCAGATCCGGCTGATAGAGGATGTTGCTGAAATCGAAGCCGCGCGCCTTCCAGTGCTCGACCGCCTGCTTCGCCTCGAGCCGGTCGACCCGCCCGATCATCTCATCGAGCGTGCGGAAGCCGAACCGCGCCATGTGCTCGCGCAGGTCCTGCGCGATGAAGCGCATGAAGTTCACGACGTGTTCGGGCTTGCCGGTAAAGCGCTCCCGCAGCCGCGGGTCCTGCGTCGCGACGCCCACGGGGCAGGTGTTGAGATGACAGACCCGCATCATGATGCAGCCGAGCGCGACCAGCGGGGCCGTCGCGAAGCCGAACTCCTCGGCTCCCAGCATGGCCGCGATCGCGACGTCACGCCCCGTCTTCAACTGCCCGTCCGCCTCCACCGCAATCCGGCTGCGCAGGTTGTTGAGCACGAGCGTCTGATGCGTCTCCGCGAGCCCGAGCTCCCACGGCAGCCCCGCGTGCTGGATGGAGGTCTGAGGCGAGGCACCGGTGCCGCCGTCGTGTCCGCTGATGAGCACCACGTCCGCGTGCGCCTTCGCCACTCCCGCGGCGATCGTCCCCACGCCGACCTCTGCGACGAGCTTGACGCTGATGCGCGCTTCACGATTCGCATTCTTCAGATCGTGGATGAGTTCCGCGAGATCCTCGATCGAGTAAATATCGTGATGCGGCGGCGGGGAGATGAGACCGACCCCGGCCGTCGTGTGGCGCGTCTTCGCGATCCACGGGTAAACCTTGGTGCCCGGCAGCTGCCCGCCCTCGCCGGGCTTGGCGCCCTGCGCCATCTTGATCTGCAGCTCCTGAGCGTTGACGAGGTACTCGCTCGTCACGCCGAAGCGGCCGGAGGCGACTTGCTTGATCGCCGAGTTCTTCGAGTCTCCGTTCGGCAGGCGGGGATAGCGCTCCGGGTCCTCCCCGCCCTCGCCGGTGTTGCTGCGCCCGCCGATGCGGTTCATGGCGATCGCAAGCGTCTCGTGCGCCTCCTGGCTGATCGAGCCGTAGGACATGGCGCCCGACTTGAAGCGACGCACGATCGACTCGACGGGCTCGACCTCATCGAGCGGGATGGGCTCCGAAGCCTTGAAGTCGAGCAGCCCCCGCAGCGTGCAGAGACTCTTCGACTGATCGTCGATCAGCCGCGCGTAGGACTTGTAGGTGGCGAAGCTCCCGGTGCGCACCGCCTTTTGCAGGCGGTGAATGGACTCGGGATCGAACAGGTGCTCCTCGCCCTCCGAACGCCACTGGTACAGGCCGCCCGCCGGCAACGCCTGTCCATTGACGGGGCGCTGCGGGAAGGCGGCGCGGTGCCGCATCAGCACCTCCTGCGCGATCACGTCCACGCCGATGCCGCCGATGCGCGAGGACGTGAACGTGAAGTACTCGTCGATCACGTCCTGTCTCAAGCCCACGGCCTCGAACACCTGCGCCCCGTGGTAGCTCTGCACCGCGGAGATGCCCATCTTCGACATGACCTTGACGACCCCCTTGGTCGCGGCCTTGACGAAGTTCTTGCACGCCTTCGCATGGTCGACACCCGTGAGCAGCTCGTCCCGGATCATCCCGTCGAGCGTCTCGAAGGCGAGGAACGGATTGATCGCGCTCGCCCCGTAGCCGATGAGCAGCGCGAAGTGATGCACCTCGCGCGCCTCGCCCGTCTCGATGACGAGGCTCACCCGCGTGCGCAGGCCCTCGCGGATCAGATAGTGGTGCAGCGCCGAGACGGCGAGCAGCGCCGGGATCGCGGCGAACTCCGCGTTCACGCCCCGATCGGAGAGGATGAGGATGTTGACCTCGTCGTCCTCGATGAGTCGCCGCGCGGCAAGACGCAGCTCCTCGACCGATTTGACGAGCCCCTTCTCCCGGCGGGTCGCGCGGAACAGCGTCGAGAGCACCCCCACCTTCAGGCCCGCGAGAGTGAGCCTGCGAATCTGCGCGAACTCCTCGTTGGTGAGGATTGGGCCGCGCAGCTCGAGGCGCCGGCAGTCCGCCCGCTGCGGCTTCAACAGATTCCCCTCGGAGCCGAGCCAGACCTCCGAGGAGGTGATGAGCTCCTCGCGGATGCAGTCGATCGGCGGATTCGTCACCTGTGCGAACAGCTGCTTGAAGTAGTCGTAGAGCAGGCGCGGCTTGGTCGAGAGCACCGCGAGCGCCGAGTCGTTGCCCATGGAACCGACCGCCTCGACGCCGTTCGATGCCATCGGCTGGATGAGCAGCCGCTGGTCCTCGAAGGTGTAGCCGAACGCGATCTGCCGATGCAGCAGCGTCTCATGGTCCGGCGGCGGCACCTCGGGAGCGGGCGGCAGGTCCTTGAGGGTGACCAGGTGCTCATCGAGCCACAGCCGGTACGGGCGCTCTGCTGCGACCTTCTGCTTGATCTCCTCGTCCTCGACGATGCGGCCCTGCTCCGTGTCGACGAGGAACATGCGCCCGGGCTGCAGGCGGCCCTTGCGCAGGATGTCGCCCGGCGGCACATCGAGCACGCCGGCCTCGGAGGCCATGATGACCAGGTCGTTTTTGGTGACGTAGTAGCGCGAGGGACGCAGGCCGTTGCGATCGAGCACGGCGCCGATCTGCTTTCCGTCCGTGAAGGCGATCGAGGCCGGGCCGTCCCAGGGCTCCATCAGGCTCGAGTGGTATTGATAG
>JBOHZR010000129.1:0-8438 GCA_050738595.1 Steroidobacteraceae bacterium | reverse complement strand
AGCGCCGAGAGCCCGATGAGCGCGCTCGGCTGCCAGACGATGAAACGCGGCGCATGCTCGAGGTGCGCCGCGGCGAAGAACGCCTGCCAGTCGAGACCGGGCGCGCGCCGGTCGAAGTCTGCACGGCTCCAGTGGTTGTCGGCCTTGCGCACCTGCTCGGAGTCCGCGCGGCTCCAGTGCACTCGTGCCATGCGGCGCTCGAGCTCGAAGATTCTCGCCGCCTTCGCGTCCGCGTCCGCGATGTGCGCGAGCCTCAGCACTCGCGCGATGTGAGCGCGGTACTGCGTGCGGATCGCCGCCATGTGCGCGGAAGGGTCGAGGTAGTAGTCGCGATCCGGCATCTCGAGCCCGCCCTGCAGCAGGATCGGGATGTACTGCGTTGGCTGATCGAGATCGGCGGCCACCCAGAGCCCGAACAGATTCGCGGTGTGGAGCTGCGTGTTGTTGAGCACGTCCACGTCCGCACGCAGCGCGGCGCCGAGCTCGCTCGCGAGCTGGCGGCGATCGGCGATTGCGGCGATTGCATCGAGAGCGGGCTCGAGCGGCGCGAGCCCCTTCCGCTCGATCGTCGCCTCGTCCATGAAGGTCGCATAGTAATCGGCCACCTTGCGCGTCTCGGCCGGCGCGTGCGAGTTCCTGCCGGCCTGCCGGATGAGCGCCGCGGTGCGCTCCGCAGTGAGCTCGCGGAGCATCCCGAACGTACCCCAGCTGCTGCGGTCGGATGGAATCCGAGTGGCTCTCAGCCATTCGCCGTTCGCGTACCTGAAGAAGTCGTCACCGGGTCTCACGGAACGGTCCATTCCGGAGAGCATATCCCCGGGCGGATGCGCCGTGCCTGCCGCGACGACTGTCGCCGCGAGTGCGAGCGCGAGTGTCACGAGCCGGCGAATTCTGAAGCGCATCACTCTGCCCCTGCATCCAACGATGATCTGAACCGCGGCGGCGGCAGCCGCGGCGATCGTCGCTCGAATGCGAAGCCGCACGCAAGGAGCAGCCGCTCGGACCATGCCGGGCCGATGAACGAGAGTCCGACGGGCAAGCCGCGAACCTCTCCCATGGGCACCGTGAGATGCGGGTCGCCGGAGACCGCAGCGAGCGTCGTGAACGTCGGTGTATCGCGATCGCCGAGCAGACTGTCGATGCGCCACGCGGGCGCGGTCGTCGGTGCGACGAGCAGATCGAGTCGATGCTCACGCAGCAGCCGATCGATTCCGTCGGGCCCGGCGAGCCGTCTGCCGTCGGCGAGGGCGCGCTGATAAGCGGGATCCGCGAGCCCCGCCGTGCCTTCTTCAGCCTGGAGGAAGATATCCTGCCCGAAGAGCGTCATCTCGTCCGTCGAGCGCAGATCGAACGCGATCAGCTGCGCAAGACCGCGCACGCCGACTGATCGAGGAGTGTGGGAGAGATATTCATCGAGATCGGATTTGAACTCCGTGAGCAGCACCAGCCTCTCCGCCGCCTCGATCGGCAGCATGTCCGGGCGCTCGACGTCGATCAGCACGGCACCGCCGGCCGTAAGCCGCCGAAGCGCTTCCTCGTAAACATCCGCCAGGAGCGACTGCGCCGGCGGATCGAAGCGCAGCACGCCGATCCGCTTGCCCGCCAGAGCGGTCCCGATGAGCGCAGTCGTGTAGCTCGCACGCGCGGACGCGACCGTGCGGCTGCCGCGGCCGCTCACCATGACATCGAGCAGTTGCGCGACATCGGCGACGCTGCGCCCCATCGGTCCTGCCGTGTCCTGGCTCGCCGCGACCGGCACGATCCCCGGCCGCGCAATCAGGCCGTGCGTCGGCTTGAGGCCGACGAGTCCGTTCATCGATGCAGGACACGTGATCGAGCCGTCCGTTTCGGTGCCGATGCTCGCCGCCGCCATGCCGGCCGCCACCGCGACCGCGCTCCCCGAGCTCGATCCGCACGCGGTGCGATCGAGAACGTAGGGATTGCGCGTGAGCCCACCCACGGCGCTCCAGCCGCTGACCGATCGCGACGAGCGGAAATTGGCCCATTCGCTCAGATTCGTCTTGCCGAGGATCACCGCGCCCGCCGCCCGCAGCGCCGCGACGACCGGTGCGTCGCGCTCTGCGAAATTGTGAACGAGCGCGAGCGATCCCGCAGTCGTCGGCATGCGGTCGCGCGTCTCGATGTTGTCCTTGATGAGGATTGGAATGCCGTGGAGGGGACCCCGCGGTCCCCGGTCGCGCCGCTCACGATCGAGCGAGCGGGCCTGAAGGAGTGCATCCGGATTGATCGCGATGATCGCGTGGAGCTTGGGGCCGCGCCGATCGAGAGCCGCGATCCGCGCGAGATCATGGCGGACGAGCGCGACCGAGGTGAGATCCCCGCGCCGCATGGCGCTCTGCAGCTCCTCCAGAGTGCGGTAGGACGAGATGTCCGCGCTCCACGCGGGCGCGAGAGCGAGCGCGCAGATGAGCCCCACGACGGCGAGAGCGAGCGCTCGGACTCCCGGCCCGCGTAGATACCTGGCAAGCGGCATAAGCCGAACCCCTGCAGCAACGGGACCGCGAGCGCTCCCGCCGCCCGTCCTTCAGCTCGCCGTGGTGGCGCCGGCGGCAGAAGGCGCGACTTCTACTTCGTCCGCCGACTCCGCTGCCCCCTTGCCGAGCTTCAAGGCCCCGAGCACGCAGGCCGCGGCGAGCGAGCAGAACGCCATGATGGTTGCCACCGACGAGACCGCCAATCCGCCTTGGAACAGGAAGCCGGCAATGATCGGCGCGATCACCGCGCCGCCGCGACCGATGCCGATCGCGAACCCCGTGCCCGACGCGCGCACGTGCGTCGGGAATGCCTGAGCGAAGAGGGAATACATGCCGCAGATTGATGCGTTCATGAAGAAGTCGGCAACGGCGCAGATCACCTTCAGGTCGGTGAGATTTGCCGGGCTGTGGCCGAAGAAGATCACCATCACAGTCGACAACACCATCGTCGCGATCGTGAGCGGCTTCAGGTGAAAGCGCATCGAGAGCAGCCCGAAAATCGTTCCGCCGATCGCCCCTCCGACGTTCGTCCACGTGAGCACGCTCGCGGCCGAGGTCACGGGGAAGTGCATGTTCACCACGATGGTGGGGACCCACTTGACCACGAAGTAGAACGTCATGACGTTCAAGAAGTAGGCCGCCGTGACGATCACGGTGATCGCGACGAGACCGGGGCGAAAGATGTCGCTCATCGAGCGCCGGCGCACCTCGCTCGAGATCGAAGGCAGCGCGCTCACGGTCGCATGCCCCATGCGCTTCAGCGTCCGGTTGATGCGCTCGAGCGCGCCGGCCGGCTGCTTGCGCGCGAGCCAGTGGACCGACTCGGGCACGAGGATCAGGACGAGCGGAATGAAGATCGCGGTGAATGCCGCGCCGAAGTAGAAGATGGAGCGCCAGTCGTGGCCGACGAGCAGGTGCTGGACGATCACCCCGCCCACGACCGCCCCTACGGGATAGCCGATCGACATGATCGAGACGTTGAGACTCTTGCGCTTCGCGTTGGAGAACTCCGAGACGACCGCATTCACGGACGCGAGCATGCCGCCGATGCCGAGCCCCGTGAGCACGCGCCAGACCGAGAGGTTCACGACGGTCGTCGCGCGGGTCGCCATGAACATGCCGGTCGCCATGGCGACGAGGCACCCGAGCATGGTCCGCCGCCGCCCGATCTTGTCCGCCGCTCCGCCGAGGAAGATCGAGCCGAGGGCCATGCCGATGAGCTCCATCGAGAGCACGACCCCGAGCGCCGCCGGGTCGAGGTGCCATTGCGCTCGGATGCCCGGCCCGGCGAAGCTGATCGCCTGCACGTCGAAGCCGTCGAGCGCATTGAGGCCGATCGTGATGATGACGGCCACGATCTGCAGCCGGCCCATGCGCGAGCCGGCGACAATCTCTCGAGGATCGTTGTTCACGGTGACCTGCCCCCGACAGGAATCTCGCCCCGGCCTCGATGCCGGATTCCCAAGCGTACCACCGCTGCGCTGCGCCGCGCGCTCGCAAGCACTCAGTCTACCGAACCCATCCCGAGCTCTTTGAGCTTGCGGGTGAGGGTGTTGCGCCCCCATCCGAGGAGCTTCGCGGCATCCTGGCGATGACCCTGCGTGCGCTTGAGCGCCGCACGGATGAGAACGCGCTCGAACTCCGGCTGAGCTTCATCGAGCAAGGGCCGCGTTGCGGTGAGCGCCTGCCGCTCGGCCCAGCTCGCGAGCGCCCGCGCCCAGTCCACCTCCGCGGGCTGCGCACCGTTCGCGGTGATCTCTGCGGGCAGGTCGTCGGCACCGATCTCGCTGCCTGCGGCGAGCACGGAGAGCCGGCGGCACAGGTTGACGAGCTCGCGCACGTTGCCGGGCCAGGGATATGCGGTGAGTCTCGCCCGCGCCTCGGGCGAAAGCCCCTTGGGCTCGACGCCGAGCTCGCGCGCGGCGACTTGCAGGTAGTGATCGAGCAGGTCCGGGATGTCCTCCGCGCGGGCGCGCAGCGGCGGCAGCTCGATGCGGATCACGTTGAGGCGATGATAGAGATCCTCGCGGAACAGGGAGCGCTGCACACGCTCCTTCAGGTTCTGATGAGTCGCGGCGATCACGCGCACGTCGACACGGATCGGCGTCTGACCGCCGACCCGGTAGAACTCCCCTTCCGCGAGCACGCGCAGCAGCCGCGTCTGCAGCGGCATCGACATGTCGCCGATCTCATCGAGAAACAGCGTCCCGCCGTCCGCCTGCTCGAAGCGCCCGCGCCGCAGGCTGTCGGCGCCGGTGAACGCTCCGCGCTCGTGGCCGAACAGCTCCGATTCGAGCAGCTCGCTCGGAATGGCCGAGGTGTTGAGCGCGATGAAGGGCTTCGATCCGCGCGGGCTGTGATCGTGCAGCGCTCGCGCGACGAGCTCCTTGCCCGTGCCCGACTCGCCGGTGATGAGCACCGTGACGCTCGAGCGCGAGAGCCGGCCGATCCCGCGGAATACCTGCTGCATGCTGGCCGCGCGGCCGAGGAGCTCCGGGATGTGCGGTGTGCCGGGCGGCTCGCCGGCCGCCGCCATGCCGGAGCGCGCCGCGCGGCGCACCAGATCGACCGCCTGATCGATGTCGAACGGCTTGGGCAGATACTCGAACGCGCCGCTCTGGTACGCCGAAACGGCATTGCCGAGATCGGCGTAGGCGGTCATCACGATGACGGGCAGGCTCGGACGCACATCGCGCAGCCGCTTGAGCAGGTCGAGCCCGGACTGACCCTGCATACGGATGTCGGTGATGAGCACGTCCGGGGAATCGTGGCGCAACGCCGTGATCACCGGCTCGGCCGACTCGAACGACCGGGGACGCATGCCCGCGTTGCGCAGCGCGCGCTCGAGCACCCACCGGATCGAGGCATCGTCATCGATCAACCAGACGTTGAGGTTGAGAGCGCTCAATGGTTCTGCTCCTCGAGAGGCAGCATCAGCGTGAAGATCGTCCGGCCGGGCCGGCTCTCGTACTCGATGAGGCCGCCATGGCGAATGACGAGATCCTGCGCGAGGGCGAGCCCGAGGCCGGTGCCGCCCGGACGCCCGGTGACGAGCGGATAGAACAGACTCGCGCTCAGCTCCGGCGCGACGCCGGGGCCGTCGTCGTGCACCTGGATGCTCGCGACGAGGCGGTGCCGGTGCCCCGCGATGACGATGTTCGAGAGCGCGCGCGTTCTGAGAGTGATCCGACCGCGCTCACCGACCGCCTGCAGCGCATTGCGCGCGATGTTGAGCAGAGCCTGCACGATCTGATTGCGGTCGATGAGCGAGTTCGGCAGGCTCGGGTCGTAATCGCGCTCGATCGTCACCGCCGCCGGCGCTTCGGCGGTGAGCAACCGGTGCACGTGCTCGCAGATCTCGTGCACGTTGATCAGCATGCGCAGCTGCGGGCGGGTCGGCCCATTCATCGAGTCGACCAGCGCGGTGAGCCGATCCGCCTCGCTGATGATCACGCGCGTGTATTCCTTGAGCGCATCGTCGGGAAGCTCGCGATCGAGCAGCTGCGCCGCCCCGCGCAGGCCGCCGAGCGGATTTCTGACCTCGTGTGCGAGCTGGCGAAGCATCATGCGGCCGCTGTCGAAGCGCGCGACGAGGTCCGTCTCGCGCGAGATCCGCTGGCGCTGCGTCGCGTCGGCGAGCTCCAGTAGCAGGTACGTGCCGGTGATCCCGCCTTCGAACGGCGTGATGGTCACATCGACCGTGCGCGGCTCGCGCGGCGTGGCCTTGGGATGCACGGCGAGCTCGCGGTCGGCGAATCCCTCGCCGGACTCGAGCGCGCGCTTCAGGAGCGCCTTCAGATCGTTCGACTCGTGGAGACAATCGACGAAGGGGCGGCCGCGCGCCTGATTGAGACTGAACGCGAGCAGGTCCTGCGCCGCGACGTTCGCATAGATCGGGCAGAGCGAGGAATCGAGCAGAATGACGCCCGTCGACATCGCATCGAGCAGCGGCCCGGAATCGAAGTGCGAGAGCACCGACGGAACGTCGTGGTCGCTCATCGCCGGACTCCTCGGGAACCATCCCACCGCCGTCGGAGCGAGCTCGAGCTGCGCGCCGCGCGTGGCCGCCGCCCGCGGGGCGCGCCGCCCCGGCTCAGTGAGGCCGTCGCAACAACGGATTCTGCGGATTCTGTACGGACGGCTGGTGCACGAAGAACGTGATCTGCCGCGTCTGGCAGATCACCTGCCCGTCGGGCGATTGCACCTGCGCGGCGAGGGTGTGCGCGCCGCGATCGACCTGCGGGATGTGAAAGGCGCCGGAGAGGTCGGCCGCGCCCGCGAGCACCTTGCCATCGAGCATCAGGATGACACGGGCGCCGGCAGTGAGCGGCGACGGCATCTGAATCGTGCCGCTTACGCTGTACACGTTCATCAGTGTCTGCTGATCGCTCGGACTCTCGATCGAGCAGCTCGCCGCGGAAGCTCCGCCTTCCCCGGCACCCGCTGCACTCGGTGCGGCATCCGGCGTGCGGGGCACCGGTGGCGCGGAGAAGGTCGGCGCGTCCTCGACACGCATCTTCTGTGCGCCCTGGTGCGGCTGGTCGCTGTAATGCACGACGCCCTGCTCGTCCACCCAACGATAGACCGTGGTGGAGGCCAGGGCCGGGGCGAGAGCCAGCGACGCGAGAATTATGGTAAGCGCATGCCGCCGCATAGGGACCGAGCATAGCCGTGGTCCGGGCACAGCGCCAAATGACCGGTTCGCATTTGTGCCGCCGCTCACGGCCGCGTTCCCGCAGGGAGCGGGAGACGCGGCCGAGGCGGGGTTGGCCAGCGGGGTAGCGCACGAGCGCCCGTGCGATCAGCAGCTGTAGTACAGCTCCAGCTCGACGGGATGCGTCGACATGCGGAGCTTGGTGACCTCCTGCATCTTCAACCCGATGTAGGCGTCGATCACGTCGTTCGTGAACACGCCGCCGCGGGTGAGGAACTCGCGATCCTTGTCGAGATACTCGATCGCCATGTCGAGCGAGTGGCACACCGTCGGGATGTGCTTCGCCTCCTCGGGCTCCAGATCGTAGAGGTCCTTGTCCGCCGGGTCGCCCGGATGAATCTTGTTCTGGATACCGTCGAGGCCTGCCATCATCATCGCCGTGAAGGCGAGATACGGGTTCGCGCTCGAGTCGGGGAAGCGCACCTCGATGCGGCGCGCCTTCGGGCTCGACACCCACGGAATGCGGATGGACGCCGAGCGGTTGCGGGCGGAGTACGCGAGCATCACGGGCGCTTCGAATCCCGGCACCAGACGCTTGTAGCTGTTCGTGCCGGCGTTGGTGATCGCATTGAGCGCGCGAGCGTGTTTGATGATGCCGCCGATATAGTAGAGCGCGAGGTCGGACAGCCCGCCGTAGCGGTCGCCCGCAAAGAGCGCCTTGCCTTCCTTCTGCAGCGACTGATGGACGTGCATGCCGCTGCCGTTATCGCCGACGAGCGGCTTCGGCATGAAGGTCGCCGTCTTGCCGTAGCTCGCCGCGACGCTCAGCACGCAGTATTTGAGCACCTGCACGGCGTCGGCCTTCTCGACGAGCCCGCCGGCGCCGACGCCGATCTCGGCCTGGCCGCCCGTCGCGACCTCGTGATGATGAACTTCGACCTTGAGCCCCATCTCCTCGAGCGCGAGGCACATCGCCGAGCGAATGTCCTGAAAGCCATCGACCGGAGGCACCGGGAAGTAGCCGCCCTTCAGTCCCGGACGATGGCCTTTGTTGCCCTCCTCGTACGTCGTGCCGGAATTCCAGGCGCCCTGGGCCGAGTCGATCTCGTAGAAGCACCCGTTGAGGCTCGCGCCGCTGCGCACGCTGTCGAAGATGAAGAACTCGTTCTCCGGTCCGAACATCGCACCGTCGGCGATGCCGGTCGATTTCAGGTACGCCTCGGCACGCTTGGCGAGCGACCGCGGGCAGCGGCCGTAGCCCTGCATGGTCGAGGGCTCGATGACATCAC
>JBOHZR010000128.1:0-11337 GCA_050738595.1 Steroidobacteraceae bacterium | reverse complement strand
GCCCGATCCCGAAGCGAGGCTCGAGGAGCCGCTCGTCGTGCGGCCCACCTCGGAGACGGTGATCGTGGCGGCGTTCCAGCGCTGGATCCGCTCGCACCGCGACCTGCCGCTGCTCCTCAATCAATGGGCGAACGTCGTCCGCTGGGAGATGCGGCCGCGACTGTTTCTGCGGACCGTGGAATTCCTGTGGCAGGAGGGTCACACGGCGCACGCGACGGCCGAGGAGGCGCTCGAGGAGACGCGGCGCATGCTCGAGGTCTACCGCACTTTCGCCGAAGATTCACTCGCGATGCCGGTCGTGGCCGGCGAGAAGCCCTCACACGAGCGCTTCCCGGGGGCGCAGAGCACGTTCTCCATCGAGGCGATGATGCAGGACGGCAAGGCACTGCAGGCCGGCACGGCGCACTATCTCGGCACGAATTTCTCGCGCGTGCAGAACATCCGCTTCCAGAGCGAGCGCGGCGATCTCGCGTATGCGTACACGACGAGCTGGGGGGTGACGACTCGGCTCGTGGGCGGCGTCGTCATGACGCACGGTGACGACGATGGCTTGAGGTTACCGCCGATCATCGCGCCCCGGCAGATCGTGATCGTGCCGATCCTGCGCGACAAGCCCGAGGATGCCTCCGTCAGGGAGTACTGCGAGGCACTCGCTCGGGAGCTCGGCGTCGGGGTTGCGTTCGGCGAGCCGATCCGCGCCCTTTGCGATCACAAGGCGGGCCGGTCGGTCGACAAGCGCTGGGGTTGGCTCAAGCGCGGCGTGCCGATCGTTTGCGAGATCGGTGCGCGCGATGTCGCCGCGGGGTCGGTCACGTTCATTCGTCGGGATCGCGCGAGACAGGGTGAGAAGATCGAGTTTGCGAGCTTGCCGCGTGCGGAGCTCGTCAGTTCGGCGCCGGCCTTGCTCGTGGCCATTCAGAGCGCGCTGCACCTCGAGGCGCGGGCGCGGCTCGAGGCGAACGTCCGCGCGGACCTCGCGAGCTTCGCGGATCTCGAGGCGTACTACGGGGGCGCCGGCGACAGCGGCGCTACGGCGGAGAGTGCCGCTGCCGGCGCGGAGGAGTCCGCCGGTGCGGAATCCTTCCGCGGCTGGGCGCTCGTGCCCTGGGCGCGCCCCGAGGGCGCTGCGCTCGATGCAATCGATCGGCAGCTGAAGAGCCTCAAGCTCACGGTTCGCGTCGCGCCTCTGGAGCAGGAATCGGTCGAGGGACGCGTATGCGCGTTCAGCGGCGCACCGGCGCAGGAGTGGGTGCTCGTCGGGCGCGCGTATTAGCCCGGCAGCGCGCAGTGGCGCGCGGCGACCTGCGGATATTGCGCCGCGAAACGCGCGACGAGCCGATCGACGATGTACACCGAGCGGTGCTGCCCGCCCGTGCAGCCCACCGCGACGGTGAGATAGCCGCGCAAGCTCGCTTGGTACTCCGGGATTCGCGCCTCGATGAAGCGCCCGATATCCTCGATCAGCTGGGCGACGCTGCTGTGGGATTCGAGATAGCGGATCACTTCGGGGTCGCGTCCGGTGAGCTCCCGCAAGGCCGGCTCCCAGTACGGGTTGGGCAGCGAGCGCGCATCGAACACGAAGTCGGCGTCTCCCGGGATGCCGTGCTTGTAGCCGAACGACTCGACGGTGATGGAGAGGCGTCCCGTCGCGCGCTGCTCGACACGCAGCCGCACCACCTGACGCAGCTCGTGCACCCCCATGCGCGAGGTGTCGATGATCATGTCGGCGGCATGCGCGAGGAGCTCGAGCAGCCGCCGCTCGGTGTCGATCGCCTCGCGCAGACTGTGCTGCTCCCGGCTCATGGGATGCGTGCGGCGTGTCTCGGCGAAGCGCCGCAGCAGTTCCTCATCGTTCGCGACCAGAAACAGCACCTCGCATTGGATGCCGCCGCGCTGCAGCTCCTCGATCAGCTGCGGGACTGTCGCGATCTCGTGAGCGGTGTTGCGGGCGTCGAGACCGATCGCGGAGCGCGCGTACGTCGATTCGGCGCTGCGCACCGTGTGCGAGATGAACGGCTTGAGAAGCGCTGCAGGCAGGTTATCGATGCAGTAGAACCCGAGGTCCTCGAGCATGTGAAGGGCCACGCTCTTGCCGGAACCGGAGAGCCCACTGACGATGAGGATGCGCATCAGCAGGCCGGTGCCGGCGAGATGGCGGGGGCGGCGGGATGCCGTGCCGTGGGGCGGCCGAGTCGGCGGGAGCCGCTCAGCTCACCGCCCGGGCGGCGCGCTGCACCGAGCGCGGCGCCTCCGCGGCGTGATGATCCGCGCGTTTCTCTTTGTGTTTCTTGATGCAGCGGTCGAGCTTGTCGCTCAGCACGTCTATCGCGGCGTACATGTCCAACTCGGTCGCATCCGCATGGATGTCGCATCCCCTCACGTGCAGGGTAGCCTCGGCTTTCTGCCTGAGCTTCTCGACGGTGAGAACGCAATGCACGTCGATCACCTGGTCGAAATGGCGCCCGATGCGCTCGAGAAGCTTCTTCTCGACATAGTCCCGCAGCGCGGGGGTGATTTCGACATGGTGACCCGTGAGGTTGAGCCGCATACGCCGTCTCCTTGTGAGTGAATGTGCGTTACATCGCTTTGGAACCCGCTCTTCGGCGCTCGTTCGAAGGAGCGATCCCGAGGCTCTCGCGATACTTCGCGACGGTGCGGCGTGCGACCGGAATGCCCTCTCCTGAGAGCAGCTCCGCGATCCGACCGTCGCTCAGCGGCCCCTCGGGGTCTTCCTCCTTCACGAGCTTCTTGATCTTGGCGCGGATGGCCGTGGATGAAGTGCCCGAGCCGTCGGCCCCCTCGACCTGGCTCGAGAAGAAGTACCGCAGCTCGAACACCCCGCGGGTCGTGTGCATGTACTTGCCCGACGTGACGCGGGAGATCGTCGACTCGTGCATCTGCACCGCCTCGGCGATGTCCTTGAGGATCATCGGGCGCATGTACTCCTCGCCGTGCTCGAGGAACGCTGCCTGACGCTCGACGATCGAGCGCGCGACCTTCATCAACGTCTCATTGCGGATCTCGAGGCTTTTCAGCAGCCAGCGTGCTTCCTGCAGCTGCGCGCGCAGGGAGGCGTGACCCGAGTTGCGCCCGAGCAGGCTCGCATAGCTCTGATTGAGGCGCACGCGAGGCAGGGTCGCCGCGTTGATCTCGACCGCCCAGCCGTGCTCCGTGCGGCGGACGAACACGTCCGGCACCACATACTCGGCCGAGGCGCCGCTCACGATCGCGCCGGGGCGCGGATGGCAACTGCGCACGAGCAGCAGCGCCGAGGCCAGCTCCTCATCGGTGGTTCTGAGCTCGCGGCGCAGGAGCGCGAGCTCACGCTCCGCGACGCGCTCCAGATGATGCCGCGCGATCTGCACGGCGACCTCGAGGCCGGGCGTATCCGCGGGCAGCTGGCGCAGCTGCAGCTCGATGCATTCGCCCACCGAGCGCGCCGCGATGCCGGGCGGATCGAGCTGCTGGACGCGCTTGAGGACGGTCTCGATCTCCGCGGGCTCGGCCTCGATCTCGGGCCGCAGGGTGTGGGCCATCTCCTCGAGAGTCTCGGTGAGATAGCCGTCGTCGTTGATCGCATCGACGAGCGTGCTCGCGATGGCGAGCGCGCGCGGCTCCAGACGCGCGAGCCCGAGCTGCCACAGCAGATGCTCCTGCAGCGATTGGCCCGAAGCATCCGCGAACTCCTGCTGCCGGTCGTCGTCCTCGCCGTTCCAGGCGCCGTCGGATGAGCCGGAGGCGTGATCGCCCCAGTGCTCATCGACCACCTCGACGTGCGTATCCGGGGAGGCGGCCGCCGCGGGCTCGGCCTCGGCGACGTGTTCTGCGGAAGTCTCGTTCGGGCCGGCGGCCTCCTCGAGCGGCCCGGCAGTCTCCGCTTCTTCGACGGGCTCGAGCATGACGTTGGTCTCGAGCAGCTCGCGGATGTGCGCCTGCAGCTCGAGAGCGGGCAGCTGCAGGAGCCGGATGGCCTGCTGCAGCTGCGGGGTCATCGTCAGCTGCTGACCCAGTTTCAGCTGCAGGGACGGTTTCAGCATGGTTCTTGCACGATGGGCGGTCAGCGTCTCGCTAATTTATTGAAAATCAAGCGTTTCTTCCCGGAGCAAGCCTCAGAGCCGGAACGACTCCCCCAAGTACACCTCACGCACTTGGGGGTTGGCAAGGATTTCTTCCGCGGAGCCGGAAGCGATCACAGTTCCGTCGCTGACGATGTACGCCCGGTGGCACACCCCGAGCGTCTCGCGCACGTTGTGGTCCGTGATGAGGACGCCGATTCCGCGCCCCGTGAGCTCGCGCACGATGCGCTGGATATCGAGTACCGAGAGCGGATCGACTCCCGCGAAAGGCTCATCGAGCAGCATGAAGCGCGGATCGGCCGCGAGCGCGCGCGCGATCTCGACTCGGCGCCGCTCCCCGCCCGAGAGCGACAGTCCGAGTGTGCGGCGGACGTGGCCGATGCGCAGCTCCTCGAGCAGCTCCTCGAGCCGGCGCTCGCGCGCCGCGCGGTCGAGATCGGTGCGCAGCTCGAGGATCGCCAGAATGTTGTCCTCCACGGAGAGCTTGCGGAACACCGAGGCTTCCTGAGGCAGGTAGCCGATGCCGAGCCGTGCGCGGCGGTGCATCGGCAGGAAGGTCACGTCCCGATCGCCGAGGTAGATGCGTCCGGCGTCCGTCGCGATGAGGCCGACGATCATGTAGAAGGCGGTGGTCTTGCCGGCGCCGTTCGGACCGAGAAGGCCGACGACCTCGCCCTCCCGCACATCGAGCGAGAGGTCGGCGACGACACGCCTGGAGCGATAGCTCTTGGCGAGTCCCTGCGCTCGCAGCACCTGCGCGGTCACGGTGGACCCGATGCGCTGCGCGGGGCTCCGCGCCGCGGCCGGGCGGGCACGGAGGGCGCGGTGCCGGGCTTGGTGAGATTCTGCGGTGTGGTCACGATGTGCACACGGGCGCCACCGCCGGCGCCCGCCGCGAATTGCAGCTTCTGATCGCGAATGTCGTAGACCACGACGGCCGCACTCGTGTCGGTTCCCGGATACTGCAGCGTTGCGTTGCCCGTGAGGCGCACGGTGTCCGTCGCGACGGTATATCGAATCGAATCGGCGTGACCGCGGGCGAGCGCTCCGGTCTTGGAGCTCGTCTGCTCGAATTCGGCGGGATGGCCGGTGACCAGTGCACTCTCCAGGCGATTGTCGCGGAAGTCGACGGTCGCGCTGTCGGATGTGAGCACGCCGAGCTGCGTGGAGCTGATGTGGACATTGTTCGTGAAAGTCCAGCGGCTGTTGTCCGAATCCACTCCCGTCGCCTCCGCGCGGTCCGCCGTGACGCGCAGGTCGCCCTGGGTGATGACGGCCTTCGTCATGGTCATTCGTTGAGCGCGGACGTCGTACTCGTACGAATCGGCGTCGAGGCTGATCGTGCCGTGCTGCAAGGTGAGGTGAGTGGGGCCCGAGGCGCCGATCGCAGTCTCGAAGGCGAGCAGCGCGGCGCCTGCTGCAACGATCGCCGTGCAGCCTCTAATGATCGCTGTGCAGCCTCTAATGGATATAGTGCCCATGGACGTGCGATTGCAGCTGAATGCGTTGCTCGCGCAGCCGCGCGACGAGACCGCGGGCATCGAGCTGCCCGCCGCCCCAGTCGAACGATACCGCGTCTCGCGTCGTGACGACCTCCGAGTGCGTGTCGACGCTCAGCCGATCCGTCGAGATGCGCACGGGCGTGGCAGTGCCTGGAAACAGGCCCGACAGCGTCACATTGCCGCTCAAATGCACCTCGGTAGCCTGATCGATCACGCGAGCCTGATCCGCATGGCCCTGCCAGAGCTGCCCGGTCGTATCGCGGAACTGCATCTCGACCTGCTCGAGGAGCGCGACCCGAGAGGCGGGTTGCTCGCGAATCTCGGCGGCGCGCAGCGTGTACAGCGGCAACCCGTCCCTGCCCGTCTCGATGAGGACCGCGTCGCGAGCGGAGTAGCCCGGATTGTGCGCGGAGACGGTCGCTGTCGTCGGCACGGCGGGTCTGCTCGACTGCCCGTTCAGGGCGAGCCAGGCAATGGCGAGCAGGGCGATGACCGCGGCGGCGGCGAGCGCGCGCAGGATCATGACGGCCGTCCGGGGGGGCGGGCGGGCCCGGTGGGACGGGTGCGTCCGGCGGGGCGGGCGGGCCCGGTCCGCTCAATCAATCGATCGCAGACCTCGCGCACGGCGCCGCGCCCGCCCTTTGCACGCGTGGCATGGCGAGCAGCGGCGCGCGCGGCGGGATGGGCGTCGGCGACCGCGTACGACACGCCGGCGGCGCGCAGCAGCGGCACGTCCGGCAGATCGTCTCCGATGCATGCGCATTCGGCGGGCGCCACCCCCAGTCGCGCGATGAGCCGCGAGAAGGCCGACCACTTGTCGTCGGCCCCTTGCACGACATGCTCGACGCCGAGCTCGCGGCAGCGGCGGGCAACCGCTGCGGAGCGGCGCCCGGAAATGACCGCGACATCGATGCCGGCCGCTTGCAGCGCCTTCAGTCCCACACCGTCGCGGACGTGGAAACATTTGAGCGCCTCGCCGCGCGGACCGTAATACAGGCGCCCGTCCGTGAGGACGCCGTCGACATCGAGCACGAGCAGGCGGATCGGTTTCATGGGCTCACAGCACGCCGGCCCGCAGAAGATCGTGCACGTTGAACGCTCCGACGAGCTTGCCGTCCTCGACCACGGGCAGCGCCGTGATGCGGTGCTTCTCCATGAGGTGAATCGCCGCCGCGGCGAGCTCGCGCGGGCCGATGGTCTTGCAGCACGCCGTCATCACCTCGCGCATCACCGCCGCGTGCACGTCGATCTGCCGGTCGAGCGTGCGCCGCAGATCGCCGTCCGTGAAGACCCCGAGCACACGCTCCGCGCCGTCGATGATCACGGTCATGCCGAGACCCTTGCGCGACATCTCCAGCAATCCTTCCCCGAGCGGCGCCTCGGGCCGCACGCGCGGCAGCTCGGCGCCGCTTCGCATGATGTCCTCGACGCGCAGCAGCAGCCGGCGGCCGAGCGCACCGCCGGGATGGGACAGTGCGAAGTCCTGAGCCGTGAATCCCCGAGCCTCGAGCAGCGCGACGGCGAGCGCATCGCCCATCGCGAGCGCCGCGGTCGTGCTCGCGGTCGGCGCAAGATTCAGCGGGCACGCCTCCGCGGGCACGCTCACGTCGAGCACGATCGTCGCGACGCGCGCGAGTGTCGAGAGCGGCTTGCCGGTCATCGTGAGTAGGGGCACTCCGAGGCGCTTGAGGTGCGGCACGAGCAGCAGCAGCTCGGGCGTCTCCCCGGAGTTGGAGAGGGCGAGCACGATGTCCGCACGCGTGATGGTGCCGATGTCACCGTGACCGGCTTCCGCGGGGTGCAGGAAGAACGCCGGCGTTCCCGTGCTCGCGAGCGTTGCCGCGATCTTGCGGGCGATGTGGCCCGACTTGCCGATGCCCGTGACGACGACCCGCCCGGCGCACCCGAGGCAGGCGCGGCACGCCTGCGCGAAGCGCTCGTCGAGCCGGGACTCGAGCGCCGTGACCGCGCGCGCCTCGATGCCGAGCGCGCGGCGCGCGGCCGCGAGCAGGGTGTCGGAGGCGAGCGACGCGTAGAGGTTCGTGCTCATGCGCGAATGATATCCGTTAAAATCGCGCCATGAATCCTCAGCTTGCTTCTCGCCATGCATCCCGATGAGATCGCTGCCCTGATCCGCTCTGCGCTGCCGGGCGCGGAGGTGCGCGTTCAATCCCCCGACGGCACGCATTTCGCGGCGCGCGTGGTCGCGCGCGAGTTCGCCGGCCGGCGCGCGCTCGCGCGCCACCAGCTCGTGTACCGCGCGCTCGGGGAGCGGATGGGGCGCGAGATCCATGCGCTCTCGATCGAGGCGCTGACACCCGAGGAGGTCGCAGGTCCGAGCGGACCGGCGGCCGGCACCTAGAGCGACTACCCATGGATAAGCTGCGGATCGAAGGGGGTACCCCCCTCGAGGGCGAAGTGCGCATCTCCGGAGCGAAGAATGCGACGCTGCCCATCCTTGCGGCCTCGCTCCTCACCGAGGAGCCCCTGATCGTCGGCAATGTGCCGCATCTGCAGGACGTGACCACCACCATCGAGCTGCTCGGGCGCATGGGCGTGAGCGTCACGATCGACGAGCGCATGCGGATCGAAGTGGACGCCTCGACGCTCACCGAGTGCTTCGCGCCGTACGACCTCGTCAAGACGATGCGCGCCTCGATCCTCGTGCTCGGACCGCTCGTGGCGAAGTTCGGCCGAGCGGACGTATCGCTGCCCGGGGGCTGCGCGATCGGTGCGCGGCCGGTCAACATCCACGTGGCCGGGCTGCAGGCGATGGGGGCGGATATCCAGATCGAGGGAGGCTATATCCGGGCACGCGCTTCGCGGCTCAAGGGTGCGCGGCTCGTCCTCGACACGGTGACCGTCACCGGCACGGAGAATCTGATGATGGCCGCCGCGCTCGCCGACGGGGAGACGGTCATCGAGAACGCGGCGCGTGAGCCCGAGGTCGTCGATCTCGCGAACTGTCTCGCCGCGATGGGCGCGAAGATTCGCGGCGCGGGTACCGACAAGATCGTCATCGAGGGCGTCGAGCGGCTGCGCGGGGCGAGCTACGAGGTGCTGCCCGATCGCATCGAGAGCGGCACCTACCTCGTCGCGGGCGCGATCACCGGCGGCCACGTTCGCATCAAGAGCACGCGTCCCGATCACCTCGATGCGGTGCTCGCGAAGCTCGAGGAGGCCGGCGCCCGGTTGGGCGTCGGGGAGGGTTGGATCGAGGTGGACATGCGCGGCCGGCGCCCGCGCGCGGTCGACGTGCGCACCGCGCCGTATCCGGCGTTCCCGACGGACATGCAGGCGCAGTTCGCCGCGCTCAATACGGTCTCCGAGGGCGTCGGCACGATCATCGAGACGATCTTCGAGAACCGCTTCATGCACATGCTCGAGATGCGCCGCCTCGGCGCCGAGATACGGCTCGAAGGCAACACCGCGATCATCCGCGGCGTCGATCGGCTCACCGCGGCGCCGGTCATGGCGACCGACCTGCGTGCCTCAGCGAGCCTCGTGCTCGCGGGCCTCGTCGCGGAGGGCCGCACGGACATCGAGCGCATCTATCACATCGATCGCGGCTACGAAGCGATCGAGGAAAAGCTCGCTCAGCTCGGCGCCCAGATCCGGCGCGTACCGAACTGAAGCTGCTGTCGCGAGTACCCGTCCCTGGTGCTCACCCCGCGCGGGTCCAGGTGTGCGCGTCGGCGCCGGGGTTGTGCCAGCTGCAGGGACCCTCGGAGATGAGAGGGTTCGCCTGCTCGGGGCCCCAGCTGCCCTGCGCGTACCCATAGACCGGCGTGTGTGCGCGCAGCACCGGATCGACCACCGCCCAGGCTGCCTCCACCTCGTCCTCGCGCGCGAAGAGCACGGCGTCACCGACCATCGCATCGCCGATCAGCCGCTCGTACGCGTCCATCTCCTCGGCCTCGTGCCGGCTCACGAAGAGCTCGACCTCCCGACCCTGCATCGCCGGGCCCGGCTGCTTCGCATGCGCGCCGAGCGCGATCGCCACATCGGGGCCCACACGGAAGCGGATGTAATTCGGACAGGCGGGCGCAAGTGAGCCGAAGACGTTCGCGGGCGGTGCGCGCAGATCGACGACGACCTCGGTCGCCGTGACGGGCAGGCACTTGCCCGCGCGCACGTAGAACGGCACGCCGCTCCAGCGCCAGGAGTCGATCGCAAGCCGCACGGCCGCGAAGGTCTCGACGCTCGAATCCGGGGCAACACCGGGCTCCTTGCGATAGCCGTCGAACTGGCCGCGCACGAGGCGCCCGGGATCGAGCGGACGCATGGCACGGAACACCTTGACCTTCTCGTCCCGCAGCGCGTCGCGCGCAAAGCGCACCGGGGGCTCCATCGCGAGGAAGGCGATGATCTGCAGCAGGTGATTCTGGATCACGTCACGGATCGCGCCGGCCTCATCGTAGAATCGTCCGCGTCCGGCGACGCCGATCTTCTCGGCCATGGTGATCTGCACGCTCGCGACGAAGTTGCGGTTCCAGATCGGCTCGAGGAACGAGTTCGCGAAACGGAAATAAAGGATGTTCTGCACCGGCTCCTTGCCGAGGTAGTGGTCGATGCGGAAGATCGCGGACTCGTCGAACACCTGATGCAGCGTGGTATTGAGCGCGAGCGCGGAGGGGAGGTCGCGCCCGAAGGGCTTCTCGATTACGACGCGGGCGCCTCTGGCAGAGCTTGACTCGCCGAGCTGGGTCACGACGACCGGGAACATGCTCGGCGGGATCGCGAGGTAGTGCAGCGGCCGTGCGGCGTCGCCGAGGCTCTTGCGCAGCTCGCGAAAAGTCGCGCTCTCGCGGTAGTCGCCGTCGACGTATCGCAGGAGCGAGGCGAGCTTGCCGGCGGCGCTCTCATCCGCCTGCGGCACGAATTTCTCGAGACTGTCGCTCACGCGTGCGACGAGCTGCTCGCGCGTCCAGCCGGCGCGCGCGACGCCGACCACCGGGACATTGAGCCGGCCGTGCGCCACGAGGTGGTACAGCGCAGGATAGATCTTGCGGTAGCAGAGATCGCCCGAGGCACCGAAGAGGACGAGGGCATCGGAGGGCTGGGGCATGGCGCGGGTCCTCGCGGTGGTCTTCGGCTCAGCGCTCTTCGTGGCCGCCGAAGCCGAGGCGCATCGCCGAGAGCACCTTGCTCGCGAATTCGGCGCGGCCGCGCGACTCGTAGCGGTTGAACAGAGCGGCGGCGAGCACGTGAGCCGGTACTCCCTCCTCGATCGCGGCCTGAAGCGTCCAGCGGCCCTCGCCGGAATCTGCGACCCGTCCGGCGAATCCGGCGAGCTCACCATCGTTCGCGAGCGCGGCGGCCGTCAGATCGAGCAGCTGCGAGCTGATGATGCTGCCGTGCCGCCACACTTCGGTGATCGCCGCGAGATCGAGGCGATACCGGAAGAGCCGCGGGTCGGAGATCGGGGCGGTCTCGGCGTCCGCTACCTGTGTTTGAAAGCCGGCGTCCGCGTGCCTGAGAACGTTGAGCCCCTCTGCATAGGCAGCCATCAGCCCGTACTCGATGCCGTTGTGGACCATCTTCACGAAATGGCCTGCGCCCGCGGGGCCGCAGTGCAGCCAGCCCTGCTCCTCGGGCGACGCGTCGCCGTCGCGGCCCGGCGTGCGGACGGCGGCGTCGAGCCCGGGCGCGAGCGCTTCGAGCACCGAAGTGAGGCGTCCCACGGCCTCGTCGTCGCCGCCGACCATCAGGCAGTAGCCGCGCTCGCGTCCCCAGACCCCGCCGCTCACGCCGACGTC
>JBOHZR010000127.1:0-17389 GCA_050738595.1 Steroidobacteraceae bacterium | reverse complement strand
CGGAAGTGACGCGCGGGGAGTGGCCTGCGTGGCAGAGGGGGAGCAGCAGGCAACTGTTGTTGACCTTCAGTGCCGCCCCACGATGAACCGCGAACCCGCTCAAAGGTCCGCAAGGACCGAGACCGTGCAAGTGGCGTCCGGAACGGCGCGTCGCGCGGTCAGGGCAGGACTCTGAGGGGAGACTATGATGCAAGTGCCAGCGCGCGCAACGATGTCTCGGAGAGCGTCCTGCGGCAACTCGAGCGCATGAAACGCGTGATCGAGGGCCTGCTCGAATTCGCACGCCAGGGCGCCGGGGCGACATCGGTGGGCGCGGAGGTGGCGCCAGTGCTCGACGACGTGGTCGCAGAGGTGCGGCCACGCGCTGAGGCGGCGCGCGTCGACCTTCGAATCGAGTCGTTCGCGCCGCTCACAGTGGCGTGCTCGCCCGGTGCGCTTCAAAGTGTGCTTTTCAATCTGCTCGGCAATGCGGTGAAGTACGTGATCGGCGGCAGCCGCGAATCGCGGGCGGTGACGGTTCGCGTCGCGGAACGCGGTGATTTCGTGCGCGTCGAAGTCGAGGATAACGGGCCCGGAATGCCGCCGGGATCCGAGCGGAAGGTGTTCGAGCCCTTTCGCCGGTTGGAAGGGACGCAGCAGCCGGGAGTCGGGCTGGGCCTCGCGACGGTCAAGAAGATCGTCGAGACCTGCCGGGGGCGAGTGGGTGTCGATTCGCATCTCGGCGAGGGTAGCGTGTTCTGGTTCGAGCTTCCGAAGCGATAGAATTGCGGCAGCGCAGCATGATGCGTGCGCTGGAACCCGCGCTTGGCGCTGAGGTCCGAACATGTCATAAGCAGCGCGGGGCTGGCTATGCGCGGGAGCGCTCGACGGTCTTTCGAGATGGAGCCGACGCATACCACGCCCTCGCTTCGGGAGCGGACCAGCGATATCGTCGGTCGCCGCTTCATCCGCGATACCTCCGGTACCGACATATCCCTCGATCCGGGTCCGCAGCGGCGCAAGCGCAGGCGCTTCGTGATCGCAGGCGCGCTGCTCGCGGCGGTACTCCTTGCGGGTGCGACCTGGGCGGTCAGATCGTGGGTCACCACCGGGCATGTTTTCTCGCGCGAGCGGCTGCGCATCGCGCAGGTGACGGTCGGCCCCTTCATCCGTGATGTCGCCGCCGAGGGAACGGTCATCACGGCCAACAGTCCCACTCTGTACGCGGTCTCGACCGGCACGATCGCCTTCGGCGTTCGGGCCGGAGATGCAGTTCAGAAGGGACAGGTTCTTGCAGTGCTCGACAGCCCGGCGCTCGTCAACAGCTACACCCAGGAGCGGGCGACGCTCGACAGCCTCGATGTCGCCCTCGGACGGCAGGAAATCGACTTGAGGAAGCAGGAGCTCGCGGACCGCGAGCAGGCCGATCTCGCTCAAGTGGCGATTCGCGCGGCGCAGCGTGAGTACAACCGCCTGGGGACGGCATACCGGGAAGGAGTCTGGCCGGAGCGCGACTTTGCGAAAGCGGGCGATGATCTGGCCAATGCGAAGCTCGCCTATCAACAGGCGCTCGCGAACGCGAAGCTCAACGCCGAAAGTCTCGAGTACGATTTGAAGACCAAGCGTCTCGAGCGCGATCGCCAGAAGCTCGTCGTCGAGAATCTCGCCCGCGAGGTCTCCGATCTGACGGTGCGTTCGCCGGTGCGCGGCATGGTCGGAACGCTCGCCGTCGATCAGAAGGCGACCGTCGCCGAGAACGCAGCGCTCCTCACGGTCGTCGATCTCTCCTCGCTCGAGGTCGAATTTCGGGTACCGGAGTCCTACGCCACCGATCTCGCGCTCGATCTGCCGGCGGAGATTTCCTACGGCGGCCACACCTACAAGGGCAGCGTCACCGCCGTATCGCCCGAAGTCGAGGACAGCGAGGTGAAGGGGCGCGTGCGGTTCCGCGGGACGCCGCCCCGCGGGCTGCGGCAGAACCAGCGGGTGAACGTGCGCATCATCTTCGACGAGCGGCAGAACGTGCTGCAGGTCGAGCGCGGCTCGTTCGTCGATGCCGGATCGGTCGCCTACGTGGTGGACGGCGATCTCGCCCGCCGCACGCCCGTTAAGCTCGGGGACATGAGTGTGAGCGCGGTGGAGATTCGCAGCGGCCTCGCGTCCGGTGAGCACATCGTCGTCTCGAGCGTGTCGGATTTCAACGATGCGCCGCTGGTGCGGCTCACGAACTGAAGGCTGAACTGAAGGCACATCAGGCGCGGTGCGCCCATCGAGGGCGTACGCACCGAGGGGAGGAGCGAGCGTGATCGAGCTTCAGGATATCGGCAAGAGTTTTCGCACCGACCTGGTCGAGACCCGCGCGTTGCGCAACGTCAGCTTGCGCCTCGAGGCTGGCGAGTTCGTGGCCATTACCGGACGGTCCGGATCGGGCAAGACGACGCTCCTCAACGTGCTCGGGCTGCTCGAGGAGGCTTCCTCGGGCAAGTACCTCCTCGAGGAGGAGGACGTGGGCGCTCTGAAGGACGATCAGCGCTCGCGCATCCGCAACGAGAAGCTCGGCTTCGTCTTCCAGAGCTTCAATCTCATTCCGGATTTCGACGTGTACGACAACGTCGAGGTGCCGCTCAACTACCGGCGAATGCCGCGCGCGGAGCGTCATCGGCGCATCACGCAGGCGCTCGAGCGCGTGGGGCTGGCCTCACGCATGCGACATCTGCCGGCGCAGCTGTCGGGCGGACAGCAGCAGCGCGTCGCGATCGCTCGGGCCGTGGCGGGCGAGCCTCGCGTCATCCTCGCGGACGAGCCCACGGGCAATCTCGACACCGAGATGTCGGGCCAGATCATGGATCTGCTCGAAGAGATCAACGCCGGGGGCACCATGATCGTGATGGTCACCCACAATCCGGAGCTCGCCGGGCGGGCGCGGTGCCACATCGAGATCACCGACGGAGAAGTCTCGGAGCGGCGGCGCAGCGGGCTGCAGGAACCTCTCGCCGCAGCGGCTCCCAGCGGCGTTTGAGCGGGCGAGCGGAGGCGCGCTCCATGACCCGGTTCATGCTGCTCCATGACCTGCGCCTGGCGCTGCGCAGCCTCGTGCGCACACCGGGACTCACGGCGCTCACGGCCGGGGCTATCGCGTGCGGAATCGGCGCGGCAATGGTCGCTCTGACGCTGTATCACGCGCGCGCGGGGCACCCGATCTGGTGGAAGGCGGACCAGCTCTTCGCGGTCACGCTCGACAACCGCGATGCCGATCACTCGGACGACCGCTTCGCCGCGCACCCCGAGTATCCGCCCTTCCTGATGACCTATCGGGATGCGAAGGCGCTCTATCAATCCAACATTCCCACGCGGAGCGTGCGAATGTTCCGCTCGATGCGCGTCGTCGAGCCCGACCGGCCGGGGCTGAAGCCATTCAGCGCGACGGTGCGGGTGACGACGGCCGATTTCTTCCCGATGTTCGATGTGCCGTTTCTCTATGGGACGGGCTGGACACGCTCGGCCGATGACGGTCCGAACCCTGTCGTGGTACTCGGCCGGCACCTCAACGAGAAGCTCTTCGGCGGCGCGAACAGCGTCGGCAAGCTCGTGACGCTGAGCGGGAAGCAATTTCGCGTGATCGGCGTGATCGACAACTGGATGCCGCAGCCGAAGTTCTACGATCTCAGTCAGGGCAGCTTCAACATTCCCGAGGACCTCTACATGCCCTTCGGCTGGTTGACGGCGCTCAAGCTGCCGGTCGCGGGCAACGTGTGGTGTACGGGAACTGCGAAGACCGGTTCGTTCGAGGCTCTGCTCAGTCAGGACTGCAACTGGCTCGAGTACTGGGTCGAGATGCCGACCGTGCAGCAGCGCCAGCGGTTCCAAGCATTCGTCGACAACTACGTGCGCGACCAGAAGGGCTACGGGCGCTTTCCCCGGCCGCTCAACAATCGGATCGTGAACGTACCGACCTGGCTCGCCATGAATGATGTCGTGGGCGATGGGAGCCGGCTGCTGGTCGGTCTCGGGGGCCTGTTCCTCGCGGTGTGCATCCTCAACACCCTGGGTCTCATGCTGGCGAAGTTCCTGGGCGGAGCGCCGGTCACAGGGCTGCGCCGGGCGCTCGGGGCGAGCCGACGCGACATCATGCGGCAGCATCTGATCGAGGTCATCCTCGTCGGCATCCTGGGCGGGGTGTGCGGCATCGTGCTGTCCTGGGTCGGCCTGTGGGCGGTCCGGGTGCTCACGTACGTGCCGGCCCAGGATGACAACCCGGCTCACCTGGCGCTCGCGCAGTCGCTGTCGCACATGGACGTGACGATGCTGCTCGCCGCGGTGGCGATCTCGGTAGTGACCGGCATCCTGGCGGGGATCTATCCCGCGTGGCGCATCGGACGGCTGGCGCCCGCGCTCTTTCTCAAGGCGCAGTGAGGGCGGCAGCGTGGAAATCCGAGCTCTGCTCAAAGCCTTGTGGCGCAGCCGCGCGGGGCCTGTACTGATCGCCGCGCAGGTCGCGATTGCACTCGCGGTTCTCGTCAACGTCGCCTACATCGTGGCGGGAGCAATCGAAACCTATCGCCGGCCGACGGGCATCGACGTGAGCAACATCTTCTGGGTACAGAGCCAAGGGTTCGCATCGAACTACGATCAATCCGTCGCCCTGCGCACGGATCTCGCCTATCTGAATGGGCTCCCGGGCGTCGTGGCCGCCGCAGCGGCCGCGACGCTTCCGCAGGCATTTCAGTTGGTCACGCTGCCGTTCTCGACGGTGCCCGGCATCAAAGCGCCGAAGGTGAACGGAACTGTGTTGCTCATGACGGACCGCGGGCTCGACGCGTTAGGCGTGCGGCTCATCGCGGGTCACGCACCGCATTCGGATGCGACCTCGGCGCCTCCCGACCGGCAGAGTGCGCTTGCCCGGTGGGCGCCCGAGGTCGCCATCACCCAGACTCTCGCGCACAAGCTTTTCCCGCAAGGGGACGCGCTCGGCAAGACGCTGTACGCTGGCCTCATCAATCGCGGCGCGAAGATCGTCGGCATCGTCGAGCGAATGCAGACGGCGCCCGCATCCGGTCCTTTCGCAGACCTCCTGGAGAGCGTGGTGTTCGTTCCCGGCGTGCCAGCCGGTCCAGAGGCCCTCTATCTGGTGCGCACGAAGCCCGGCCGCCAGGCGCAAGTCATGGCGCAGGTGGAGCAATCGCTCGCGGGTAAGGTGTCCGGACGCTACATCGCGCATATGGAAACGCTCGCGCAGACCGCGTCGGACTCGCGCAGCGGCCTGCGCGCGAGCTCGATCATCCTCGGTGCCGTCGCAGTACTCGTACTCGCCGTCACGGCGATCGGCATCTTCGGTCTCGCGGCCTTCAATGTGACAACCCGCACGCGCCAGATCGGCACTCGGCGCGCGCTTGGCGCGCGGCGACGGCATATATTGAGATACTTTCTCGTTGAGAACTGGCTCCTCTGCACGGCCGGCGCGCTGGTCGGATGCGTGCTCGCGCTCGCTCTCGGCGTGCAGCTGAGCGTGATGCTCCAGCTGCCGCGGCTGCCGCTGTATTATCTTGCGTTCGGCGTCGCGGCGCTCTGGCTCATCGGCCTCGGCGCGACGCTTCTGCCGGCACGCAGGGCGGCGTCGGTCGCACCGGCGATCGCGACTCGGACGGTGTGAGCAGGCGGCCGGCGCTACAAGACCCGATTCATGCTACTTCACGATCTGCGGCTCGCCCTGCGCAGCATGCGGCGCACGCCGGTGCTCACCGCGCTCACCGCTGGCGCGATCGCCTGCGGAATCGGTGCGGCAATGGTGGCCTTGACGCTCTATCACGCACGCGCGGGCAATCCGATCTGGTGGAAGTCCGATCAGCTGTTCGCGGTCACGCTCGACAACCGCGGGATCGATCGCAGTGGCCAGCAGCAAGGGCCGCATCCGGAGTATCCGCCGTTCCTGGTCACCTACCGGGACGCGAAGGCGCTCTATCAATCGAACATCCCCACGCGCAGTGTGATGATGTTCCGGTCTCAAACGATCGTCGAGCCGGGAAAGCGCGGCCTGAAGCCGTTCGGCGCATCGATGCGCGTGACGACAGCGGACTTCTTTCCGATGTTCGACGTGCCGTTCCTCTACGGGTCGGGCTGGACGCGCTCGGCGGATGAGGGGCCCGATCCGGTCGTGGTGCTCAGCCGGCATCTGAACGACAAACTCTTCGCGGGTGCGAACAGCGTCGGGAAGCTCGTGACGTTGAATGGGCACCAGTTCCGTGTCCTCGGCGTCATCGACAACTGGATGCCGGAACCGAAGTTCTACGACCTGCCGCTCGACAGCTTCGGTCTTCCGGAGGACCTCTACATGCCGTTCGGCTGGACGACCGCGCTGCAGCTGCCGAACGCGGGCATCATTTCGTGTGTGACGCCGGACGCGAAGATCGGGGGTTTCAAAGATACGCTCACGCAGGATTGCGTCTGGATCGAGTACTGGGTCGAGATGCCGAAGGCTGCGCAGCGACAGCGCTTCCAGTCGTTCGTCGACAACTACGTGCGCGATCAGAAGCAGTACGGCCGCTTCCCCCGGCCGCTCAACAATCGGATCGTCAACGTGAGCACCTGGCTCGCCATGAACGACGTGATCGGGGCGGAGAACCGCCTGCAGCTGGGGCTCGCGGGACTGTTTCTCGCGGTATGCATCCTCAATACCCTCGGCCTGATGCTCGCGAAATTCCTGAGCGCCGCGCCGGTCACGGGCCTGCGCCGGGCACTCGGCGCGAGCCGCCGCGACATCGTCCGGCAGCATCTCACCGAAGTGGTGGTCGTCGGCATCGTCGGCGGGGTGTGCGGGACCCTTCTGTCCTGGCTCGGCCTCACGGCGATCCGCGTGCTCACCTACAGGCCCGCGTTCGACGACAACCCGGCGCATCTCGCGCTCGCGCAGTCGCTCTCGCACATGGACGTGACGATGCTGCTCGCGGCGGGACTCGTTTCGGTGGTGGCCGGCATCCTGGCGGGAATGTATCCGGCGTGGCGCATCGGCCGGCTGGCGCCCGCGCGCTTCCTCAAGGCGCAGTGAGGGCGGCACGATGGAGATTCGAGCCCTGCTCAAGGCCCTCTGGCGCAGCCGCACCGGCCCCATTCTGATCTCGGTGCAGATCGCGATCGCGCTGGCGGTGCTCGTGAACATCGCTTACCTGGTGGCCGGTCGCATCGAAGTCTACCGGCAGCCGACCGGCATCGATCTGCACGACATCTTTTGGGTCGTGAGCCAGGGGTTCGGCAAGGACTACGACCAGTCGACGGCGGTGCGCTCTGATCTTGCCTACCTCAATGGGCTCCCAGGCGTCGTCGCCGCGGCGGCGACCCTGACTCTGCCGCAGACCTATTCGGGCTATGGACTGCCGTACTCGAGCGTACCCGGCGTCAATGTGCGCAGCGTGGGGGGCAGGGTCATGCTCATGACGGATCGCGGTCTCGATGCGCTGGGATTACACCTCATCGAGGGCCGCGCACCGCATGCCGATGCGACGAGCGTGCAGCCCGATCCGATGAGCACGATCGCTCACTGGGCGCCGGAGGTCGCGATCACGCAGGTCCTTGCCAACAAGCTCTTTCCGAAAGGCGATGCGCTCGGCAAGACGCTCTATACCGGGCTGATCGACAAATCGGCCAAGATCGTCGGGATCGTCGAGCGCATGCAGGCGGCGCCGATGGGCGGCCCCGCCGCCGACTTCAGTCAAAGCGTGGTTTTCGTCCCCGGTATCCCCTCCGGTCCCACCGCTCTGTATTTGGTACGCACGCAACCGGGGAGGCAGGCGCAAATCATGGCGCAGGTGGAGCACTCCCTGGCGGATCGCGTGCCCGCACGCTTCATCGCGCACATGGAGACGCTGGATGAGACCGCCGCGAATACGCGCAGCTACCTCAAATCGAGCTCGATCATTCTCGGGGTGGTCGCTTTCCTGGTTCTCGCGGTGACGGCGATCGGCATCTTCGGTCTCGCGGCCTTCAACGTCACGACCCGCACGCGGCAGATCGGCACGCGGCGCGCGATCGGCGCGCGGCGGCGGCACATCCTGAGATACTTCCTCGTGGAGAACTGGCTCCTCTGCACGGCGGGGGTGCTGGTCGGATGTGTGCTCGCGCTCGCCCTCGGCGCCGAGTTGAGCGTAATGTTCGAGCTGCCGCGGCTGCCGCTCTATTATCTCGCCTTCGGTGTGGCGTCGCTCTGGCTCATCGGGTTCGGTGCGACGCTGTTCCCTGCGCGGCGGGCGGCCTCCGTCGCGCCGGCGATCGCAACGCGGACAGTGTAAGGAGTTTTGATGAAAGCCATTGTCATCACAACGCGAGTGATCCTGAGCCTTCTCGGCATCGCTCTCATCGTGCTCGGTGTTCTCTTCTGGATCGGCCAAGCACTGTCACTGCTGCCGCTTCACATGTTGCTCGGCGGGATCTTCGTTCTGTGCATGTGGCTCCTCGCGGGGCTGGCACTCTTCGCGCGCAGAGCCTACGCGCTCGCCGCCGTCGTGTTCGTCTGGGGAGTTATCGTGCCGATCTTTGGCATGGAGCAGCTGCGGCTCATGCCTGGCTCCTTGCACTGGGTCGTGCAAGCGGTGCACCTGCTCGTCGGGCTCATCGCGATCGGCTTGGGGCATGCACTGGCCGCGAAGATTCTGCGACCACGGGCCCCTTCACCCGAGCTGGCGTCGAATCTGAAATGAGGCGGCCCGCCGTTGACCACCGGGACGCGCGGCGCTACGACCGAGTCGCGATTCTCTTGGCGAGCCTGACTTTCTGGGTTGGTGCCGCGATGGCGCAGGGTGCGGCGCAGACGCCGCGAGATACGGCGCAGGGGGCGCACGACGCGTCGCACGGGACGCACGATGCGGCGAGGCCGCCTTACCTCGATCCGAACCTCTCCCCGGAGGAGCGCGCCGCCGATCTCGTCCATCGCATGACGCTCGAAGAGAAGGCCTCGCAGCTCGTCAATCAGGCCCGCGCCATTCCGCGCCTCGGTGTGCCCGCTTACGACTGGTGGAGCGAGGCACTTCACGGTGTCATCGCCCAAGGAGTCACCGAGTTTCCCGAGCCCATCGGGCTCGCGGCTACTTTCGACCTGCCACGTATTCACGAGATGGCCACGGCGATCGGCGTCGAAGGACGGATCAAGCACACCCAGGATGAGCGCGCCGGCCATTCCAATATTTTCGAGGGTCTCGACTTCTGGGCGCCGAACGTCAATATCTTCCGTGACCCGCGCTGGGGCCGCGGTCAGGAGACCTACGGCGAGGACCCCTTCCTCACCGCGCGGATGGCCGTTGCCTTCGTCACGGGGATGCAGGGGAACGATCCGCATGACTACCGGGTGATTGCGACACCGAAGCACTTCGACGTGCACAGCGGGCCCGAGCCGACACGCCACTTCGCGGATGTCGACGTGAGCAAACACGACGAGGAGGACACGTATCTGCCTGCCTTTCGGGCCGCGATCGTCGAGGGCCACGCGGGATCGGTGATGTGCGCGTACAACGCGATCAACGGCGAGCCGGCGTGCGCCAACGAGTTCCTGCTGCAGCATACGCTGCGCGGCGCGTGGCAGTTCCAGGGTTATGTGGTCTCGGATTGCGGCGCCGTCCGCGACGTGTTCTCGGGCCATCAGTACCGGCCGACCCAGCCGCAAGCCTCCGCCATCGCGCTCGAGCGCGGCGTGGACAACGAATGCATCGACGGTCGCCGCAAAGTGACGGACGACCACGATTACAAGCCGTACGTCGAGGCCGTGCAGCAAGGCTATCTCCCCGAGAGCGCGATCGACCGCGCGCTCGTTCGGCTCTTCACGGCCCGCATTCGTCTCGGAATGTTCGATCCGCCCTCGAGCGTGCCGTATCTGCATATCGACGAGCGGCAGCTCGACAGCCCCGCGCATCGCGCGCTCGCCCGCCGCTTGGCCGACGAGTCGATGGTGCTGCTGAAGAACGACGGCGTGCTGCCGCTCCGCTCCGTCAAGCGCATTGCGATCGTCGGGCCGCTCGCGGATCAGACTCGCGTGCTCCTCGGGAACTATAACGGCACCCCGACGCACACGGTCAGCGTCCTCGAGGGGATGCGGGCCGAGTTTCCCGGCGCGAAGATCACGTACGTTCCCGGAACCGCCTTCCTCGCGAACGGCGACAAGGCAGGCCGCGCCCCTCCCGTCTATCCGGCGGACACGGCGCCCGACCCCGCCGCGCTCGCCGCCGCGAGGCAGGCGGACGTGGTCATTGCCGTCGTGGGGATCACGAGTCGCCTCGAAGGGGAGGAGATGCGGATCGATCTGCCAGGCTTTGCGGGCGGTGATCGGACCAGCCTCGATCTACCGAAGCCCGAGGAGGACCTCGTCGAGGCGGTCGCATCGGCCCACAAGCCGCTCATCGTGGTGCTCATGAACGGCAGCGCGCTCGGCGTCAACTGGGAGAAGGCGCACGCGGACGCCATTCTCGAATCCTGGTATTCGGGTGAGGAGGGCGGGGCCGCAATAGCCGAAACGCTGAGCGGAAAGAACGATCCCGGCGGGCGCCTGCCGGTCACGTTCTACAAGGACGTGCATCAGCTGCCTCCATTCGAGGCGTACTCGATGAAGGGGCGAACCTACCGCTACTTCACGGGCGAGCCGCTCTGGCCCTTCGGCTATGGCCTGAGCTATACGACATTCAAATACCGCGACCTCGCTGTGCCGGAGGCACCGCTCGAGGCGGGCGCGCCGCTCGCCGTCGCGACGACCGTGACGAATACCGGCAAGGTCGCGGGCGATGAGGTCGTGCAGCTGTATCTGTCGTTTCCCGATGTTTCCGGCGCACCGCTGCGCGCATTGCGCGGTTTCCAACGCGTTCACCTCGCACCGGGCGCGAGCCGCCGGGTCACCTTTCACCTGAAGCGGCGCGATCTCAGCATGGTCACTGCAGCCGGCGACATCATCGTCGCGCAGGGCGAATACTCGGTGTCCGTTGGCGGTGGTCAGCCCGGCACGGGAGCGCCGTCCGTGAGCGGAACCTTCAAAATTGACGGGCAGATCATGTTGCCGGAATGAGGCTGCATTGGATTACGCTGAATTGGTTGCCGCCTACCATGAGAGATGGTATTTTCATGCCATGA
Source organism: Steroidobacteraceae bacterium (assembly GCA_050738595.1). Lineage (GTDB taxonomy): Bacteria > Pseudomonadota > Gammaproteobacteria > Steroidobacterales > Steroidobacteraceae > JASHUC01. Next base: position 6,313 of record JBOHZR010000127.1, on the reverse strand, counting down.
AAACCACCATAGACGCGGCCGGCCGGATCGTCGTGCCAAAAGCGTTGCGCCAGGCGTTCGATCTTAAGCCGGGACAGGCGCTCGAGATTCGCGCCGGAGACGGGCGGCTCGAAATCGAGATTGCCGCCACTGCGATGACGCTGCGAAGGCGCGGAAAGGGCGTCGTCGCCGTCCCCGAAACAGAGTTGCCAATTCTCACCGCAGCGGAGGTGCGTGATGCGCTCGAGCGTGTCCGCCGGTGAGGGCGGTCGACACCAGCGTGGTTGTCGCCGCGTTTGCATCGTGGCACGAGTACCACGATCCGGCGCGTTTAGCGTTGGATGATGGCGCTCGCCTGATCGACCACTGCGCCCTCGAGACCTATTCCGTGCTGACGCGGTTGCCTGCGCCACATCGCAGCACCGGCGAGGTCGTGGGCGATTTCCTCCGATTGCGCTTCACCGAACCGTACCTTCGGCTGGATGGTCGTGCTTATAGGGAATTCGTTTTCGAGCTGCCGGAGCGCCGCATCACGGGCGGGGCGGCCTACGATGCGCTCGTTGGCGCCACAGCAGTCGCGCACTCGGCGGATTTGATAACCTGCGATCGCAGGGCGGCGCCGACCTATGAAAGCTTAGGCGTTCACGTCGTCTTGCTTCGTTGAACAGTGGACGGCTAAGTCTCGCTCAGTGCCGAGGCGACCGGGAGGCGTGCCGCGCGCATTGCGGGCAATAGGCCGCCGATGAGGCCGATCGCGAGCGCCCAGACGATGCTGATCACGATGAGATGCGGGCTCACGACGAGGGGGAAGGTGAGGTTCTCCGCGTTGATCACCCGGCCATTGAAGACGGTCCATGCGATGAACGCACCGACGATCCCGGCGCCGAGCGCGAGCAGCATTCCCTCGATGAGCACCGAGGCGAGCACCGGACCGGAGTGGAATCCCATCGCGCGGAGCGTGGCGATCTCCCGACCCCGTGCATCGACGGAGGCGTAGAGGCTCGAGAGCGCGGCGCAGACGGCACCCATCGCCATCAGAGTGCCGATGAAATAGCTCACGAAATCGAGCAGGCCCCGCAATCCCTTGAACGTCGTCTCGCGATTCTCGGCCTCGGTGAACACGTCCACCTTGAGCGAGGGGTCGGCGAGCACTGCCTGCTTGAACCGAGAGTATGCCGCCGGTGAATCCAGCATCACGGTCATCTGCTGGTAGGTATTCTGGTGGAACGCGGAGAGCACCGTGTCCCCGTCGCCGAACAACACCTGCTCGAACACGCCCTTGGCATCCTCGAACACGCCCACGATCTTCCAGTCCGAGCCGCGCAGATGGATCGTATCGCCGATCTCGACGTCCTTATCGAGCCGCTGCGCCACCTTGCTCACGGCGAGCTCGTGCAAACCCGGTCTCGGCCAGTGACCCGCGAGTACGTGAATCTCAGGATACACGTGGTGATTCGTCTGGCCGACGAGGTAGAGGGTACTGCGCGCGTTCGCCTTCGTGACGACGTCAACCCCAAGCATGCGGCCGGTGGTGACGAGCGGAGTGCCGTCCGCGCCCCTCTTCACGCCCGGCTCGTGAGAAAGTACTCCGATCTCCGCGCGTGTGAGACTGCTTGCGCCGGCGCTCAACGCACCCTTGCTGAGCACGACCGCCCGATCGGGCCGCGATTGCCCCGTCTCCCACTGCTGGGCTCCCTCGCCCATGGACAGCAGCGAGACCAGCACGGCCACCACGGTCAGAATGCCGATCACCGTGACGAGGGATGCGCCGAGGCGCGCCGGAATGCTACGGAGCCCGAAGGTGGTGAGCGCTGCCGTTTCTCTCAAGCTTCGCATCGTGAGTCTCAGCGCCGTCCGAGGGCCGTCGCGACCTCGAGCCTCATCCCGCGCCAGGCCGGAATCGCACCGCTCAGCAGCGCGAGAACGATGGCGCACGCGAAGCCCGCCGCGATCACGATGCCGGGGAGGTATCCCAGGCCGATGAGCTGCCGCGCGCGCGGCAGCAGCAGCGCCGCGATGCCGAGCCCTATCGAGGCGCCGAGGACGCACGAGACCAGCGCCTCGGCGAGGATGAGGGACATCACGCGCCGGTCCGCGAACCCGACCGTCTTCAGGACCGCGAGCTCGGGAGTGCGCTCACGAATGGTCTGCATCATGAGCGTGCCGGTTGCGAACAGCAGCGCGAAGAATGCCGCCGCGGTGACCGCGTGGGTGAGAAAACCGATGTCCCCGATGCGCTGGACCTGATTGGAGACCAGGTTCGCCTCGGACATGGTGCGGGTCTCGTGCGGCGAGTTGGCGAACAGCTGATCGATGGTGTAGCCGATGCTCGCGGATCGCTTCGGATCATTGATTTGCACGACGAAGGCATTGACCGTGTCGCGATTGGTCCCGCGCGCCTCGTTGAGATAGTCGTAGTTGGCGATCAGGTAATTCGCCTGGTCGGGATTGTCCGGAACCGCGAAGGTACCGACGATATCGAACGTCCAGGTATTCGAGCCGTCGCGCTGGCTCAGCGGGGACTGGATGGGTATGCGCTCGCCGACCTTCCAGCCGTACCGTCGCATCAGCTGCTCTCCCGCGATCGCTCCGGTGCGGGTGCGGACGAGCGCTTGGAGCGCAGTGGGCGGGATCACGACCTCGGAGAAAACGCGCGCGAAGCTCGCCGCCTCGACAGCGTTTGCGGCGACCTGCTGATTGGGATTCTGATATATCCCGCCGAGGCCGGTCTCATAGGTCACCGTCAATACACCGGGCACGCGCTGAATCTGGGAACCCAGCGCGACCGGCAGCGAATCGCCGCTGCTCACGCGGCTGAAGACGTACATGCGGTCGGCATGCGTCCTGGCGATCGCGTGTTTGATGCCGGTATCGAGGCCCTGCAGGACGCCGAACAGGGTGAATGCGATGGTGACCTGCAGCACGATGAGCGCGGCGCGTGTGCGCTTGCGCCATAGGCCCGACCAGACGAGAAAGACGTACTTCATGGCCCCCTGCGCGGCCAGTCTAGGCTCAGCTGGGGGATTCGCCAAGTCGAAGGGCAGAATAGGATCGGAATAGGGTAGGCTGCAGCCCGGGAATAGCACGGGACTTCGCGCGATGCGCCAGCTCAAACCCATCGAACCCTTGCCGCCGATTCGCCGTGACATGGACATCGCTGCGAACCGCCTGCCGTCGAGCCAAGCTCTCGAGAATCGGACGATCGAGCTGCAGTATGAAGACGGCGCGATCCTGACCATGGCGTTCGACGCAGAGAAGGTGCGGTGGACCTCCTCCACTCGACACGCGGCGCCATCGAGCGGCGAGGGGCCCTACGATGCCGTGGACGTGCGGCCGGGTCTGTTTTTCGTCGACTACGTGCATATCGGCCGTCGGATGGCGTGGTCGCATGTCGTGGACACCCGGCGCGGCCGAGCCCTGTCGGTCGCCAGCGAGATCGTCGAGGCCGCAAAACACGATCTCCTCGAACAGCTCATGCCTGCGAGACTGGCCGGACGCCTTGGCGCCTACGAGCCCATCGAAACGACGCGCGAGCTGCTCGGCAAGCGCCTCGTTTGCGAGTACAGCCGCGAGGCCGCACTGGAGCATATCTACGTAAACTCCGCGACCATCGTCTGGCAATGGCTGCTGAGCCCGCCGGAGCTCGCCCTGGAGGTCGGAGTCGAAGCGGTGAGCATGTGGAAGATCGCCGAGCAGCTCTATCTCATCTGCACACGCGGCAGCGAACCGATCCAGCTCACGCTGCTTCTCGACCTGCAAAAGATGCGCAACGTCGGTCGGCTGTTCGGCTGGGGCTCCTTCGGCCTCGTGGACCGCCGCTGCGGGGCGAAGATCACTTTCCTCGGAGAATTCGCTTACCCCGGCGGATACAGTCCCGGCTAGTCGCGCGCGCCGCCCCGAATGCGCTCGATCAGTGCGCGAGCAGCGGCGGGCGGTTCGTCTCCCCGCCAGGCGACGTGCCCGTCCGGTCGGTTCAACACCAAGCGATGGCGATACGCGTCCGGGATCTCATCCGCCTCGACATCAAGCAGCGCGAGCGGCACACCGGCATCGGCTGCGGCACTCAAGAGGACGGATGGGTCCGCGCGGCGATCGAATCGCAGCAGCGTGTAGTCCGGCCCGATGGCATCGTAGAGCGAGCGCCCGTCACGCAGCCAGAGGTGGGGTGTCCGGCACCCCGGCACGGTCGAGGGCGTGTAGTCATGCATCGTGTAGAGCGGCGGCGGCTCGCCATCGTAGGAGATGATCGGCGAGCGGGAATAGAAGTAGCCGTAATTGAGGCCGGCGCAGGCGAATTGTTGTACGTGCAGCCGGTATGCCGCTTCGCCGACCTCGCGACGCGCGAGTCGCCCGTCCTCCGTGTCGTCCTCCAGGTAAGCCGGCACGCTCGTGCGCTCGCGGATCGCACCCTCGGCATGGCCCATGGCAAATCGCGAGACCTGCTCGGTGATCGGCTGTCGTTCGCGCTCGTAGGGATCGAGAATCGCTTGCGGGGCCCACCCCTTCAAATGCGCCGCCAGCATCCACGACAGATTCATCGCATCCGCGATTCCCGCGTTCATGCCGTAGCCAGCATAAGGCACCCACAGATGCGCCGAATCTCCGCAGATGAATGCCCGGCGATCGCGGAAGCGATCCGCAACGAGACGCCGACCGATCCAGTCCTCCGTGCCAAGCAGCTCGTAATGGAAATCGGATCCGACGCCGAGCAGGGTCCGTATGCAACGGTCACGGTCGACCGTCTCGAAGCCTGCTTCATGCGGCAGGAGGTAATTGTGAATGAGCCAGGTCGCCCGGCCGTCGATCGCGATCAGGTTGCCCGCGCGATCCGGGTTGTAGAGGTAGCTCATCCAGGCGTCGGGCTTCGTGACGCGGCGGATCAGATCGGGGGCGCGAACGTAGCTCGACTGCACGCGCTGGACGATCTCGTCCCCCTCGAGCTTCGCGCCGATCTCACGCCGAACGATCGAGCGGCCACCTTCGCAACCGACCAGGAAGGCCGCCCGGACGCTCAGCTCCTCACCGGTTTCAAGGTCGCGGGAGCGGACGCTCACCCCGTCGTCATCTTGCTCGAATCCGACGAACTCGTTGCGATTGACGATCGTGAGGCGGGGCATGGCCACCGCGTTCCTGAACAGCACCGGCTCGAGAAACAGCTGATTGATGCGGTGTGGCGGCTCGGGAGTGGGCCACCAGCCGTCGGGCCCGGAGGTGTCGGTGAACCGATCGCGCCGGCAAGGAATGTGGATGCGAGTGAGCTCGTGGCCGGTTGCGCGAGTCCTCAGTACGACGTCATGCGGGTAGTCGTCGGGAAGGCCGGCGGCGCGCACTTCATCGGCGAAGCCCAGGCGCCTGAACGCCTCCATGGTGCGGGAGGAGACGTGGTTGCATTTGACGCTCGGCGGCTCGCCGGCCCGCCGCCGCTCGATGATCAGACAGTCGATGCCGCGCCAAGCGAGATCCATGGCGAGGCATAGGCCCACAGGGCCGCCCCCCACGATCGCAACGGAAACGCGGAGCGGCTTGCTCAGACCGTGCGTCCCCCGAATGCGGGCGCTCGCGCGCGCTCACGTTCGATGAAGGACTCGAAGCTCGGACCGCATGCCCAACGTTCGAGGCGCCGCGCCTGCGCATCGAGGCGCTGCAAGGCATCGAGCGTGTCCGAGCGTCCGAGCCTCGCGTGAGTGACGGCCCGTTTGAGCACGCGCAGTGTCTCATCGTAGACGTGGAGAGGCACCGGGAAGGGATGTCCATCCTTGCCGCCATGCGCGAGTGAGAATCGAGCCGGATCGGTGAAGCGCGATGGGGCGCCATGGATGACTTCGGCCACCAGCGCCAGAGCGGCCACGGTGCGCGCGCCGACGCCGGGCGTGAGCAGAAGATCGGCGAAGTCCTTCGGTCCGCGATCGGCCGCGGCTGCGAGCGCGCCGTGCAGGCGGCGCAATACCACGTCGGAGGCGAGCACCTCGTGCCGGGTCGGCATGGACAGATGCGGCAGCGGCGCTTGCGGATATTGCAGCGACGCTCGCGCCGGTCGTGGCGCTGGCGCGGGCGCCGGCTCCAGGACTGGCGCGGCGCGCACCACGCCGGCAGCCGGCGGCGCGTCGTCTTCCTCAACGAGACTGAGCGTGCGCCCCTGCCCCGACTGAAGCCGCCGCAGCACCGAGAGCGTCCGATCAGGTCCGTTGCGCACGAGCTCGAGTCCGGCCGCGCGGCTCGCCCGCGCGCGCGCGTCGGCGAGATTGAGAATCCGGCCCTGATTGACGCCCTCGATCGCAGCGTGCGGGGAGTCGAGAAAGCTCGCGAGCCCTTCGGACAGCCAGTGGTACCGGCG
>JBOHZR010000126.1:0-20686 GCA_050738595.1 Steroidobacteraceae bacterium | reverse complement strand
GGCAAAGGGTAGGTGCCCTCCTGCTCGATCGGATTCTGCGTCGCCATCACGAGGAACAGCTGCGGCAGGCGATAGCTTGCCGCACCGACACTCACCTGGCGCTCCGCCATGGCTTCGAGGAGCGCTGACTGCACCTTGGCCGGTGCGCGGTTGATCTCATCCGCCAGGATGAGGTTGTGGAACAGCGGTCCGCGCTGGAAGTGAAAGCCACCTTCTTCGGGCCGATACACGTCGGAGCCGGTGAGGTCCGCCGGCAGCAGATCCGGCGTGAACTGCACGCGCTGGAAATCCGCCTCGAGCGCCTGCGCGAGCGCTTTGATGGCGCGCGTCTTCGCGAGGCCCGGCGGTCCTTCGACCAGCAGATGGCCATCGGCCAGCAGCACCCCGAGCAGCCGCTCCACGAGCCGCTCCTGTCCGATGATCTGCTGAGCGAGGTACTCGCGTAGCGCATGGAATGCCCCGAGCACGGTGCCCGCGGGTCGCTCGGTGCCGGATGCGTCGAGGTCACGTATGTCGGCGGCGCTCATGGCGCTCCTCTTCTCAAGCGTCGTCTCTTATGGGGAGCATACGCTCCTGAACGCCAGCGCGATTCGTGCCCGCGGCGCCCCGGGCGGGCGTGTTGACATCCATGCGCATGGATGTCAACTGACCCTACAGCTACGCCTGGAACTTGCGGCCGGCCGTGGAGTCACGGTCGGTCTCGCTGACCCAGCCGCGCCAGATCGCAACGAGCGCGGCCATGAGCGCGGGCCCCAGAAAAACACCGAGCAGACCGAAGCTCTCGACGCCGCCGAGAAGGCCGAGCAGCACCCACAGGAACGGCAGCCGGGCGGCGCCCCCGATGATCCCTGGCCGCACGAAATGATCGGCGATGAACAGCATCGCGATGCCGACCGCCGCCACGGTGATCGCCGCACCGAGGGTGCCCTGCAGCACCAGCACCACGGTGACCAGCCCGAAAACGATCGGCGCGGCGAATGGAATCATCGCGAACGCTCCCGTGACGGTCCCGAGCAGCACGGGATGGGAGACGCCGGTGAGCCCGTAAACCACTCCCATGATCGCCCCCTCGGCGACGGCCACGAGCACGATCCCATCGACGGTCGCTCGGATGGCCGCCACCGCTCTCACGAGCAGTCGGTCGACCGACACGCCGAAGAGGCGGTGACTCGCGCGCATCACATCGTCGCGCAGCTCGTCACGATAGAGATAAACGAAGAACAGCGTGAGCAGGGTGAACACGAGCGTCACCACCCGGCGCACGACCTGCACTCCGACGAGCCGCGTCCATTCGAGGAGGGTCGGCCGCGCATGCGAGAAGGTCCCCATCGCGAAGCTGCCGTTCGTGAACAGGTCGTTCCAGCCCCCGCGAAACCAGTCGCCGAGCCACGGGATCGCCACGATCCAGGGCGGCAGCGAGGGCGGGCCGTTCCGCGCGGCTTCTATGAATGAGCGGGCGAGCGAGATCGCTTCGCTCACGGCGAGCGCGCCCGCGTAGATGAGCGGGGCGATGAGGACGATACCCATGAGCAAGGTGAAGGTCGCGGCGGCCCAGGCGCGCCGATGCTTCCCGCGAAAGCGCGCCATCCACCGATCGTAGAGCGTCGAGGTCGCGATCCCGAGCACGACGGCCCAGCAAAGCGCGGGCACGAAGCGCCACAGCATCCACACGCCGAGCCCGGCGAGAGAAGTGATGAGCGCGTAACGCGCCGCTCGCTGTGCTGGGGAAAGGTCGGCAAGGTCCATGGCACGCTCCGTTCGACTGCCCGGCCGCGGCTCAGCCGTGCGCGGCGAGGCGGGCGAACACCTCCCGCATGGCCTCGACGCGCGCGACATACGAGCGCGGGTCCTCCTCGCCGCAGCGCTCCCCGGCGCGGAAGCGCAAACCGCGAATGACGTATGCCTCGCCAGCCCCGGCACCGCACAGGTGGATCACGGCCGCGAGACGCTCGGCTTGCCGCGATGTGACCGATCCGATCCCCGCCTGCGCCAGTGTGCTCTCGACTCGGGCGTCGAGATAGGCGGATGTGAGCTCGACGGCATCGCTGGGGATGACCCGGAAATAAAGACCGTTGAGCCAGCAGCGACGAGCCGCGCCCACCGCGCCGAGGACCACGTGATCGCTGAGGACGACGTGATCGCGGATGCAATAGTGGCGGGCCTGCGCGAACGTGCCGTCCGTGATCTGGTACATGCCGACCGCGCTCGAGGCGGGGCGGTAGAGCTCGAAGAAGTGCGGCCTCCAGGACCAGCGCCAGTCGGTGCGAGCGATCGGGTTGCCCGAGCCCTCGACCTGCGCGAGTGCCGCGAGGAATTCGGGCGACAGCCGGCGCGTCGCATAACGGCGGAACAGCGACCCGTAATCGCGCCAGGTTTCGGCGGGCAGCTTTGCGAGCGTGCCGCTCACCGGGAAGAGGAGCTCCGTCGGCTTGCGCAGCACTTGATAGACCCCGTTTACTGCGAGAGCGGCGGTCCCACAGACCGCGCAGAGCGCAACGAGCTGAACGAGTCCGGAGGCACCCCGGAAGAGTCGCCAGGCGCGCCGGCGCGCTCGTGCGCGCGGCCACAGCCGCTTCAGGCCGCGCAGGAATCGGAGCTTGCCGCTCCCGCGCGCTCGCGCCCGCTTGCGGCTGCCGCGCCGTGCCGCAGCAGGCCGGACGCGGGGCGCCCCGACCCGGGGTGCTGTGCCTACCCCCGAGAGGCGGGCCCCCGGCCTTCCGATCGGCTTCATTCAGCCCCCTCCAGCGCAGCGAACGGCGCGCAATAGTGTACCCGACGGCGAAGCGAGGCCTCCCGACGGCCGCGGCGTTCCCAATACGTCAAATTCTGTGGTGGTTCACGGTGCACCGCAGCGCCAAATGCTTAGCTATACTCAACGTTGCGGTGAAGGTCGGGGAGGCGCTGCCGTCGATGAACCGGAGACTTGCGTTCCTGCTGGGCGCGCTGGGTCCTCTGCTGCTTACGAGTGGCTGGACCCATGCAAAGATCGTGTCCGCCCGCCATCACCACCATCATCATGTGACTCGCAAGTCCGACGGGGGTCCGCGCCTGCGCTCCGAGGAGGTGCTCGTTCTCGACACCACTCATTCCGCGGTCCTCTATGCGCGGCGTGCGGACGTGCCGCAGCCCATCGCCTCGATCAGCAAGCTCATGACCGCTCTCGTCGTGACGGACGCGCATCAGCCGCTCGATGAGGTGCTCGAGATCACGCGCGAGGATTGCGCGGTGGGACGCGGGGCGGCCTCGCGCCTGCGAGTCGGGACGCGCCTCACCCGCGCCGACATGCTGCACCTTGCGCTCATGGCCTCCGAGAATCGCGCGGCGCACGCGCTTGCGCGCAACTTCCCGGGCGGCGAGCCGGCGTTCGTGCGCGCCATGAATTCGAAAGCGCACGCGCTCGGCATGACGACGGCGCATTTCGTCGAACCGACAGGTCTCTCCAGCGACAACGTCGCGAGCCCCGAGGATCTGGCGAAGCTCGTGACCGCAGCCTCCGAGGTGCCGATCATTCGAGAGTACTCGACCGCCAGCCACTACACCGTGCGAGTCGGACGCCGCAAGGTCGAGTTCCGCACCACTGACTCGCTCGTGCGCAATCCCGGCTGGAAGATCCTCGTGCAGAAGACCGGCTACATCAACGCGGCGGGCCGCTGCCTCGTGATGCGGGCGCAGATCGATGGGCGCAACGTCGTGCTGGTGCTCCTGCACTCGTACGGGAAATACACGCGGGTCGCCGATGCCCGCCGCGTCCGCAAGTGGATGGATGCGCGCCTGCAGCGCATCGTCGCCCGCTCGGCGAACAGCGCCTGACGCGGACTTCCGACGTCGCGCTCACGGGGGCTCGATGAGCTTGCCGTGGTACCGTGAATCTTTGTCTTATACTCCGAGCGCGGCAAGTCCTCGACGGATCCCACGCCATGCGGAACCGAATTGACCGTTCCGGCCGACGCGCCTGCGTGCTCGGCCTCGCAGCGCTCGGCTCAGCGGCTGCCTTGCCCGCCGCTGCGGCTCCTCGCGGTCGCGCAGCCCAGGCCGGGCGCATCATCATCTCCGGCGCGGCCGGCCACTTAGGCGAGCTCACGGTGAGAGCGCTGCTTGCTCGCGGCATCCCCGCGAGCCGCCTCATTCTCGTGAGCCGCATCCCGGACGGGCTGAAGGCTTTTGCGAGCCAGGGCGCCAGCGTGCGCTTCGGGGACTTCACCAAGCCTGAATCTCTGCCGGCCGCGTTTGCGGGAGGCCGGCAGATGCTGCTCATCAGCATCGGTTTCGGTCCGATGCCGCGTCCCCAGGCGCACAAGAACGCGATCGACGCCGCGAAGGGCGCCGGCGTCGAGCACATCGCCTACACCTCCTGGATCGGCTTGGCCCGCGGCGATCGCAGCGGCCTCGGGGCCGATCACTATCAAACGGAGGAAACGCTCAAACGCAGCGGCATTGCCTGGACCATGCTCCGCAACTCGATCTACATGGAGCAGACGCTGCCGAGGGCGAAGAGAATGATCAGCACCGGCCGCGCGGAGGTTCCGGGGGCGGACACTCGCATCGCCTACGTCGCCCGGGCGGACTGCGCAGCGGCGGCCGCGGCGGTGCTCGCGACCGGCGGCCACGACGATCGGGCGTACGACATCACCGGACCGCAGCTCATCGACACGCGTACCCTCGCTGAGACCGCGAGCGCAGTGACTGGAAGGCCGATCCGCACCGAGCCCGCGCCGCCGGCTCCGCCCGGCCGGCCGCGCCCGTACGCAGGCTCATCCGTCGCAGTCGTCAGCGACGCCGTCGCGCGGCTCAAAGGCGGGCCGGCGATCAGCCTAAAGGCCTTCTTCACCGAGCACCGCGCCGAGCTTCTGGCCGCGCGCTCGACTCGACCGTCGTGAACCGCAGGGCATTGGACTCGCCGCTGCGCCCCGTGTGGGCCCTGCGCGCCGGAGCGGCGCTCGCAGCCGGAGCGATCGTGCTCGGAGCCGCCTGCGCAGCGGCGGCGACAGCACCCGAGGATGGCCTCGAAACGCCCGCTCGGGTGATTGCGCGGCTCAACCTGCACGAGGCGCCAGCGCCCGTGCGCGAGCGCCGCGGCTGGCGTCCTCCGCGCAAGGTCGTCCTGCTCGCGTACGACGGCCGCACGGCCGGGGAGCGGGACCGCCTCGCGAGCGCCGTGCCGGGCGCCGAGTTCGTTCTGGCGCACGATCGCGCCGAAGCCATCGCCAAGGCCGCCGATGCCGACGTGCTGATCGGGTTCAACCCACAGATCTGCGATCCGGCGATCATCGATCACGCTCGCGAGCTGCGCTGGATCCTCTCGCTCGCCGCCGGCGTCGAGCACTGCGTGACCCTACCGTCGGTACGGGCGCGCCACCTCCTCATCACGAACATGCGAGGCGTCGACTCCGCGGCAATCGCCGAGCACGCCATCGCGCTCGCCCTCGCGCTCGCGCACGGGCTCGATGTGTTCGCGCAGGATACGGCACGGCACCGATGGGCTCCCGCGGATGCGGCACGAGCTCGCATGGAGGTCCTCTACGGCAAGACCCTGCTCGTGGTCGGTCTCGGCGGAATCGGCACGGAGGTCGCACGCCGGGCGCACGGACTGGGGATGCGGGTCATCGCGACCCGCGAGCGGGGACACGAGGGGCCGGATTTCGTGAGCTACGTCGGTGAGCCGGGGGAGCTCGAGAAGCTCGCCGCCGAGGCGGACGTGATCGTGAACACGGCCCCCCTCACGCGCGAGACCCGGGGCATGTTCGATGCGCGCTTCTTTGCGGTCGTCAAGCCCACCGCGATCTTCATCAACGTGGCGCGCGGGGCGAGCGTCGTCACGAGCGCGCTCACGAGGGCTCTCGATGAGCACCGGCTGGGCGGCGCCGGGCTCGATGTCGTCGAGCCCGAGCCGCTCCCGCCGGATGACCCATTGTGGCGCGCGCCGCGGGTCATCATGAGTCCCCACATCTCCGGCAGATCGGACCTGCCCGGCGTCGAGCGATGGATCGTCGCCCGAGAGAACCTGCGCCGCTATGCCGCGGGAGACAGAATGCTCTCCGTCGTGAGCCTCGAGCGGGGGTATTGACCCGCGGGCCGAGCGCGTCCCTGCCGCCCGCCTACCGCCCGAGGCTCACGCGCGTCGAGCCCTGCTTCGCCGCATCCGCCAATCAGCGAGCCAGCGCTGCTGCCCCCGCGCCGTCAGCGGATCGTCGCAGTACTCGTCTGCTCGCGGTGCGAGGTGCCCGTCAGCACGCCGCTCAGCGCGCCGCCGGCGAGGATGTTGCTCGCGCCGATGATCAGCAGGCCGATCAGCACGAGCGGCATCGCGTACACGCCGCTCAGCGAGACGATTCCGAGCACGAGCGCGGCGATCCCGCACATGAACTGCGCGCCCGCGGAGCCGGCCGCCATCTCATTGGCGAGGAGCTCGTTGGTCTGCGTCGTGCTCGTCACGGCGCCCGCGCGGCGCACAGCCGCCTGCAGCCGATGCACGCTGCGGACCGAGCCGCCGCCGAGCAGCAGCGCGCAGCCGAAGGCGATCAGCGCAGCCCCGCACAGTACGAGCGGCGTGATGCCGAGCAGCGCGAGAATGCCGAGCACGATCCCGGCGACGCCGACGAGGAACATCATGCCCACGCCGCCGCCCGAGAGCGAATCGGACGCTGCGCTCGCCGCGATCGAAGTGGCTGAGGCGCCGAGACCGGACAGCTCGGAGACGAGTGCGCCCGCCTGCACGATGAGCGTCGCACCAAACACGATCGTCGCGATGGCCATCAATACGTCGGGCACGAGGCCCGCCAGAGCGATGATCGCAAGCGCCACCGTCGCAATGCCCCCGACTGCATCGAGCATGCCGCCGAAGGCGGCCGTGTCGGTGGATCGATTTTCCATGTACGTTGCGTTCATGCCAAAGCTCCTTAGCGCACGGGGCGCTGCAGTCCTATGTGAGGACTCGCCCATTAGAAAGCTCGATGCGGTGCGTTGTTCCCGCCGAGCTCGTCTCTCAGTGCGCCGCGAGCCCCGCCTGTGAGGTTGCGGCACCGGACGCGGGGCGCGCGAGCCAGATGATCGCGACGAGTGCGATAAACAGGAGTCCCGAGGCGTAAAAGATCTCGTCCGCCGATAGCATGAAGGCCTGAGCGTCGACCAGGCGATTGAGAATTCCGAAGCTCTGGTTAGCGGTGAAGCCCCCACCGCTCTGCATCTGCGCGAGCGTCTGCGCAGGCACTGGCGCACCGCTTGTCAGGTGCTCGATGAGCTGAGAATGGTGCAGTGCCGCGCGCCGCTCCCAGAGCGTCGTGACGATCGAGGTGCCGAACGAGCCCGAGGTGATCCGTGCGAAATTCATCAGGCTCGAGGCGGATGGAATGCGCTCCGGCGGCAGGCCCGCAAGTCCGAGGGCCAGCAGGGGCACGAAGAAGCACGCCAGTGCAGCGCCCTGGATGATCGTCGGCACGAGCAGCGTCGCAAGCGGCGCCTGGGTGTCGAACCAGCTCCGCATGAAGAACACGAGCGCGAAGATCGCGAACGAGGCGGTCACGTACAGGCGCGGGTCGACCCGGTCGATGGTGCGTCCCACGATCGGCGTGAGGAACACCGCGAGCACACCGACCGGCGCGAGCACGAATCCCGCGAGCGTCGCCGTGTAGCCCATGTACTCCTGCAGCCACAGCGGCAGCAGCACGACGTTGCCGAAGAAGACCCCGTACGCGAGCAGCATCGCGAGCGTGCTCACCCAGAAGTTGCGCTGCCGGAACAGGCCGAGGTCGACGATCGGGTGCTCGTCCGTGAGCTCCCAGATGATGAACACGACGAAGCACACGGCCGAGACGATCGCGAGAGCCACGACTTGCCCTGAGTTGAACCAGTCGAGGTCCTTGCCCTTGTCGAGCAGGACTTGCAGCGCACCGACCCAGACGACGAGCAGCCCGAGCCCGACGCCATCGACGGGTGCGCGCGCGGTCGGCGTCTCCCGCTTGCGGTAGACCGCCCACGTCGCCGCGCCCGCGAGGAGCCCGACCGGCACGTTGATGTAGAAGATCCACGGCCAGGAGATATTGTCGGTGATCCAGCCGCCGAGCAGCGGTCCAACGACCGGCGCGACGAGCGATGTCATCGACCAGATGCCGAGCGCCGCGCCGGCCTTCGACTTCGGATAGCTCGAGAGCAGCAGCGCCTGCGAGAGCGGAATCATCGGTCCGGCCACCGCGCCCTGGAGCACCCGGAACATGATCAGCAGACCGAGCGAAGGCGCGAGCGCGCACAGGAACGAGGCACCGACGAACAGAAATGTGGACCACGTGAACAGCCGCACCTGCCCGAGACGCCGCGTGAGCCATCCGGTGAGGGGAAGGGAAATCGCGTTCGCGACGCCGAAGGAGGTGATGACCCACGTTCCCTGGTCCGGCGACACGCCGAGGTCCCCGGCGATGTAGGGAATCGACACGTTGGCGATCGACGTGTCGAGCACGTTCATGAACACGGCGAGTGACATCGCGACCGTGCCGATGAGGAGCTGCGTGCCCTGGAGCGGCGCCGGCTCGCGCGCGGCATCAGAAGCCATGGCCGATCTCGCTCACGCTCAGCGGCTGCTGCACGGCGGCCGCTGCACGCGCGCGCGGCCGACCCGGCTCTGGCTTTAAGGCCGCGAGCCGGCTTCGACCGCCTGCGACCGAAGCGCCTGGCTCACCGCGCGGCGAGTTCGCGGCGATGATCGCGCTCACGCGCGCCTGCGCCGCCGCATCGCTGGAATCGAACACGTCGGTCGAATAGAGCGGCGCCGGATCGCGCACGCCGTGCGCCGCCGCAGCGTTCGCCAGCGCCGGGAAGCGTGTTCCGTCCTGGTCGCGAACGCGCACGTCGACCTTCATCGACAGTCCGATCTCGAGCGGGTGTGCCTCAAGCTCGCGCGGATCGAGCGCGATGCGTACCGGAACGCGTTGCACGATCTTGATCCAGTTGCCCGTCGCATTTTGAGCGGGGAGCAGCGCGAACGCCGACCCGGTGCCTGCGCCGAGTCCCTCGATGCGACCGTGGAAGATGACCTTGCGGCCGTACAGGTCCGAGGTGACGGCGACCGGCTGGCCGATCCTAAGCGCGGCGAGCTGCGGCTCCTTGAAATTCGCATCGACCCACACCTGATCGAGCGGCACGACGGACATGAGCGGCATGCCGGGGGCCACCCGCTCCCCGAGCTGCACGTTGCGCTTGGCGACGAGCCCGCTCACCGGCGCCGGCAGCACCGTGCGGCCCAACTCGAGATAGGCGTTGCGCACGCCCGCTGCTGCGTCGCGAACGTCCGGATGACTCGCGAGTGTCGTGCCATCGATCCGGGCGCGATTGGCGGCGAGCTGCTCCTTCGCCGCAAGCAGCGCGGCCTCATCACTGCGCACCGCATCGCGGGCGTGCTGCAGCTCCTCGTTCGAGATCGCGCCCGAGCTGCCGAGCCGCGCGCGCCGCTCGAGATCCTTTTGCGCCATGGCGAGCTGCGAGGCGTGCACCGCGACGGAGTCTTTCAGGCCGGCGGTCGTCGCGAACTGGTTGCGCACCTCGCGCACGGCGCGGGCGAGCCGCGCGTCCGCCTCGTCGAGCGCAACCTGGGCATCGGCGGGATCGAGCCGTACGAGCGGCTGGCCCGTGCGCACGAGGTGTGTGTCGTCTGCGCCGATCGCGACGACGGTGCCCGAGATTTGCGGGGTGATCTCGACCACGTTTCCGTCGACATAGGCATCGTCGGTCGTCACGTGCCAGCGCGCATCGGTGAGCCAGTACGCGAGATAGCCTGCGCCCAAGGCGAGGAATGCGGCGGCCGCGATCGAGAGCCATCGCCAGCGAGGGTTGCTCCACCGCGGGGAATTGCTCCACCGGGAGACCTTCGATCCATCCCGTTCAATGCTCATTCGCCTTCTCCATTCAAAACCGGTGGTTGCTCGGCGGAGCTCGGCACGAAGCCTCCACCGAGCGCGCGCTCGAGATCGATCGAGACGTCCCACTTGCGCGCACGCAGGTCTGCATCGAGCTCGCGCTGGGCGAGCAGCTGCGCGTGCGTCGCGAGCACCTGCAGGTAGTTGCCCACGCCACCGCGGTAGCGCAGGAGCGCGAGGTCATAGGCGTCCTGCGCAGTCGCGAGGCCGTCGCGCTGCTCGAGGCGCTGCTCATCGATGCTGTGAAGCGAGACGAGCTGATCGGCCACGTCGCGCAGCGCATCGGCGAGCGCCTGGTCGTATTGCTCGACGGCGGCGTCGTACTGCGCATCGCGAGCGGCGAGAGCCGCGCGGCGCCGCCCCGCATCGAAGATCGGCAGCGTGATGGCGGGTCCCACTCCGATTTCGCGATTCGCGGCCGTGAAGAGCGCGCCGGTGCCGAGCGCCTGCAGGCCGACGAGCGCGGTGAGATTCACGTTCGGATAGAAGTCGGCCTTGGAAGCAGCCATGCCGTGCCGAGCGGACTCGATTCGCCAGCGCAGCGCGAGAATGTCCGGGCGCCGGCCGAGGAGCTCGGCGGGCAGCCGGCTCGGCAGCCGCACGTTGCGAAGCGACGCGAGCTGCGGGCGGACGATCGCCCGGCCACGATCCGGCCCCTGACCCACGAGGGCAGCCAGCGCATTGCGCGTGAGCTCGATGTGCTCATCGAGCTCGGTGATACGCTCGCGCGCATCGGGCAGGGCGGACTGCGCCTCCTTGAGCTCGAGCCGCGAGTCGATCCCGGCGGCATTTCGCTCGCGGGTGAGCGAGTAGATCTGTTCGCGCTCGGCGAGCAGCGTTCGAGTCACGTCGCGCTCGAGGTACGCACGTTCGAGCGCCACGTACGCGTGCGCGATCCCGGCCGACAGCGCGACGCGCGCCGCCTCGACATCGAGCGCGGCGGCCCGGGCGGCACCGACCGCCTGCTCGTACGCCGAGCGGTTCTTGCCCCAGAAGTCGAGCTCGAAACCGAGAGTCCCCTCGAGCTCATTGAGCGTGTTCCACGAGCCGGCGTACGGCGGGGGATAGATCGAGTGCCCCGGAAAGAGCTCGCGGGTGCTCGCGCCTGCAAGATCGATCTGCGGAAAGCGCGCCGACTGCGCGGATCGCGCGGCGGCAACGGCGAGCCGTGTGCGGGCCTCGGCTTCCTGCAAGCTCGGGCTGCCTTGGAGCCCTTCCTGGATCAGTCGGTCCAGCTGCGGATCGCCGAACGCCCTCCACCACTTACGCGCCGGCCAGCTCGCGCCCGACTCGGCGGCACCGAGCGTCCGGTAGGCCGCAAGATGATCGGCGCTCAGGACGCGCGCCTGCGGGGCGAGCCCGCGGCTCGTCGCGCACCCCGCGAGGACCACCAGCGCTGCGGCCGCAGCGACGCCCGCACCGACCGCACCGATCCCCAGTCGGCTGCTCACCCGGGTGCTCACTCGCGCACCGTCTGATGGTGCTGCCGAAAGAGCCACACGAGGGCGACGAGGACCGAGCTCACCGAGCCGCCGGTGACGAGTGCAGCCAGGGCATACGGTGCGGCGAGGCGCAGCTCGCCCCAGCTCTCGGTGATCCAATGCACGATTCTTTCGCTCATGTTCGCTCTCCCGATCGCCCGCCCTGCTGGCGTACCGTCGTCCTTGACTCTCCGTGTCCTGCCTCAGCTGATAATGCTTCGGCTGTCAATGCTCTGACTGTCAATGTCTAGGCTTTAAATGCCTAGGCAATCATATGCTCAAAAAAACTCAGACGTTCTCCAGCATGCGGCGCAGGAAGCCTTCGAGCTGGCGTGCCTCGGCCTTCGTGAAGCCCCGCAGAAGACTGTTGAGCGCCTGGCGCGTGATCTCCATCATGATTGGCCACACGCCCCGCCCGGCCTCGGTGAGCTCGAGATACTGAAGCCGCCGATCGTTCGGGCAGCGCTCGCGACGCACCAGACCCTTGCTCTGCAGCCGATCGACCATCCGAGTCATGGCGCCCGCATCGTAGGAGACGCTCTTGCAGAGACTCGAGGCCGACTTCGCCTCGGAATCCGTGGCGATCGTTGCGATGATCCGAAACTGCGGCCAGCTGAGCTCGAGCGCAGCGAGCTCAGGATGCGCCGCGAACCGGCGTTCGAGCGCCGCGCTCATCTCCTCCCGCAGCCGGTTGACGAGGTACCCGACCGCCTTGCGCGGCTCGTAGGAAGCCGCGTCGTACACCTCCGGGGCCGGCACGCTCGGCGTCTTTCTCTGTGCGCTCGCGATCATGGGCCGCAATATATTTGCCTAGGCTGTCTTTGTCAAGGCCTTAATTGCCGTCGTCCGACCCGATGACTTCGTTGTCAGGGTGCGTGCGCTATGGTAACGATGGCGTTGCGCGTGCTCAAATTCTCCGCCAATCTCAGCCTGCTCTTTCGTGAGCGGCCGCTCCTCGAGCGCTTCTGCCCCGCGCGCGCGGCAGGCTTCGGCGCCGCCGAGATTCAAATCCCGTACGAGGTATCGGCCGAGGCGATCGCGCGCGCCGCGAGCGAAGCGAGCCTGCCCGTCGTGCTGATCAATGCGCCGCTCGGCCCGGATGCGCGCTCACCGGGCATGGCGTGCCGGCCCGAGCACCGGGCTGTGTTCCGCGCCTCGCTCGAGCGCGCCGCGGAGTACGCCGAGGCGCTTCGCAGCCCTTGCGTCAATGTCCTGGCGGGTCTGGCAGCTCCCGCCGAGCGCGAACAGTGCCTCGAGCAGCTCATCGAGCACCTCGCGCTCGCCGCGCAAGTGCTGGGCCGCGTCGGATCGCGGCCGCTGCTCGAGGCCATCAATCCCTACGATGCGCCCGGATACTGCGTCGCGAGCTTCGATCTTGCCGCAGAGATTCTCGCCCGCTCCGATTCGCGCGCGGGCCTGCAGTTCGATGTCTATCACGCGGCTCGGCTCGGGCTCGAGCCAGCGGCCGCATTCGAGGCGGTGCGCGATCGCGTTGCTCATATCCAGTTCGCGGACAACCCGGGCCGGCACGAGCCCGGTACCGGCACGCTCGATTTCGAGCGGATCTTCGCGAGCCTCGATCGCAGTGGATACGCGGGCTGGGTTGGGGCGGAGTACCACCCCTCCTGCCGTACGGAGGAGAGCCTCGAGTGGCTGCACGCGCGGCACGGACCGGACGCGCACGGGCGCGACGGGTAGGCTCAGCCGACCGGCAGCGAAAGGAGTGTGGCGCCGAGACGCGCAGGAATCACCCACACCCGGCCCGGCTCCTCGTGGATCACCGGATCACTCGGACGGCATACGGAACATTGGGGCTTGTGAGTCAAGTCGCCGAAGTGCCGGCTCGCCGCCTCGAGGGTCGCGGGTGTCGTGAGTCGCGCGATGACGACGGCGAGCGCGTGGCTCAGATCGAGCGCCGCCGCACTCACCTCTGCATCGAGCGGGCCGCCGGATCGGAAGACAGCCGCAGACTCTCGCGAGCGCCCCCAGTCCGCGACGAGCGGACGCGCGTAATGGCGGATGTTGAAACGCGTGTCGCTCTGTCCCGCGGTCTGAGCATCGTGGATCAGCTTCACGCTCGCTCGCGCGACGAGCTGCACGGTGTGCAGCTGGTCCTCCAGCTGGCACCGGTAAGTGACGACTGCTGCGTCCTGCCCGTCGAGCTGGGCGAGCGCCTGCTCCGCCTCGGCACTCGAGGTGACGATCTTCAGTGCTCGCCATGGCCAGTTGCCCTGCTGCGAAGGATCGAGCGCGGCTGCGATCTCCGCGGAGAATCCCCGGTCGGGCTCGCCCGTCTGCCAAGCGCGCGGCAGCGGGTCCCAGCCATTGCGCGCGAGGCGCCGGATCATCGGCAGGGCGGCGTAGAGCCCCACCTTCAGCGCGAGCTGCTCTGCCTCGGGGGTCGGCAGCGGATGGCCGTGATGCATGATGGTGAGCGCCTCGGGCGGCGCGACGATCACCAGCGTCGGACGCTGGTCGGGGGAGAGTGCGGCGGCGGGCGGCGGCGCCGGAGTGCTCGCCCAAGCGGGCAGCATGACGAGCGTGAGGATCGTCCATTCGATCGAGACGCGCCGAACGGCGCTCCACATGCGCATATCGGTCGTCATGATACGCCACCGCCGCCCGCCGCTCCCGGCCTGTGTAAGATGCGCCGACCCGGGCGTTCAGCCGCCAAGGGCGTTCAGCCGACCCGGGCGTTCACGGGCATCTGTCTTCGGAGGCGACCGGCATGAAGATCGCTGAGCTGTTCAAAGTCCACGGCTACGGTGTAGTCGTTACCGGCGGGGCGAGCGGTCTCGGGCTCGGGTACGCCGAGGCGCTCGCCGAGAATGGCGCACGCGTCACGTTGCTCGATGTCGATCCGCGGCGCATCGAGGAGGAAACCGGGCGGCTGCGCAAGGCCGGATACGAGGTTCGCGGCGAGGTCGTGGATGTGACCGACCATCCCGCGCTCGATCGAGCGATCGATGCGGCGGCGCAGGCGTACGGCCGCCTCGATGTCGTCTTCGCGAATGCCGGCATCGACTCCGGACCCGGATTCGTGAGCGGCTGGGTGGGCGAGTCGCGCCCTCGCAATCCCGAGGGGGCGCTCGAGCACTACTCCGACGAGCGCTGGAACCGCGTCATCGACATCAATCTCAACGGCATCTTCGCGACGCTGCGGGCGGCGGCGCGTCACATGAAGCCGCAGCGCCGCGGGCGCATCATCGTCACCACTTCTCTGGCGGCGGTCAAATGCGAGGGTGTCATCGGCGCGGCGTACATGGCCGCGAAAGCGGGCGCCGCGCATCTCGTCGAGAATGTCGCCCTCGAGCTCGCCGCCTACGACATCACCGTCAATGCGATCGCTCCGGGCTTCTTCATCACGAACATCGGCGGCGGCCACGCCAAGCAGCCCGAGGTGCAGCGGATGGTATCGAAATCGGTGCCGATGCACCGCGTCGGCTTCCCCGAGGACATCAAGGGACTCGCGCTCTTCCTCGCCTCGCCCGCCTCGGCCTACGTCACGGGCCAGCAGATCATCATCGATGGTGGCTGGGGGCTCGGGATGGCGGACTGAAGCGCGCAGCCGCAACTCGAGGGAGGCGCAGTGAGCGAACCCGAGCAGTCGAAGCGCCACCGGTTCATCCTGATCGCCGCGCTCGTCGTGCTCGTCGTGATCGCGGCGGCCGTCATCTGGTGGCTCCTCACGCGCAACGTCGAGTCGACGGATGATGCCTACGTCGATGCGCGGCTGGTTCGCCTTTCCTCTCAGATCGCGGGCCGCGTGCTCCACGTGTATGCGGATGACAACCGGCGCGTGAGCAAAGGCGAGCTGCTCGTCGAGATCGATCCCGCCGACGCAACGGCGCGGCTCGATCAAGCGCAAGCGCAGGTTGGCCAGGCCGAGGCGCAGATCGCCGCCGCCGGAGCGCAGCTGCGCGCGAGCGAAGCGAACGGTCAGCAAGCCCGCGCGATGGCCGCAGGCACGGCGGCACAGGCGGCCCACGCCGCGCGCGACCTGGCTCGCTACCGTGGTCTCGAGCAGACGATGCCCTCGGCCGTGGCCGTTCAGCAGGTCGATCAGGCGCGCACGCAGGCCGTCAATAGCGCCGCCCAGCAGCGCGCGACGACGCGACAGGTCCGCGCCGCGGCCGAGCAGGTCGATGTGGCGCGCGCTCAGCTCACCGTCGCTCAGGCACAGCTGAAGAGCGCGCAGGCGCAGGTCGAGCAGGCGCGGCTCACGCTCGGCTACACGCGCCTCCTCGCCCCGTGCGACGGCACGATCGCGAATCGAAGCGTCGCCGTCGGCGACTTCGTGCAAGCCGGCCAGGATCTGCTCGCGGTCGTGCCGCTCGGGGTGTGGATCACGGCCAATTTCAAGGAGACGAAGCTCGCGCGGATGCGGCCGGGCGACAAGGTGGACATCAAGATCGACGCCTACTCCGGCGTGAAATTCACGGGCCACGTGGATTCCATCCAGCGCGGCGCCGGTCAGGCCTTCAGCGTGCTGCCGGCACAGAACGCCACGGGCAACTTCGTCAAGGTCGTGCAACGCGTGCCGGTGAAGATCCTCATCGACGGGCCGAAGGACGGCCGTTACGTGCTCGGGCCCGGCATGAGCGTCGAGCCCAGCGTTCACGTGCGCTGATGGCCGCCAACGGCCCCGATGCCGGCTGGACGCCGGCGCGCTCGGTAGCCGGCCACCACAACCCGTGGAGCATCGTCGGAATCATCTCGCTCGCGACCGTCATGGTGGTGCTCGACACCACCATCGCGACCGTGGCACTCGCGCACATCGCCGGCAGCTTCTCGGCGAGCTACGACGAGGCGACCTGGGTGCTCACGACCTATCTCATCGCCAACGCCGTGATCATTCCGGCGAGCGGCTGGCTCTCCGATGTCATCGGGCGCAAGCGCTACTACATGGGCTCGGTGGCGCTGTTCACGACCGCCTCCTTCCTGTGCGGAATCGCCCCGAACCTCACCATCCTGATCATCGCGCGCGCGCTCCAGGGAATCGCGGGCGGCGGGCTGCAGCCGGTGGAGCAGTCGATGCTCGCGGATACCTTCCCGCCGAGCCAGCGGGGGCTCGCTTTTTCCGCCTACGGCGCCGTGGTCGTCGCCGCGCCGATCGCAGGCCCCACGCTCGGCGGCTGGCTCACCGACACGTTCTCCTGGCACTGGGCCTTCTTCATCAATGTACCAGTCGGGCTCGCATCCCTTGCGCTGGTCAGTACGTTCGTCGATGAGCCGCGAGCGGTGCGCGAGCGCTCGGCTCAACTGCGTGCCGGAGGCATCCGCTTCGATTACGTCGGGTTCGCCTTCGCCGCACTGGCGCTCGGCTGCCTCGAGGTGACGCTCGATCGCGGCCAGACCGATGACTGGTTCGCCTCGCCCCTCATCACTGTCTGCGCGATCATCGCCCTGCTCGCCTTCCTCGGGCTCATTCCCTGGGAGCTGATGCGTGACCGCCCGATGATCAACCTGCGCCTGCTGCGCTCGCGCAATTTCGCGCTTTCCTGCGCGCTGCTCATGGCGCTCGGGATCATCATGCTCGGCTCGCTGCAGATCCTCCCGCAGCTGCTGCAGGAGATACTCGGTTACACGGCCATGGATGCGGGTCTGGTGCTCACCGCCGGGGGAACGTTGGCGCTCATTGCGATGCCGCTCGCCGGGCAGCTGAGCGGGCGGATCGACGCGCGCCTGCTGATCGGATTCGGATTCGCGACGCAGGCCATCTCGCTGTGGCAGATGGGGCATCTGTCGACGCAGATGTCCTTTTACGATGCTGCGATGGTGCGGCTCGTGCAGTCGTTCGGACTGCCGTTCCTGTTCATTCCCATCAACACCGTGGCATACCTGGGGCTCGCCCCGGAGGAGAACAACCAGGCCTCGGCCATCATGAACATGCTGCGCAACCTCGGCGGCACGATCGGCATCTCGACGATGCAGACCATGCTCGCCCGCGGCGAGCAGATTCACCAGTCGCGGCTCGTCGAGCACATGAATTCCCTCAACCCCAACTACGTGAGTGCACTCGGGAACCTGACGCACGCGCTTTCGGGACAGGGGAGCGGCGCTCGCGGGGCGGCCCTCGGCACGCTCTATCACTCGATGCAGCAGCAGGCGCAGATGCAGAGCTACATCGATGTGTTCTACTTCTTCATGGTGCTCGCGCTCGCCATGCTGCCGCTCGTGTTTCTCATGCGCAAGGGGCAAACCGGCGGGCACGCGGTAGAGGCTGCGCTTTGATTGTGCAGCGGCAGGCAGGCCCCCTCGCCGCCGGGACACTGCGTACAGCCGGCGCGCTGCTTGCCGCCGGCGCGCTGCTCGCCGCCTGTGCGGTCGGGCCCAATTACCGAACGCCGCAGACGCGGCTGCCGCCTGCCTTTGCGGGTGCCGCCGGGCTGACCGCGGGGCTGCCTGCCGCGCCGTCCACCCCGGGGGATCTGCGCGCTTGGTGGAAGCGCTTTCATGACCCCGAGCTCACCTCACTGGTCACGCGCTCCCTCACGGGCAATCTCGATCTGAAGAGCGCCACCTCGCGCATCCGTGCAGCACGCGAGGAGGAGATCATCGCCGGGGCGGCCCGCTTGCCGCAGCTCAACGCGGATGCGAGCGTCAACCGCACGCGCATCAGCCAGAACTCGGGCATCAGCGAGTTCGCGAATCTATTCGGCGGCGGGCAGGCAGGGGGCCAGGGCGGCGCGGCCGGCGGCAGCAGCGGGATCGGGCCTCCCGCAACGGCATTCACGGTGTACTCACTCGGGTTCGACGCCTCCTGGGAGCTCGATGTGTTCGGTGGCGTGCGCCGGGGCATCGAGCAGGCGGGGGCCGCCTCCGAACAGGCCGTCTGGGCCGCCCGCGACAGCGAGGTGTCGCTCGCCGCGGAAGTGGCGAACGACTATCTCATGCTGCGTGTCCTTCAACGCCAAGCAGCCATCGCGCAGGAGGAAATCGCCCGCGAGCGCGAGACGCTCGCCGTCATCCAGGCGCGCCGGCAATTCGGGCTCGTCACCGAGCTCGACGTGCGCGAGCAGCAGACGCAGCTCGCCGCCTCGCAAGCCGCCCTGCCCGACCTGCACACGCAAATCTCGGCGCGGATCCATTCGCTGGGCGTGCTGCTCGGGGAAGCGCCGGAGGCGCTCGACGCGGAACTGTCGCCTGTCAAGGCATTACCGCAACGCCCCCCGAGGGTACCGGCCGGCCTGCCCTCAGAGCTGCTGAGGCGCCGTCCCGACATCCGAGCCGCCGAACGCTCGCTCGCCGCCTCGAGTGCGGCGATCGGCGTGGCGGTCGCGGATCTTTATCCGAAACTGAGTCTCACCGGAGCGCTCGATCTGGTCTCGATCGATCTCACGCGCCTGCTCGATGCTTCGAGCCGGCAGTCGAGCGGTACGGCCGCCCTCTCCTGGCCCATCTTCGCGGGAAGGCAGATCCACGCGAACATCCGCGTGGCCGAGGAGAGGAACCACCAGGCGCTTTACACCTACCAGGCGACGGTTCTGCGCGCACTCCAGGACGTGGAAGATTCGCTCACCCGCTATGCGGATGAGCAGCGCAAGAACGCGGCGCTGCGCCGCGAGCTCTCCGAGGCGCAGGGCGCAGCCGCCGTGGCGCTCGCTCAATACAAGGCCGGCCTCACCGACTTCACACCCGTGCTCACCGCACAGCGCAGTGTTCTCAATGCGAGGACCGGGCTCGCGCAGAGCGACGGAGCCCTCGACGGCGATCTCGTGTCGCTCTACAAGGCGCTCGGCGGCGGGTGGTCCGAGTAACGCGCCCGCAGCGCACGCGCAGCGATCAGAAGCGGCCCGACTGCGACGAGCTGCGAGACCACCGCCAGTTCGACCGCAGCCGTCACCGACCGATCGTAAAGGGCCCCGAGCGCCGCGCTCCCGCCAAACCACGCGACGCCGAACACGGCCCCGAATAGCCCATAGGCCGAGCCCAGGCGCTCGGAGGGAATCATGTGTGCGACCGCGGCCTGCATGACCGATTCGTGGACGCCGACGCCGATGCCCCATAGAAGAGCGCCCGCGAGTGCGAGCAAAAAGCCGCCGAGGAACGCGAGCGGCGCATACGCTGCCACGATGATCGTGATCGGGACGAGGATGATGAGCCCAACCCGATCGAACAGCCGGCCGGCAAGGAGCGAGCCGAGCCCCCCAGCTCCCATCGCCGCGGCATAGAAGATCGGAATCCAGGGGCCGGGAACGGTGTGCGCCCGAGTAAAGTGATACGCAATCAGCGAATAATCGGCGAATCCGAACCCCGCCAATCCTACGCCGGCGCAATACCACCAGTAGGCGGGCGGATAATCTGCGACCCAGGCGCGATGTCGGGCCTGCGAGGTTTCGGGCTCCTGCGAGGCCTCGGGCTCGCGATTGATGCGTCCCGCGTATGGAAATTTCATTCGAGCGGCCAGGAGAAGCAGCAGCGTCACGAGCGCGGGCGCTGCGAGTGCTGCAAAGGCGAGCGTGAAGTCGTGGCGCCAGGCAAGCAGTCCCGCAACTGCGAGCGGCCCCACCGTCGCCCCGAGCTGATCGAGCGCCTCATTGACACCGAATGCCCAGCCGCGACCCATTCGCTCGCCGGCGCGCGCCAGCATGACATCGCGGGGCGGATTGCGAGTGGCCCGGCCGGTTCGCTCGAGGCAGATCAGCACCGCGGCGGCCGGCCAGATGCGTGCGATCGCAAGCAGCGGCACGGACACCATCTGCACGAGATATCCGGCCAGCGTGATCGGCCAGTAAAGGCGGCTGCGATCGGCCCAGCGGCCCGATGCGAGACGCCACGCATAGCCGAGAAACTCTCCGAACCCGGTGACGCTGCCCACGACAAAGCCGCTCGCGCCAAGGCTCGCGAGGAACGGACCCGTGATGCTGCGCGCCCCTTCGTAGGCGAAATCGGCAAAGAGGCTCAGTACTCCGAACAGAAGAACGAAGTACAAAGCGGATCGCGGGGATGGACCGAATTGTGCGCTCGAGGGCAGAAATGTCAGTCCATGAAAATCATCGCCGGATGCTCCAGGCGTTCCTTCAGCGCCTGAATCATCGCCGCTGCGTCGTATCCATCGACGAAGCGATGATCGAACGACGAGGAGAGATTCATCATCAGCCGGACCGCGACCGCTCCGCCCATGACGACCGGCCGCTCGAGCGCGCGATTGACACCGATGACGACGAGCTCGGGCGCGTTGATGATCGGCGTCGAGGCAATGCCGCCGAGCTTGCCGAGGCTCGTGACGGTGATCGTCGACCCGGAGAGCTCCTCGCGCGTGGCTTTGTTACCGCGGGCAGCCTCGGAGACCCGGCGGAT
>JBOHZR010000125.1:0-3408 GCA_050738595.1 Steroidobacteraceae bacterium | reverse complement strand
GACCGAGCGGGAGATGAAGTTGTTGAACATCCGCACGCACAGAACTCTGCCGCAATGGAACTACATCATCAAGCCGTATGCTCAAACACAGCTACGCAAACTGCGAAGTTATTCTTGAGCGGCCCCTTAGCGCATCGATCATCGTGGCAACCGCGATCGTATCCGGATTGCAGTTCGTCTATCCCGCGGTTCTCGTGGTGCTGCGGCGCGACCCCGACGCCATACGCGCCGGCGAGCTGTGGCGACTGGTCACGGCGCTCTTTGTTCAACCCTACGGCGTTGCGCAGTGCGTCGCGAACGCATTCCTGATGCTCGCATTCATGCCCGCGGCCGAGAGGCTCTACGGCCGAGGGATCGTGCTGCTGTATTTCGCGTCGGGACTCGTCGGCCAGATCGCCAACTATTGGTGGGTATCAGGAAGCGGAGGCTCATCGACGGCCGCGTTCGGTGTCATGGGAGGCTTGCTGATCTACGTCATCCGCAATCGCAAGATGGTGCTGCTCCCATTCACGTTCATCGCGGGTGGGGGACTCCTCGCCGCCCTCTTCATGATCTCGGTTCGGGACGGTCACGGCGTCGGTCTGCTCATCGGTGCTTCGATTGCGTCCATCCTGCCGTTGACGAACATGAGTTTCCGCAGCACGAGCTCTGCCCGAGAGCGCACCGGTCGATCTGGGTCACGACCCTTAGTGTTACGGTGAGGCAACCACGACCTGATCCCCCTACACGGTCCTCAGCCGATGTCTCCTGCGACCCTTGGCGGACCTTTGGGTACGTCCGCTGCCGGGAAGGGCGTCGACTTTCACTTCCGATCCGAATCGGTCATTCTCAGTCTCTGCCATCCTTGGGAGGCACACGCCGATGGCGAGACTGCTTGTAAGCCTGTTGGTGGCTGTGGCGCCGAGATCAGAATCGAGCTGCCGGCAAAAGGCGACCTCGCGTGGATGAAATCGCGGCGTCCACGACGAGCGACCGCACCTCTACTCTGCACGGTACCCCAGCCCGGGGTATCTCGACCTTCATCGTGCTGCTCATCGCACTCGCGGTGTTCATCAACTACGTCGACCGCGGCAACCTCTCCACCGCCGCTTCGCTGATCCAGAATGAGTTGCGGCTCTCGAACACCCAAATAGGCTGGCTGCTGTCCGCTTTCTTCTGGAGTTACGCGCCCGCGCAGCTGCTGTCCGGCTGGCTCGCGCATCGTTACCCGGTTCGCTATGTCCTGGTACTGGGGCTTGCGGGCTGGTCACTCGCAACAGTGCTGAGCGGACTTGCGTCGGGATTTGTGGCGCTATTCGTACTCCGCCTGCTGCTCGGGGTGGGCGAGAGCACTTTTTATCCCTGCAACGCCAAACTGCTTGCGGAAGGTGCACCGGAGCACCGGCGCGGCGGTGCCAATGGACTCGTCGTGACAGGTCAGGCGCTCGGACCTGCGATCGGCACGCTGTTTGCGGGAAACCTGATGGCGGTTTTCGGCTGGCGGGCGGTGTTCATCGGGCTCGGGATCATCTCCCTGCTCTGGATCGTGCCGTGGCTGCTCGCCACGAGCCACGGACAGCTGCAGGGCGTCCGCCCGGGGTCTTCCATAGAGCCTGTCTCGTACTGGCAAATCCTGCGGCAGCCCTCGGCGTGGGGATCGAGCGCCGGCAGTTTTCTATCCTTCTATGCCTACTATTTCTTGATCACGTGGCTGCCGCTTTACCTCGTGAAGGCGCGTGGCCTGTCATTCGACCGGATGGTGCGGCTCGCGGCGCTGATCTATTGCATGCATGCGATCAGCTCGCCTCTCGTGGGATGGCTGTCGGATCGCCTCATCTTCCAAGGCCGCTCGGTCGAGCGCGTACGCAAGACGATGCTCGTGATCGGCTCGCTCGGTGTCGCGGTGACGCTGCTGCTCTGTGCGCACGCGAGCACCCCGATGTGCATCATGCTGCTGCTGATCGCGGCGCTCTCATACGGCTTCGTCACCCCACAGATCTTCGCCGTCCCACAGACATTGGGCGGGCCACGCGCGGCCGGAAAGTGGATGGCGTTGCAGAACATGGTGGGCAATTTCGCCGGCATCGTGGCGCCGATCGTCACGGGCTTCGTCCTGGATCAGACCGGCGAGTACTTCTGGGCCCTCGCGCTCTCGTCGGTGACGTCCGTGCTGGCCGGGTTCTCCTGGGCCTTCGGGGTTCGCAAAGTCACACCGGTTGACTGGGACCAGAAAGCGGAGCACCCCGCGGTCCGGTAGCCCGCGATCCTTTACGATTGCACCGCAGGAGACGCGCCGCGGTCGGCCATACCGCTCGCCGAGTGGCCGTAATGGAATGCGGACTTGCGGACCGAGGGATCGAACAGATGGGGGCACTACAGTGCCCTCGCCACCCGAAAGCCGAAGTCGCCGCCGCTGACCGTCGACGGGAGTCGCAGGAGCGGGTTGCGTTGGGATGAGCGCTCATCGGAGGTACCCCATCCCCAGGACCCGCCCCGCAGGACGTGGTGATCGCAGCCTCCCTCGGTGTAAGCACTCCCGTCGCGCGGCTGGACCTCATAGCTCGGTGCATAACAGTCCGCGGTCCATTCCCATGCATTGCCGGCCATGTCGTAGAGCCCAAAGGCATTGGGCCGGAAGGAGCCGACGGGAGCGGTGAACACGTAGCCGTCGTTGCACGGCGCCGCTGGCCAGGACGGATACTGCTTCTGCGCCGCCAGGTCACCGCCGTTGGCGTAAGCGCACATGTCGTGGTCGGTGTCGCCCCAGAAGAATTCGCTTGTTGTCCCCGCCCTAGCGGCGTATTCCCACTCGGCTTCGCTCAGCAGGCGGTAGGCCTTTCCCGTTCGCCGGGAGAGCCACGCAGTATAGGCATTCGCGTCCGCCCAGCCCATGCACACGACTGGATCACGGTCCGTCTGGAGGTATCCCGGATCACGCCAGGAGGCGTTGGAGTCAAAGCGCATTTGACCTGTGCGCTTGCGGTCGATGAGACAGCCCGACGAGGGTGTATAGCCTGTGGCAGCGACGAAGGCGGCGAATTCGCCGCGAGTGACTTCGAACCTGCCCGCCGCAAAAGCAGTAACGGTGACGGTATGTACGGGCTTCTCATCCGACTTGGCCATTGCGGACTCGTCGCCCATGTGGAAAGTCCCTCCCGGGATGCGCACGATTTCCGGGCACCCAGGGCAATCGCGAAACGCAGCTGGCACCGAAGTGGAGTGCGATATTCGCGGTGCCTCAGCGAGGGCGAGGAGCACAAGGCCTATGAGCAGGCACGGGACCAAGCGCAGCATGACAGTCCTCCCCACAGCATTTCGTTAGTAGGCAATACGCAAACCGCGTGGCTCGCCCTCATCTTAGCGCCTCGGAGCGTCTCCTCGCAGTACGGACCCAGAGGAGTTCAGCGGTGAGCCGAGCTGCCGCTCGGC
>JBOHZR010000124.1:0-4988 GCA_050738595.1 Steroidobacteraceae bacterium | reverse complement strand
TCGAGCCCCTGAGCGCGCATCTGCGCGGTGAGCTGGCGGCTGTGGTGACGCTGGTAGCGGCGCAGCCGCGCGAGCTTTCCCGCCAAGCTCCTCGGCGCCTCGATGCGGCGAGTCTCGCACCCATCGTGGACAACGAGCAGATCGCGCAAGCCCACATCCACTCCCACCGCCTCAAGCGCCGGGGGAAAGCGTTCCTCGAGCGGTACCCGATCGGCCGTGACGGAGGCGAAATACCGTCGCGCCCCATCGCGCGAGAGGGTGACGCTGCGCAGCCTCCCGTGGAGTGCTTCGGTGCGTCGGAGCTTCACCGCACCCAGCCCGGGCAGCCTCACGTACGCCCACCTCTCACGGCCCTCTCCGCGCTCGAGCTGCACCCGGCGCTGGTCGAGCGTGAAGCGCACCGCGCACTTCCCGCCCCGGCGCTTGAACCGCGGGTACTCGGCGCGCTGCGCGAAGAAGTTTGCAAATGCCCGCTCCAGATCGCGCAGCACCCGGGCGAACGGCTCACGCGGCAGCTCGCCAAGCCACTGCGTTCCCTGCGCCCGGCGCAACCCCGTGAGCTCGCGCGAGAGGGCTACCCAGTTCAGCCGGGTTCCGTCGAGCTGGTAAGCATCACTCCGACGCGCGAGGCCCCAGTTCCACACATACCGTGCCGCCCCGAAGAGCCGTCCGAGTAACGCGCGCTGCCGGCGTGTCGGATACACTCGCAACCGGTATGCACGCTCGATCGTGGGGACGTCCTCCATACTGTTATTATATCCAGTTACCCGAACCCGCTCAAGGGCAGGACTGCACGTTCAAACACCGTCGGACGTCCCGCTGCCCTTGCCGCGCATCGCCGACGTGGCTGGCGCGACACAACGCTGCGCGCTGACTCAAGCCGATGGGGTCACTCACGTCCTGTTCGTTCCGCTGTGGCTCGCGACCTGCTGCTCAGCGCGCCCAAAGGCCGCAAGAGCGGCTCGACGCAATCGAGCCGCAGAGTCCCTTACTTCGTCCCCGAGTTCGGCGCTCCTGTCGAATACCCACTAGAGATTGACGGCGGCGCCGTATGGCAGTTCGCGGAGCCAATGCCGAAGAATGGCGCCGAGCCCGGCAGTCCCCAAGTAATGAGCCGCCGGCTAGCCATCCGGCGCCTCTGATACCGGCGACTCCCTCGGAGCCGGCCTTCAGCACGACCTGTCTGACTTGTCGATCCACAATATCCAGGGTGTGGCGTACGCCCTCCATTCCCTCTGCCAACAGGAGAAGCTCGCCGCATGAAAAACTTGACCCCACTCAAGAGAACTTTCGAAGCTCAAGCATTCTTCTAAGGCACGGCGATTGCTTCTGTTGCGCCTATCAGTAGTCGATTTTCCACCACGCGAGGGAAACACATGGATCTGCTCCTGATTCTGATCCTTCTGTTGCTCCTATTCGGAGGTGGCGGCGGTCTGTATTGGGGCTTCGGCGCCGGCTGGGGTATCGGCCCTATCGGACTCATCGTCCTCGTGCTGATCGTAGTCTTCCTCCTCAATGGTTATCGTGGCCGACGGGGTCCACGTTTGTAGCCGACCATCGGGCACCTGCCGCGCTACACGGATTGCACTCGCTATGCCAGCCCAGAGCCGGTGTTCGGACCAATTCTCGCCAACCCTAGCCTCCGAGTGACAGGCGAGGCGTATTGCCCCATCTGGCAAGATACGGAACAGAGAAGCGGAGCCCCAAAAACTCAGCCTCACCGGCTACCTGCAACGAAGGCACCCCTACCGCGCGGGCGGTGGGGACTGCGGCAATTCATACCGATTAAGTACGAGGGCAATTCGACCTACGACGACTGGAATCCGATGCCCGTCATCGACGCCGAGATGGCGGGAATTGAACGCCGCCTGCATCTATGGAAGCCCGGTGGCTGGCGTCAACAACTTCTTTCGGACGCGACGAGCGGGCTCCTCGCAGCACAATGACCCTCACCCATTTGCACCATCCCTCGTGGAACGCGCACATTCCCGCCAGCCGGGCTTCGGTGGAAACCGATGATTGACGGTAGCGGCCACTTGCCGGCAGCATTGTCGGACGCGCCGGAGAAGGAGTCGCCTTGATTCTGGGGATCGCAATACTGAACGTGCGGGTTGGTCAGTCCGGCGCGTTTGAGGACGCGTTTCGGGGTGCTCAACACCACGTCTCGCAGTGCCCCGGTTATGTTTCCCATGAGCTCCGGCGCTGTATCGAAACCGCGGGACGCTATGCGCTGCTGGTTCGTTGGGAGTCCGTCTCTTCACTGGCGTCGGCGCCTGCACCATTTCTACGATCCGTTTCCCACGGTCGAGCATTACGAGCCCGTCGCCGGGAACCAGCGTCCCAGCCGATGACAGCTTGGAAAGTGAAGGAATGACGCGGTTGCACGACGATCGGTTTCCCCGCTCGAACCACTATCATCCCGACTGGGTCGTCGCAAGGGGCAGTGGCGGCGCGAACGCGCTGTGGCTCACGGAATGGCTGTCGGAGTGGCTTGATCTTAAGCCAGGTATGCGGATTCTCGATCTTGGTTGCGGTCGTGCGATGTCCTCCGTGTTCCTGCATCGTGAGTTCGGCGTCGAGGTTTGGGCTACAGATTTATGGTTTAGCGCCGCCGATAACCTGCGATGCGTACGGGATGCTGGCATTTCTGACGGCGTTTACCCCATCCGCGCTGAAGCGCATGCGCTTCCGTTCGCGGCGGAGTTCTTCGACGCCGTCGTATCCATCGATTCATTTCACTACTACGGCACCGACGACACCTATGCGCACTACGTCGGTCACTTCGTGAAACCTGGCGGTGTGATCGCGATCGCGGGCCCAGGATTGATGCACGAATTCGACGGCGAAGTGCCTTCGGCGCTGCACGGCTGGTGGGAGCCGAGCATGACCTGCCTGCACACCCATGAGTGGTGGCGGCGTCACTGGCAACGAAGCGGCGTCCTTGAGGTTGCCGACGCGGATTTTATGCCGGGTGCTTGGCAACTATGGCTGGAGTGGCAGCGACATGTGGCGCCCGACAATCTCGCTGAAATCGAAGCACTCGAACGGGATCGCGGCGAGCACCTGACTTACGTGCGAGCAATCGCGCGGCGCCGCGCCGACATTGTGCTCGGCGAACCCATCACGTCGATACCGACGAGCTATGCTCGGTATCCCCTGTTGAGCTCATTCGACTCTTTCCAGCGAAATTTCTATTGATACCGCGTCCCAAGTTCGGCCTCCATCATGGGAGGCATCCGTGCTGTATGTGAAATAGCTCTGATCTGGAACCCGGTAGTTTTCCCGAATCTTCATCTGTCCGTCCTCAGAAATAACGGCGACGGTATCGCCATTCCGACGCACCGATCCAGATTGCGGGTTCACCTGCCTGCGAATAAATGAATTCGATACATTGAGGTATTCGATGATCCAGCAATCGTGCCGGAGGTCGAAGGAGCGCAGGCTGATCCCGAGATAGCGCCTGCCATCCGGCGTAAGGGAGTGGAACTCGTCCGCAATCGCCATGCCATTCAGGATGTAGCGGCCGATCCAGGAGACCGCGAACTGCGCGGTGCTTCCGTCCGGCAGCTTCGTCTTTCCGATGCCCTTCCACTTTCCCACCAGGAACGAAAACAGATCAAGCTGACTCGGCGCTTGTTCGCTCTTCTTGCCATAGGTCGTGATTGCTGAATCGGCAGCCATGATGTACCTCGCACGTGTGAGGCCGATGCCGAGGGCCGCGACGAGCACGCTGCGTCGGTTCGCGACGATGAGATTGCCTGGATTCGTCATTTCCTTTATAGTATAAAACAAATGAAGACGTCAGAGAATCCCCTGGGCTCACTGGAGCACATCGTGCTACTCGCCGTCATGCGGCTGGGTTCCGATGCCTACGGGATGAGGGTGCGGCGTGAGATCGAGAACGCAACCGGCCGCGACATCTCGATTGGCGCTGTCTACGCCACCCTCGTGCGGCTCGAGTCGAAGGGCTTCATCAAGTCGCATTCCGGAGAGCCGACGCCTGAACGCGGCGGTCGAGCGAAGCGCTACTTCCGCATGACGGCCTATGGCGAAGGCGCTCTGAGGAACACCCATGAGATCATCGCGAAGATGAGCGCGGGTCTCAAAGGCCTGCAGGCCACATGATGCGCGATCGCATCCTGCACCTGGCGATTTGGTTTGTCTCGCGATTCGTGCCCACTGTCGAGCGCGAGGCACTGATGGGCGATCTCAGGGAGGAGTACGCACTCCGCGTGTCGGCATGTTCCTCATCCGCGGCCCTCAAATGGTGCCTCCGACAGACTTTGGCGTCCGCTCCGCCGCTCTTGTGGATGACAGTCACACGCTCTGCGTGGATATCGACGACAGGGGTCGCGCTTCTCGCCTACGTCGCCGTCGGCGCCGCCGAGCTTGCGGTGAACCGTGTGATCGCGATGTCCTCTGCCCTCCCCGCCGGCGCCTACAACCCGCTGGGCATGATCCTCACATTTCCGCTGGTGGTCCTCATTGGATATTGCGCAGCCAGGCTCCGACGCTGTGCGCCGATCCTGCTCGGAGCGATGATGCTGTCCGCCGTCACACTGATGACTTTCTCGTCCAGTGAGGGTGTGCCGGCTTGGTATCACGCTGCGTACTTCGTTGTCGGGCCCGCTGCAGCACTCATTGGCAGCGTCTGGCATTCGCAGCGGCGGATCCGATCGTGACGCAAATCTGGCTCTCGAAATCGTCGGTATAGTGAGAGAGAATTCGGTCGAGACCGTGCGTGTTCCACGACTCAATCCACTCGATTGCGAACTGTCCCCTCTTATGCCAATGACTGCCGGCGGGCGGGGCTCGTTGTCCGTCCGAACGTCGCGAGCTCGGCCTTCTGTTTGCCGGTCAGCTTGGCGCATACCAGCTCGTAGGAGTGGGCAATCAGTCGCTTGAGCTCCTTGGCGGGCACGTCGGCATCGAGACTCACGCTGATCCAGTAGCGTCGATCGAGATGGGAACGATGCCCGATTCCGGCG
>JBOHZR010000123.1:0-19851 GCA_050738595.1 Steroidobacteraceae bacterium | reverse complement strand
GCCGAGCGGCCCCGCGAGGCGACCGCCGCCAACGCGCGCGCGGCGCTCGCCAGCACCTGCACATGAGGCGCGGGCGTGCCGCTCGGTCGTCGACCGGTCGCGGCGCTCATCCGAGGCGCTGGCCGGGTGCGAGCCGCCCTGCGTTCACGAACTCAGCCGTCCGGAGGGGCTTGCGCCCTGGGCGCTGCACCTCGGTGAGCGCGAGCCGGCCCACGCCGCAGTCCACCACAATCGCATCGCGCCGGATGGCCGCGATCGTACCCGGCTCCGCCGAGGCGAGCGTGCCCGGCTCGGCAGGCGCCACCGCGCCCGACGCCGCCGGGCCAGCGCTTTCTTCGGCGTACGCGGCGAGGATACGCAGCGGCTCGCCCGCGAGGCGCGTCTGCGCCCCCGGCCAGGGGTTGAAGGCGCGGACCTGCCGCTCGATGGCGCGAGCAGGCACCGTCCAGTCGATCAGCGCCTCGGATTTCGAGATCTTCGCCGCGTACGTCGCGCCCTCCGCCGGCTGCGCGCGCGGGCGCGCCGCGCCCGCTGCGATCTCACCCAGCGCCTCGAGCAACGCCTCGGCGCCGAGACTCGCGAGGCGCTCGTGAAGCGTGCCGCTCATCGCCGTACGATCGATCGGGATGCGGCGCTCGAGCAGCACGGGCCCCGTGTCGAGGCCGGCATCCATCTGCATGATGGAAATTCCGGTCTCGGCGTCGCCCGCGAGGATCGCGCGCTGAATGGGCGCCGCCCCGCGCCAACGCGGCAGGAGCGAGGCATGGATGTTGAGACAGCCGAGGGGCGGCAACGCGAGCACGGCGGGCGGCAGGATCAGGCCGTAGGCAACGACGACCAGCAGCTGCGGGCGCCACCTCTCGAGCTCCGCCCGCTCCTCGACGGTCGCGAGCGTCGCGGGCTGGCAGATCGGAAAACCGTAGGCCAGCGCGGCCTCCTTGACCGGACTCGCGGCGATCTGCCGGCCGCGCCCGCGTGGGCGGTCCGGCCGCGTGAGCACCCCGACGATCTCGTGGTCCGACTGCGCGAGCGCGCGCAGTGCGGGCACGGCGAACTCGGGCGTCCCTGCGAATACAATGCGCAATGCCTTCAGGCCGGACGGCTCGGTCAGGCCGCGCGCGCCTTGCGCTCCTTGCGTTCTTTATCGAGCTTCTTGCGGATGCGGTCGCGCTTGATGTCGGACAGGTAGTCCACGAAGAGCTTGCCCTCGAGATGGTCCATCTCATGCTGCACGCAGACCGCGAGCATTCCCTCGAAGTCGCGCTCGAACCACCCCCCGGCGCGATCCTGGGCGCGCACCCGGACCTTTGCCGCGCGCTCGACCTGATCGAAGATGCCGGGCACCGACAGGCACCCTTCCTCGGTCTTCGCAGTACCCTCGCGGCTTACGATTTCGGGATTGACGAACACGAGCGGCTCGTCGTGCGTCTCGGAGATATCGATGACGAGCAGGCGCCGCCGGACGTTGACCTGGGTCCCCGAGAGCCCGATCCCGGGCGCGGCATACATGGTCGCGAGCATGTCATCGATCAGCCGGCCGAGCGCCTCGTCGAACTGGGTCACGGGAAGCGCACGCTCCCGCAGGCGCGGGTCGGGATATTCCAGAATCGGAAGAAGGGCCATCGCGTCACTACCCTACCGGGGCCGCGGACGGAGCCGTGACCCACCGCACAAACTCGGCATCCCGTCGTGTGCCTGCCGGCGTAGCCGATTATAACAGCGCAAGTGCCGCCTCATCCGGATATGTAAGGAGGGGCAGGATGTTTTTCAATCAAGAGCTTAGGGTCGGCCTCGCCACGGGGCTGATCTCCCTTGGGTTTGCCGTGGCGGGGTGCGCGTCCCATCGCGCCGTGCAGCCTGCCGAGGCCCCGCAGGCAGCGGCGCCGACTGCGGCGCAGAGCCCCTCGTCGGACGCCGGCCAGACCGCCACCGAAGCGGCGATCAGCCATGCCGATGATGGCGCTGCTTCCGCGGCGGCGGGCGGGTCTGCCCCCGACGAACCGGCGCTCACGCGTGCTGCGATCAAGCCTGGCGCGCCGATGCGCTACACGGTGAAGCGGGGCGATACGCTGTGGGGCATCTCCACGATGTTCCTGCGCGACCCGTGGATGTGGCCCGAGATCTGGTACGACAATCCGCAGATCGCGAACCCTCACCGCATCTATCCCGGCGACCTGCTGGTGCTCGCCTATGGTGCGGACGGCCGGCCCCAGATCCACGTGGAGCGGGGTGACGCCGTTCGTCTCGAGCCACGCCTCAGAAGCACGCCGCTCGATGGGTCGATCCCGACGATTCCTTACTCGGCCATCGCCGCGTTTCTCTCGCGGCCGACCATTCTCTCCGCAGCCGAGGTCGCACGCGCACCGCACGTGCTGGCCTTCCGCGACGATCATCAGGCCGGCGGCACCGGCAACGAGGTGTATGTCCGGGGAATCGATGCGCCCGTCGGCGCGCGCTTCACGGTCATTCACATCGCCGACAAGCTGCGCGATCCGGACGACCGGCGCCTCCTCGGCTACGAGGGCCTTTACACGGCGACCGCGGTCGTCGAGCGCCCGGGAGACCCGGCCAAGCTGCAGCTGCTCGACTCCGAGCGCGAGACACTGCGCGGCGACGTGCTGTTTGCGGAGTCGGGCAGCACGCCGCTCAACTTCGTGCCCCGAGCGCCGACGCAGCCCGTGCGCGGCCGCATCATTACGGTCATCGACGATGTGCACCTCATCGGCCAGTACAACATCGTCGCGATCAATCGCGGCACCCGCCAGGGCGTTGATGCCGGAACGGTGCTCGCAGTCGATCAGGCGGGTCAGGTCGTCAACGACCGGGGGCCGGCGTCCTATAACCTGACGCCTTCCATCAGTACGTCCGGACACGGCTACCTGTTCCCACGCCGCGTACGCCTTCCGGAGGAGCGTGCGGGCACGCTGCTGGTCTTCAAAGCCTTCGACCGCATGAGCTACGCGCTCGTCGTCGGGGCCTCCGAGCAGATGCGCGTCGCCGATATCGTGCGCAATCCTTGAGGAATTCGGCGCCGCGCACTCGCGCGGCGCCCTGTGTTGCGCATGCTCGGCGGCATGGACGAGCATCGCGCCGCCGCGCTCTTCGCCCGCACCCCGGGACTCACGGCTGAGGACGTGCGTGCGGCGCTTGCCTGCGCGGACGGTCTGGACGGTGCGGCGGAGCTGATCCGCGCGCGGGGCGCCCGGCCGGCGCACCCGCGCGGGCGCGCCGTGACCGAAGCGCTGCTCGACCACGATCTGCGCTGGCTCGAAACGAGCGGTGCGGTCGCCGTATTGTGTACTTCCGAGCTCTACCCCGCGCGGCTCGCCGAGGCCGCCGAGGCGCCGCCGGTCCTGTATGTGCTGGGCGATGTCCGGACACTCGGTGCGCGCCAGGTGGCAATGGTCGGCTCGCGCCGTGCAACGCCCGCAGGGCTCGCGATCGCGCACGCGATGGCCGCGGCCTTCGCTCGCGCCGGGATCGTGGTAACGAGCGGGCTCGCCATCGGCATCGATGCCGCCTGTCACGAGGGCGCGCTCGCGGCAAGCGGTACGACGCTTGCGGTCTGCGCGCACGGTCTCGATCTCATCTATCCGCGCCAGCATCGCGCGCTTGCGCAGCGCATCGCAGAGAGCGGCGCGCTGGTCTCACGCTTCCCCCCAGGAACACCGCCGGCCCGGTGGCGCTTCCCCGCGCGCGGCCGGACATTGAGTGCTCTTGCGCTGGCCACGCTCGTCGTCGAGGCGGCGCGCGGCAGCGGCTCGCTCCATACCGCGGCCGCTGCGTTGCAGCACGGCAGGCCGCTGTACGCGGTGCCCGGCTCCATCCGCAGTCCGGTCTCGGCGGGCTGCCACGCACTCCTGAAGCGCGGAGCACAAATCGCGGAGAGCGCCGAGGACGTGCTGCGAGGGCTCGACATTTCACTGAAAAATCAGGCGAGTAGTGGAGCCCGCCCGGCCGCGCGCCGCACTGCGGATAAGGTGGCGCCATTGGACAAGGCTTCCGAAATCCTGTTAGATGCCCTCGGCTTTGAGCCGGTGAGCCTCAATACGCTTGTCGAACGCACCGGGCTGCCATCGGGTGGCATCGCATCGGCGCTGCTTGCGCTGGAGCTCGCGGGACGTGTCGCGCCTCAACCGGGCGGCCGGTATTCACGCCTGTCCTGACATATGCCGATGACTACCAGTGTTCTCGACATTCTGATCTACGTCTTCGACCGCTACATGCTGGATGAGGCGCCGGAGATGCTCGAGCGCGACGATCTCGCCCGCGATCTCGAGCGCGCGGGATTCGGCCACGCTCACGTCGAGCGCGCGCTCGACTGGCTCGCCGCGCTCGTCGAGGCGGCGAACCGCGGCGTCGACAGATCGATCACATCCACCGCGTCCGTCGCGGCGTCTGACACGGCGCCCGCCTCCCTGGTCGAGGCACCCGGCGCTCGGCCCGACGCGAGCGCGGCTTGCGCCGTGCGCATCTTCTCCGAAGGCGAGCTCGCGCGGCTCTCGACGGAATGCCGCGGCTTTCTGATGACGCTCGAGCGTCTGGGCGTACTCACCGCGCAGCAGCGCGAGATCGTCGTCGAGCGCATGCTCGCGCTCGATGCCGACGAGCTCGACACCGAGCAGCTCAAATGGGTGGTACTCATGGTGCTTTCGAGCCAACCCGATGGTGGTCAAGCATTCGCTCGCATGGAGGACCTCGCGCTCGGATCGGCCCCGCGCCCCCCGCACTGAGCGCCGCCGACCGAGAGCATCACTTGCGCCGCGGCCTCGAACCGCGGTTTTTCGTTTCGAGGACCCGAAAAACTCATGGCCGACAATCTGGTCGTAGTGGAATCGCCCGCCAAGGCGCGCACCATCAAGAAGTACCTCGGCAAGGACTTCGAAGTGCTCGCCTCGTACGGGCACGTGCGCGACCTCGTGCCGAAGGAAGGCGCGGTCGATCCCGATCACCGCTTCGCCATGCATTACCAGGTGCTCGAGAAGAGCGAGCGCCACATCGAGGCCATCGCGCGCGGCCTGCGCAAGTCGAAGGTGCTGCTGCTCGCGACCGACCCGGATCGCGAGGGCGAGGCGATCGCGTGGCACTTGCTCGAGATCCTCGAGGGCCGCGGGGAGCTGCGCGGCAAGCAGGTTCACCGCGTCGTTTTCTACGAGATCACGCGCAACGCGATTCGCGACGCGGTGGCTCACCCGCGCGCGGTTGCTGCGGAGCTCGTGAATGCGCAGCAGGCGCGGCGCGCGCTCGACTATCTCGTCGGATTCAATCTCTCTCCGCTGCTCTGGAAAAAAGTGCGGCGCGGCCTCTCGGCCGGACGCGTACAGAGCCCTGCACTGCGGATGATCTGCGAGCGCGAGGAGGAGGTCGCGGCGTTCGAGGCTCGGGAATACTGGACGATCGAGGGTGAGGGCGAGCACTCCGAGCAGCGCTTCCCGCTCAAGCTCAGCGAGTACCGCGGACAGAAGGTCGAGCAGTTCAGCTTCGTCGCTGAGGCGGCGGCGCGCGAGGTGGAACGCTCGATCGTCGCTGCGGCCGGCTCCGAGCTCACCGTCCTCGCGGTCGATCGCAAACAGCGCCGCCGCAACCCCGCGCCGCCGTTCACGACCTCGACGCTGCAGCAGGAAGCCGCGCGCAAGCTCGGCTTCAATGCGCGGCGCACTATGCGTCTCGCGCAGCAGCTCTACGAGGGGGTCGACATCGGCGAGGGCAGCGTCGGCCTCATCACCTACATGCGCACGGATTCGGTCACGCTCGCCTCCGAGGCGATCACCGAGATGCGCTCCGTCGCGGCGCGGCTGTACGGGCCCGAGGCGGTGGCCGAGGAGCCGCGCATCTACAAGACGAAGTCGAAGAACGCCCAGGAGGCGCACGAGGCGATCCGGCCGACCTCCGCCTCGATCGTACCGGGCGACATCGAGGGGAAGCTGGACGGGGATCTGTTCCGTCTCTACACGCTCATCTGGCGCCGCGCGGTCGCCTCGCAGATGAGCCCTGCGATCTTTGATACCGTCGCCGTCGATCTGCTCGCCGGAGCCGACGGGCCGCAGCGGCACCTGCTGCGCGCGAACGGCTCGACGCTCGTGAAACCGGGCTACATCGCGGTCTATCAGGAAGACTCGGACGATCCCGCCGCGAAGAGCGAGGACGGCGATCACGCGCTGCCCGTCATGAACGAGGGCGATCGGACGCGGCTGCTCGCGGTGCGCGCGGAGCAGCACTTCACCGAGCCGCCGCCCCGCTACAGCGAGGCCTCACTCGTCAAGGCGCTCGAGGAGCACGGAATCGGCCGCCCCTCGACGTACGCGACGATCATCTCGACGCTGCAGGACCGCGAGTACGTCGAGATGGACAGCCGGCGCTTCGTGCCGACCGATATCGGCAAGATCGTCAACCGCTTTCTCACAAACCATTTTCACAAATACGTCGAGTACGGCTTCACCGCGGCGATGGAGGACGAGCTCGATGCCGTCTCGCGCGGCGAGGAGGAGTGGACAGCGCCCCTCGAGAAGTTCTGGAAGCCGTTCATCCGCGATGTGCGGCGGACGGACAAGAACGTCTCGCGCGAGGAGGTCTCCCAGGCCCGGGAGATCGGACGGGATCCGGCGACCGGCAAGCCCGTGACGGTGCGGATGGGCCGCTACGGGCCGTTCGTACAGATCGGCTCGAAGGACGATGAGCAGAAGCCGCGGTTCGCCGGCCTGCGCCCCGGACAGAAGATGGATGCCATCACGCTCGGCGAGGCGCTCGAGCTGTTCAAGCTGCCGCGCGCCCTCGGCGAGACGGCAGCGGGCGAGCCGATCGTCGCGAACATCGGGCGGTTCGGTCCGTACGTCAAGTACGGCGACAAGTACGTGTCCCTGCGCAGCGACGACCCGTACACCATCACGCTCGAGCGGGCTCTCGAGGTGATCCGTCTCAAACAGGAGGCGGACGCGAATCGCATCATCGCCGATTTCGGCGGCGGCCTTCAGGTGCTCAACGGGCGCTACGGGCCGTACATCACCGATGGCCGCAAGAACGCGAAGGTTCCGAAGGATCGCGAGCCGAAGTCGCTCACCGAGGCGCAGTGCCGCGAGCTCATCGCGCAGGCGCCAGAGCGCGGGCGGCGCTTCGGGCGGGCAGGACGGGCCCGCGGTGCTTCAGCCGCAGCGGCCGCGGCCGCCGGAAACGGGGCCACGAGCACGAGGGACGCGGGCGGCGCCGCGAAGGCGCCGCGCGCTGCGAGTGCGCCACCAGGGCGCCGTCGGCCGGATCGGCCCAGCGCTGCGCATTCGCCTCGCGGGCATGCCGCCGTGCCTCAGGCGACCGGCGAGCAGCCCCCGCCAGCCAAGCGCTCCGGGGCGGGAAACGCGCGGCATGCGCCGCGCGCCGTCGCAGCACGGACCGCCAAGACCGGCGTCGGCCGACGCGTCGCCGCGAAGGCCGCGGCTGGCAAGCCGACACGGGCGCGCGGGACTCGCAAGGCGGGGCGCAGCAGCGGACGCCGCGCCCGCTGAATCCGCGCCTCCTGAATCCGCACCTCACTGAGGCAACGAGCCCATCCGCTACCGCCATCGGTTCCATGCCGGCAACTTCGCGGACGTGCACAAGCACGTCGCGCTCTGCGCGCTTTTGCAGGCGCTCACTCGCAAGGACAAGGGGCTCTTCTATCTCGACACCCATGCGGGGCGTGGCGCTTACGATCTGGCGAGCTCGGCCGAGGGCCGCGCCTCGGCAGCGGCCATCGAGCGTGTCATCGCGGCCAGCCGCCCCCATCCGGAGCTCGCCGCGTACGCGCATACCGTCGCGAGCTGGCGGGCGCACACCGGCAGGCCCGATGCCTACCCCGGCTCGCCGGTCATTGCCGCGATGCAGCTGCGCCGGCAGGATCGTGCGGAGCTCATCGAGCTGCTGCCGGATGAGGCCAGCGCCCTCGAGCGCGCCGTGAGCGCCTGGCCGCGCGCGCGAGTCGAGACGGGCGACGGATTCGAGCGGCTCAAGGCGTTCCTGCCGCCGCGGGAGCGCCGGGGCCTGACGCTCCTCGATCCGCCGTACGAGCAAACACGCGAGGACCACGCGCGCATCGGGACGGCGATCGTCGAGGCGCTCGGCCGCTTCGCCACCGGAATCCTCGCGCTCTGGTACCCGATCAAGGACGTCCGCGATACGGGCGCATGGCTCGCGACGCTCAGGCCGCGCATCGGGCGCGAGACGCTCACGAGCGAGCTGTGGGTGCATCCCTGCGACTCGCGCGTCGCGCTCAACGGGTCCGGACTGCTCATCATCAATCCTCCGTACGGCGTCGCGGAGCGCATGCGCGTGTGGCTCCCGGAGCTGCACGCGCTGCTCGACCCCGCCGGGGCGGGCGGCTGTAGACTCGTGCCGATGGAAAGCCCGCCATGAGCGCGCCGGCTGAGCCCGCGAGCCCAGCGCCGACGGGCGCGCAAGCCGACGAGTACGGGGTCATCGGTCATCCCGTCACCCACAGCTGGTCGCCTTTCATTCATGAGCTCTTTGCACGGGAGACGCGGCAGGCGCTCCTCTATCGACGACACGACGTGGTGCCCGCGCGCTTTCGGGAGTACGTGCTCGATTTCGCGGCCCGCGGGGGGCGCGGCCTCAA
The DNA here is from genome assembly GCA_050738595.1 of Steroidobacteraceae bacterium. Classification (GTDB taxonomy): domain Bacteria; phylum Pseudomonadota; class Gammaproteobacteria; order Steroidobacterales; family Steroidobacteraceae; genus JASHUC01. The sequence continues at coordinate 11,249 of JBOHZR010000123.1, read as the reverse complement.
CGTCACGGTCCCGCACAAGGGGACCGCCGCCCAACTGGCCGACGAATTGACAGCGCGCGCAGAGCGCGCCGGGGCCGTGAACACGCTGACTTTCGATCACGGCCGCATCCGCGGCGACAACACGGACGGGGCGGGTCTCGTCACGGACCTTCGCGAGCATCTCGCGCTGCGCCTCGGCGGCGCCCGAATCCTGCTCGCCGGGGCGGGCGGCGCAGCACGCGGAGTGCTCGGGCCGGTGCTCGAGCTCGGCCCAGCCGAGGTGCTCGTCGCGAACCGAACCTCCGAGCGCGCCCACGCGCTTGCCGGGGAATTTGCATCGCTCGGCAGCGTGCGCGGCTGTGGATTCGGCGAGCTGCCGCGGGTCGCCTTCGATCTCATCGTCAATGCGACAGCGGCGAGCCTGAGCGGGGACGTGCCCCCGATCCCGCACGCGGCGGTCGGCTCCGCAACCGTCTGCTACGACATGGCCTACTCGAGGAGCGATACGCCCTTCGTGTCGTGGGCGCGCGAGCGTGGATGCCACCGCGCGATGCAGGGCTGGGTGATGCTGGTCGAGCAGGCCGCCGAATCTTTCGCGATCTGGCGCGGGATGCGGCCGAGCACCGCGCCCGTGCTGGAGCTGCTCGCGCGGACGGCTACCGAGGGCCCGCGTTGAGCTAGCACTGAAGGCGCTCCCGCCGGGGCCGCAGGCGCGGCCGGGAGGCCTCAACGCATCGTCACCAGCTCCTCCGCGGAGGTGGGATGGATCGCGACGGTGTCGTCGAAGTCGCGCTTCGTCGCGCCCAGGCGCACGGCAACGGCGAAGCCCTGCATCATCTCGTCCGCGCCCTCGCCGATCACGTGCACGCCGATGATGCGCTCCTCGGGGCCGCTCGTGACGAGCTTCATCTGAGCGCGCGGCTTGCGCGCGGTGAGCGCGTGATACATCGGTACGAAACTGGATCGATACGCGTTCACCCCCTCGCCGTACAGATCACGCGCCGCCGCCTCCGAGAGCCCGACTGTGCCGATGGGAGGATGCCCGAATATCACCGTTGCCACATTGCGATAGTCGAGATGCCGGTCAGGCTGGCCGCCGAAGAGCCGGTCGCTCAAGCGCCGGCCCGCCGCGATCGCCACGGGCGTGAGGAGCAAACGGCCGGTCACGTCGCCGATTGCATAGACCCGCACCACGTTGGTCACCTGATACTTGTCCGTGCTCACGTATCCGTACGGATCGAGCTCGACCCCGGCGTGCTCGAGCCCGAGCCGCTCGACGGACGGCACGCGTCCGACCGCCCAGAGAATCGTGTCGACCGGTCCGATACGCCGGCCATCGCGCAGCGTGAGCTCGAGCCCTCCGCCTTTGACTTCCCGCGCCGACTGGGGCCACGCGCCCGTCACGATCTCGATGCCGTCCGCGCGCATGATCTCGAGCGCCGCCTCCCCGAGCATGCTGTCGAAGTGCTTGAGCACGCGCTCGCCGCGGATCGCGAGCGTCACGCGTGTGCCGAGCGCGGCGAAGATGCCGGACAGCTCGACCGCGATGTAGCCGCTGCCCACCACGGCGATGCGTTCCGGCCGGCGCTCGAGATCGAAGAACCCGTCGGAGGTGATGCCGAGCTCGGCCCCCGGAATGTCCGGCAGCAGGGGCCGCCCGCCGGTCGCGATCACGATGTGAGAGGCGCTCGCCGCTCGGCCGTCGATCTCCACGGTGTCCGCCGCGACAAAGCGCGCGAACCCCCGCGCGAGCTCGACCTTGCGGTTCGCGAGATTGCGTTCGTAGATGCCGTTGAGCCGGGCGACGTAAGCATCGCGGGCGTGCTTGAGCGCGAGCCAGTCGTGCCGGTCGCCGGCGATGTCGAATCCGTATCCGGCGCCATCGTGCACACTGTGTGCGATCTCGGCGGCGTTCCACATGAGCTTTTTCGGAACGCAGCCCACGTTCACGCACGTGCCGCCGAGCCGCCCCGCCTCCGCGAGCAGCACCGAGGCGCCGTACTCGGCCGCCCGCTGGGCGCAGGCGAGCCCGCCGCTGCCCCCGCCGATCACAATGAGGTCGTAGGTCGCCATTTCGCCCTCGGAGTACCCGTGCCGGGATCTTAGCCGAGCCGCCACGCCGCGGCCCGGACCTCGCGGGGTTAGAATGCACCTCCCCCGGGTCCAGACCTCCCGCGGGGATGAGGCCCATGGATAATCCGCTCCTCACAGGCGGCCCTCCGCCCGCCTTTGCCGACATTCGCCCCGAGCACGTGGAGCCTGCGCTGCGGGCGATCATCGAGGAGAACCGCGCCGGTATCGCGCGCCTCGAGGCGCTCCCGGAGCCGACCTTCGCGAGCCTCGTCGAGCCGCTCGAGGAGATGCAGCACCGCCTGACCCGCGTGTGGTCGCCGGTGAGCCATCTCAACGCGGTGATGAACTCGCCGGCTCTGCGTGAGGCCTACAACGCGGGCCTGCCGCTTCTGTCGGATTATCAGACCGACCTGGCGCAGAGCCAGCGGCTCTACCGGGCGTATCTCGCGATCGCAGAGCGCGAGGGGCGTGAGCTCACGGCGACGCAGCGCCAAGTGCTCGAGCACCAGATTCGCGATTTCCGGCTCGCCGGCGTCGGTCTCGATCCCGAGCGCAAGGAGCGCTTCAAGGCGATCATGCTCGAGCTCACCCAGCTGCAGGCGCGGTTCGAGGAGAACGTGCTCGATGCGACGAACGGCTGGTCGCACCGGATCGTCGACCGCACGGAGCTCGACGGCCTGAACGACGTCATCATCGACACGGCGCGTGCACGCGCCCGCGAGCAGGGCATCGAAGGGTACGTCCTCGGGCTCGATCAGCCGACGTACGTCGCGGTACAGACGGATGCGCAATCGCACTCCCTGCGCCGCGCGTATTACGAGGCCTGGAGCACGCGCGCCTCCGATCAGGGGCCGAACGCAGGGCGCTGGGATAACGGCGCCGTCATGGAGCGGATCCTCGCGCTGCGCTACGAGGCCGCCCGGCTGCTCGATTTTCCGAACTTCGCGGCTTACGCACTCGCGACGCGCATGGCGCGATCCGTGGAGGAGGTCATCCGGTTCCTGCGCGAGCTCGGGGATGCAGCGCGCCCCTTCGCGCGGCGGGAGCTCGAGGAGCTCGAAGCCTTCGCGGCGCAGACGACGGCTGCGCGTTCCGTGCGGATCGAGCCTTGGGACGTGAGCTTCTACTCCGAGCAGATTCAGCGCTCGCGGTTCTCGATCTCGCAGGAGCAGCTGCGCCCGTACTTCCCGCTGCCCCGGGTCCTCGCCGGCCTCTTCGAGGTCGCCGGGCGGCTCTTCGATGTACGGATACGCGAACGCCAGGGCGTGTCGGTGTGGCATCCGGACGTGCGCTTTTTCGCGATCGAGGACGCCGAGGGGCGCCCGGTCGGCAGCTTCTATCTCGACGCCTACGCGCGCCCCAACAAGCGAAGCGGCGCCTGGCAGGACGAGTGTGTCGGCCGCAAGCGGCTCGCCAAGGGCGGCGAGGTGCTTCCGGTCGCCTACCTGGTGTGCAACTTCCTGCCGCCCGGGGAAGGCCGCCCCGCGCTGCTCACGCACGACGACGTGCTCACCCTCTTCCACGAATTCGGGCACGGCCTGCACCACATGCTGACGCGCGTCCCCTACCCGAGCCTCGCCGGCACCAACGGTGTGGCCTGGGATGCGATCGAGCTGCCGAGCCAGTTCCTCGAGAACTACGCCTGGCATCCGGATGTCCTCGAGCGGATCGCGCGCCACGTGGACAGCGGCGCCGTGCTGCCCGAGGACAAGCAGGCGCAGCTGATCGCGACGCGCAGCTTCCACGCCGGCCTGCACATGATGCGGCAGCTCGAGCTTGCGCTGTTCGACTTCAGGATCCATGCGGAGTACGACCCGGGGCGCGGCGGGCGCATCGCGGAGCTGCTCGCCGAGGTGCGCGGCGAACTGGCCGTGATCGCGGTGCCGGCGTGGAACCGGTTTGCACACAGCTTCGCGCACGTGTTCTCCGGCGGCTATGCGGCCGGGTACTACAGCTACAAGTGGGCGGAAGTGCTCGCCGCCGATGCGTTTGCGGCGTTCGAGGAACATGGCGTGTTCGATCGGACGACGGCGCGGCGCTTCCTCGACTCGATCCTCTCTCAGGGCGGAAGCCGCGATGCACTCGATGCATTCGTGGCCTTTCGCGGCCGCAAGCCCGATGTGCGCCCGCTCCTGAGACAGCACGGTATCGCCGCCTGATCCCCGCGGGCCATGGGCGCCCGAGTTGTAAGAGATCCCGACAGGCCTCGCGTGGCGCCCGCGTCCGCACGGCGTACAAAGTGTGCGGCGCGTCGCGGGTCCCCCTGCGCGGTTCTGCCTACAATTTGATCCCGTATCGCGGGGATCGAGCGGCAGCCGATAACACCACCATGAACACCCGCCGCAACGATTTCGATGTCACCAACACGGTCCAGGTGAGCTCGACCGCTGCGGTCCAATCCGCGGTCGAGAGCCTGTACCTCGAGACCTGGCCGGACCTGGCGCTCGAACCGATCACGCGCTCGTTCGATTTCTTCGAACGGCTGTTCGCGGGGGCAGTCCCGGGCTATCACGGTGTCGACACCGTCTATCACGACCGCCAGCACACGCTTGACATAACGCTTGCCCTGGCACGTCTGATCGTCGGCTACGAGCGCCAGCACAAGCCGCGGCTGCGCCTCGGGACCGACCGAGCGACCGTGGGCCTGATCGTGGGCCTGTTCCATGACGTGGGATACCTGCGGCGGGCCGACGATCCAAGCGAGTTCCGCCACGGTGCGGAGCTCACGCGCGTCCACGTCTCCCGCGGAGCTCGCTTCCTCGAGGAGTACCTGCCGAGCGTCGGCCTCGCGCGCTGGGCGCCGGTTGCGCGCAAGATCGTGCACTTCACCGGATACGAGATCCCCTTCTCCCAGATCGGCGTCACCGATCCGCTCGACCTCACGCTCGGGCATCTGATCGGCACGGCCGACATGATCGGGCAGATGGCCGATCGCTGCTACCTCGAGAAATGCCGCGATCGCCTGTACCCGGAGTTCGTCCTGGGAGGCATGGCTCTGCCGATGGCCTCGAACGGTGGGCTGCAAGTCCGCTATGCATCGGGCCTCGACCTGTTGCGCCAGACACCGGAGTTCGTGACCGAGACGCGCGCCACGCGGCTCGATGGACATTTCCACGGCGCGTACCACTATCTCGAGGTGCTCTACGGCGGTCGCAATCCGTACATGGAAGCGATCGACCGCAATCTCGAATACCTGCGCCAGATCCTGCGCAGCGAGAACTGGCGCCTACTGCGGCGCAATCCCCCGGTGTTCTCCGCGCTCGCCGATCCGATGGCGACGGTGCGCGGTCTCATGGTCCGGTATCTGCACCGCGCGTGGGTCGGCGACTCGCCTCGGTAGGTGAATCGATCGCGAGCACGTAGTGCTCGTAGAGCTCCGGCAGCCTCGCGAGGACGAGCTCGCGACCGTCCATGCTCGATGAGCCGACCGCCTCGGCGAGCACCTCGGGCGTGAGGGCCGCGAGGGCCGGCGCGGCAAGCGGCGCATAGCTCAAATGCCACGGCTCGGGCATCACCCCGCCACGATCAGTGCGGTACGGCCGGAAATAACCGAATTGCCCGGCATGCTCGGTGAGCCAGACCGAGAGCCTTGCGAAGACGCCGCCGCCCGCGAACTCCTGCGCGAGCAGCTGCGGCCGGTAGCCCGGCGGCATCGCCGCCAGATCGATCACGTCCGCATCGGTCCCCCAATGATGGCGGCTCGCGCCAGGCAGCGCGGACCAGGCGAGGATGGCATCTATCAGCGCTCGCTCGGAAAGCCGCGAACGGTCGAGCTCGGCGCCGTCGCGAGCGATGAGCCTGCGTTCGCCGCGAAATTTCGCGTTCCAAATGGCGCTCTGGCGGCCGAGATCGCGGTATCCCGACAGCACTGCGAGGTCAATGCCCGCATGGCGTGCCGCATCCTTCAAATCGGCGAGCGCGCGCGCCGCCTCGGGATGCAGTGTCGTGCCGAGCTGCGCCGAGTCTCTGACGTGCGTACGCACCCGGCCGGTCAGTTCGAGCGGGCTCAGCATGAACGCGCAGTGTCGCTCATTCGAGACGGAACACAAGTAGCCGCGCGCGCGCGCGCGCGCTAAGATCGGTCGATAATGAAGGGGACCCGACCGCGCGGGGCAGACATTCAGTCGTCGGCGCGGCCGGATGAGGCTCGGCGCTCTCGAGCGCACTCGAGTCGCACAGCCTGTGGCGCGATCCAGGGCGCCGGCGGGGGATGGGGTATTTGAGCGCAGTGAGTCTGAAGCTGAAGTACGCTGCGGCGGCCTTTCTCGGCGTGCTCGCGGCCGCGCTCGTTCTTGCCGGTCTCTTCGCCGTCAAGCAGCTGCACGAATCCCGAGAGCTCGCCGCCCTCGCTCACAACGCGCCGCAGCCCGCGGCCGAGCTCGCAGTCCGGATGGCCGACTCGAGCGCGGAGGACTTCCGCACCGCGCTCATCCTCGCAGGCGCACTCGCGTTGCTCGGCGGCCTCGGTGGCGCCGCGCTCGCCTGGCGCGCCGGGCGCAAGCTCGAGCAGCCCATCGTCGCTCTCATCAAGAGCGCCGAGCGCATCGGACAGGGCGATTACTCGCGCCCACTCGATGTGGCGCGCCGCGACGAGATCGGCGAGCTGCAGCAGGCGCTCGAGCGCATGCGGTACAAGCTGCGGCAGACCACCATCACCAAAGACTATCTCGGCAGCGTTCTCAACGGCCTCACGGACGCGGTGTTCGTCACCTCCCCGGAAGGGGTCGTCAAGGTCGCGAACCAGGCAGCCTGCAAGCTGCTCGGCTCGGCCGAGGAGGAGCTTCTCGGACGCAACATCGCCGCCATGCTCGAGGAGCGCGAGCGCGAGGGCTTCGATCTGCTGCAGGCAGCACAGGATACGCGGGAGACGATCGTGCGCACTCGGGCTGGCCAGACCATCCCGGTCCTGCTCACCGGATCGCCGATCGCGAGCGATGACGCGCAGTTCCAGGGAAATATCTTCGTTGCGCGCAATATCACCGAGCGCAAGCGCCAGGAGCGGCGCATCCGCTACCTCGCCCGCTACGATGCCCTCACGCGGGTGCCGAACCGCATGCAGTTCCAGCACCTGCTCCAGCAGGCGATCGCGCGCGGCATCCGCGGCAGCCAGACGGTTGCGCTGCTCTACCTCGACATGGACCGCTTCAAGGAGGTCAACGACACCTTCGGCCACGGCGCCGGGGACCGCGTGCTCGAGGTGCTCGCCGAGCGTCTCACGCGCGCGCTGCCGCAGGGCACGACGGTCGGCCGGCTTGCCGGGGATGAGTTCGCCCTGTTCATCGAGGGCCTGCCGCCCGATGCCGACAATCGCGGTCCCGTCGCGCACCTCGCCCGATCGATCCTCACCGAGGTGAGCCGCGCATTCCAGCTCAATCAGCAGGAGGTCTTCCTTACCGCGAGCATCGGGATCGCGTTCTGCCCGAAGGATGCGGAGAACGTCATCGATCTCATCCGCAATGCCGACGCAGCGATGTACTACTCGAAGCAGAACGGCGGCAATACGTTCGCGTTCTACTCGCCCGAGATGAACGCGGCGGCGGTCGAGCGGCTGATGCTGAAGAGCAAGCTGCGCCGCGCCCTGGAGCGCGATGAGTTCGTCATCCGCTACCAGCCGAAGGTCGACCTGCGCAACGGCCGGATCATCGGGGCCGAGGCGCTGCTGCGCTGGCGCCTGCCGGGCCACGGCGACATCCCGCCGGGACACTTCATCCCGCTCGCCGAAGAGACGAACCTCATTCTCGATATCGGCGAATGGGTCCTCAACCGGGTCTGCATGGACTACCGCAGCATGCAGGCGCAGGTCGCCGATCCGGGCCGCATTTCGCTGAACCTCTCGCTCAAGCAGCTCCGCCAAGCGAGCTTCATCCTGCGCTGTCGGTCGGTATTTCGCCGCTACGGGGTCTCCCCCACTCACTTCGAGCTCGAGATCACCGAGACCACGCTCATGGCGGATGCGCAGCGCACCGTACGGCTGCTCGATGAGCTCTACGCGATGGGTCTGCACCTGTCGATCGATGATTTCGGCACCGGCTACTCATCGCTCTCGGCGCTGCAGCAGTTCCCGATCGGTACCCTGAAGATCGACCAGTCCTTCGTGCGCAATGTGGCCGAGGACGCCGGCGATGCCACGATCGTCCGCACCATCATCGACATGGGCCGCAGCCTCGGGATGGAAGTGATCGCCGAGGGCATCGAGTCGCAGCGCCACCTCCATTACCTGCGCTCGCATCAGTGCCATTTCGGCCAGGGCAAGCTCTTCGGCGAGCCGTTCGCGCTGGAAGAGCTGCTCGCGCAGCTCGCCCGGCAGGCAGCCGGCGCGCCGCCTTACGCGCACCTGCTCCCGAGCGAGGCCGCGCGCACTGCCTGAGCGACGGCCGTACGGGGGAGGGCACCCGGGGCCCCGCCTCGCGCACGGCAGGTCCTGCACTGCGCCGTGGCCGACCCGCGCTTCAACTACAATCCGGGGATGCTCGCCAGCGAGTCGGCGCCCGAGCCTTCCGGCTCTCAAGCGGTCGCGACATCTCGCAGACCGCGGCGCAGCTGGCTGCGTCCGGCAATCGTGGGCGCGGTGCTTGCGGTCTGGGTCGGCACGGCGTTCTGGGAAACCCACAAGCCCCTGCCGCCGGGCACTCACACGGCGAGCGACTGGTATCCGGTCGACCCGTCGGCCGTTCGCTTCATCGCCGATGTGACTGCGGCCGATGCCTACGGCCGGCCGGTCGTGAGCCACGCGGCATTCGACGCGACGCTGCAAACGGTGCGGGCCGCACGTGAGCTCATCCTCGTCGATGCCTTCCGGTTCACGAGCGATCCGCCGCTCGCAGGCACGCCCCTGGAGCGCTCGACGCCGCTCGCGACGGAGCTGCGCGATGCGCTGATCGCGCGCAAGCTCGAGCAGCCGGGCCTGCGGGTGCTCGTCATCGTCGATCCGGTCACCGTCGAGTATGGGCGGCGTCCATCGGCCGATCTCGCGCGATTGCAGGAGGCCGGCATCGACGTGGTGGTGGCGAACCTCGATGAGCTCAGGGACTCGAATTTCCTCTACTCGAGCTTGTGGCGGCTCGCGGCACGATGGTGGGCGAGCCGCACGCCGCAGGAGAGCCGCGCTTCAGCGGCGCTCGCGGCAGCGAATCTCAAGGCGGACCGCCGCAACCTTCTCATCGCGGATGACGGCGCCGGCGGGCTCACGGGGATCCTCTCCGCGACCGAGCTGAGCGCCGCGGGCGCGAGCGACTCCAACATCGCGATGCAGCTCGCAGGGCCCGTGCTCGTGCGGCTCTTGCGGAGCGAGATCGCGATCGCGAGGTTCTCCGGCTGGACCGGAGTGCTCGGGGCGCCCACGCAGAGCGATGCCTCGAATGCCGCACCGCAAGCCACCAGCGCGGGTCCGCCCGCCCGCCCCGCGGAGGTGACCGCGGGCTCTGAGGTCGATGTCCGCGTATTCACAGAGGGCGCGTTCCGCGACGCGCTGGTCGGCCGGATTCTCGAGGCCCAAACCGGAGATGCAATCGACATCGCCGCCTTCTATCTGTCCGATCGCGCCGTCATCGAGTCACTGGTCGCCGCGAGCCGCCGGGGTGCGGCCGTGCGCATCATTCTCGATCCCGGAGAAGACGCCTTCGGACGCCGGGGTGCGGGCATTCCGAACCGCTCGGTGGCGGGCGAGCTGCTCGCGGCGAGCGATGGCGCCATCCGGGTGCGCTGGTACCGAACGCACGGAGAGCGCTTCCACGCCGGGCTGGTGCTGATCCGTGGCCGGCTGCGCACCTGGCTTGCCATCGGCTCGGCGAGCCTCACGCGGCGCAGTCTCGAGGACTACGATCTGCACGCGAGCGCGGCGGTCGCGCTGCCGAGCGACTCTGATCTCGCACAGCAGGCGAGCGCGTACTTCGAGACGCTGTGGAGCAACCGGGCTGCGCTCGGCATCGAGTACACGGCGGACGTCGGCGTGTATGCCGACGCCTCGCAGCTCGATTATTGGCGCTATCGGCTGATGGAGGCGACCGGGCTGTCCCTGTTTTAGGCCTGAAAGCCTATAGGCCTGTAATGCGCCGCAGCGGCGGCGCACACGGCGCTCCGGTCAGGTGTCGTCGCGATACCGCCGGATGCGCACCGCGGCGTAGAGCAGCACCGCGGCGACGGCGAGGCCGATCCACAGATCGATGTTCTCGAAGCCCTTCAGAGGCTGCATGCCGGCGAACACCTGCCCGGACGAATAGGACGATCCGCCGCTCGTGGCGAAGGCGGGTCCCGTGAACAGGCGCTCGAACCACTGCTCCCACTGCGACTGCCAGCCCGGCCCGAGGCGGTAGATGATCCACGTGGAGAGGTAATGAGTGCCGAAAAAGATGCGTTCCACGATGGCCGCGAAGATCGGCGACAGAGCCCAGAGCTGCACGTTGCGGCGTACCCACGCGGAGATCAACAGCAGATAGGCGATGAGCGGCGCGTACCAGAGCATCGAGAATACGAACCACACGAGCGAGAACGCCTCCGCGCGCACCCAGGCTCGGCCGTCCCAGGGCGCGAGCGGAGCCGACCCGGACAGTCCCCGGATCGCGAAGATGCCGCTTACGGCGAGCGTCGTGAGCAGCGTGACGACATAGACATAGAGCGGAACGGCGGCAATCGCCATGAGCATCTTCGAGCCGACCGTCTTCGCATTCGAGACGGGCATCGACTTCCAGAAGAGAATGCTGCGGTCGCGGCGCTCGTCGTACAAACAGGATGTCGCATAGAACCAGAGCACCACCGACATCACGAAGAACTGCAGGAATTCGAATGTCACGACGAGCACCGTCGTGGCGATCGCCGGCGAGCTGCGCGGGCCGACGCCTATGTTGCCGTTCGATATCGGCAGCGTCCCGGGCATATAAGCGCGGGCGAAGATCGCCAGAGCGAGCAGCACCACCGTGACCGCGAGCGGCGCAATCCAAAGCGCGGAATGCTCCCAAACCTCTCGCTTGAGCAGCGTCAGCATCGGGCGCGTCGCGACCGCGCGAGTCGTGAACTGCGGGGCGGCAGTCGCGCGCACTTCGGCCGACTCGTTCATGGGGAAGCCCCCGTGGCGCCCGGCGCCGCGGCCGGCGCCGCGGGCGTCGCGGCCTGCGACGAGCGGATGTCGTCCTTGGAGACGTCGACGGTGCCGCCGTGGCTCTCGAGGAAGGCGATGACGGCCCAGATCTGGTCGGGCGGCA
>JBOHZR010000122.1:0-6809 GCA_050738595.1 Steroidobacteraceae bacterium | reverse complement strand
GCAAGGTGATCGTCGCGGTCGGCTCGGAAGCGAAGGGCATGCTCGGCCGCACGCCGGGCCACATCACCGCCGTGCGTCCGATGAAGGACGGCGTCATCGCCGACTTCACCTATACCGAGAAGATGCTGCAGTACTTCATCAACAAGGTGCACGGCAACCGGATGCTGAAGCCCTCCCAGCGCGTGCTCGTGTGCGTGCCGTTCGGCTCGACGCAGGTCGAGCGCCGCGCGATCCGCGAGTCGGCCGAGGGCGCGGGGGCGCGCAATGTCACGATCGTGAGCGAGCCGATGGCCGCGGCCGTCGGCGCAGGGCTCCCGGTACACGAGGCGCGCGGCTCCATGGTGCTCGACATCGGCGGCGGCACCTCCGAGGTCGCCGTGCTCTCTTTGAACGGCATCGTCTACGCGAACTCCGCGCGCATCGGCGGCGATCGCTTCGACGACGCCATCATGAACTATGTGCGCCGCAACTACGGCATCCTGATCGGCGAGGCAACGGCGGAGCGCATCAAGATCGAGATCGGCTCGGCCTATCCCGGCCAGCAGGTGCGCGAGCTCTCCGTCAAGGGACGCAATCTCTCCGAGGGCGTGCCGCGGAGCTTCACGCTCAACAGCAACGAGATTCTCGAGGCGCTGCAGGAGCCTCTGCAGAGCATCGTGAGCGCAGTCAAACAAGCGCTCGAGCAGACCCCGCCCGAGCTCGGCGCGGACGTGGCCGAGCGCGGCATCGTGCTCACGGGCGGCGGAGCGCTGCTGCGCGACATCGATAAGCTCCTCACCGAGGAGACGGGCCTGCCAGTCGTCGTCGCGGATGATCCCCTCACGTGTGTCGCGCGCGGTGGCGGGCGCATCCTCGAGCTGATGGACGAGCTGGGCCCGGGGCACTTCGGCCTCGAGTAGGGGAGGCTGTGCCTGGATTCGCCGCAGGCGCCTACCGACCCTCACCGGGACGCGGGAGCTCCCCGGGCTTCCGCTACACGCTGTACGCGATCCTCGCGGTCGTGCTCATGTTCGTCGATCAGCGCCGGGGCTGGCTCGCGGAAGTGCGTTACGTCCTGAGCGGCGCCGCCTATCCGCTGCAGCTCGCCGTGAGCTCCCCCACCGAAGCGTGGGGCTGGCTGCAGGCGACCTTCGCCACGCGCGCCTCGCTCGAGGCCGAGAACGCGCGGCTCGAGCGCGAGGAGCGGACGCTCGCAATGAGGTCGCAGCGCTTCGAGGCGCTCGCGCGCGAGAACGGCGAGCTGCGGGGTCTGCGCGAGGCGCTGCCGCCCGTCGCCGATCACTGGATGGTCGCCGAGGTCGTCGAGGTCGAGGTCGACAGCCCGCGCCGCCGCGTGCTCATCGACCGCGGAGCGCGCAACGGCGTCTTCAAGAACCAGGTGGTGATGGACAGCCATGGGCTGCTTGGCCAGACGATGCGCGTCGGGCCCTGGAGCGCCGAGGTCATCCTGATCACCGATCCCGAGCACGCGGTGCCGGTCGAGATCGAGCGCACCGGCGTGCGGACGATCGCCGTGGGCACGGGCGAAACGCAGGCTCTCGCCCTGCCCTATCTGCCCGCCAATGCGGACGTGAAGGCCGGCGACCTGCTGCTCACTTCCGGGCTCGGCGGGGTCTTCCCGCAGGGCTACCCGGTCGCGCGCATCACGGAAGTGCGCCATGACACGGTCCAGCCCGCAGCGCAGATCCGCGCTCGACCCCTCGCGGAGCTCGACCGCCTGCACGAAGTCATGCTCGTGTGGTTCAAGGGCGACCATCCTGCGGCTCCCACACCGGCCGCGGCCTCGGCTTCCGTGAGGAAGGATCTGCCGAGCGGCAATCCGGATTTTCAGCCCCGGCCCGTGCCGCCGCGGCCGCAGCCGCCTCCGCCCGCCTCGGCTGCTGCGCCTGGCGCTAAATCCGCATCGCGGCCGAAGTCCGCAGCCGCCAGGGCGGCCAAGGCCGCGCAGCGGCCGCAGTCTGCCGGAGCCGCGGCCACAGCCGCCGGGACCCGCCCGTGAACGTCCGCAACGCCGAGCCGAGGGGGCGGATGATTCTGACCGCCTTCATCGGGCTGATCCTCACGATCCTGCCGCTGCCACAGTGGCTCGCGATGCTGCGTCCGGCGTTCCTCGTGCTCGCCGTGCTCTACTGGTCGATCGCCGCCCCGCGCGCCGGCGGGCTCGCGCTCGGCTTCGCCTCGGGGCTCACGCTCGATGTGTTTCGTGGCGCGGTTCTCGGACAGCACGCCCTCGCACTCACCACCATCACCTACGTGGCCGTGCGCGAGCATCAGAAGATCCGCTCCAAACCTGCCTTCCAGCAGATGCTCATCATCTTCGCCGCCCTGATCCTCTACGAGTTCATCCTGTTCGCGATCGACGGCTGGAGCGGCCATCCGGTGACGAGCCCGCTGCGCTGGGTGCACGCCGCGACCGGCGCCCTCCTCTGGCCCCTCGCGACCGCGCTGCTCGAGCGCACCCATTCGCCGCGCTGAGGCGCCTCACGCATGGTCCGCGGCGTCAGAATCAAGGATCACGGAGCCGAGCAGCGGCTGTTCCTCGCCCGCTCGCTCGTCGCGGGCCTGCTGATCGCGCTCGCGACGTTCATGCTTTTCGGCCGGCTCTATCTGCTGCAGGTCATCCGCCACGACTACTACGCGCAGCTCTCGCAAGCGAACCGGGTGCGCGTCGAGCCGATTCCGGCCGCGCGCGGTCTGATGCTCGATCGCAACGGAGTCGTGCTCGCGAGCGGCCAGCCCGCCTATCAGCTCGAGCTCGTGCGCGAGGACGTACCCAATCTCAGTGCGACGCTCGAGCGGCTCGCCGCGATCGGCATGATCTCCACGGAGGACCTCCCCGAGATCAAGCGCACGATCTTCTCGCGCCGCAGCTTCGACAGCGTGCCGATTCGCCTGCACATGTCGGATGAGGACGCGGCCCGCTTTGCGGTGGTCAGGTTCGAGTTCCCGGGCGTCGACATCAAGACCCGCGAGACGCGCTTCTACCCGTACGGTCCGCTCGGCGTGCATGCGATCGGCTATGTCGGCGCGATCAGCGAGCGCGACCTCGCGCGCATCAACAGCGCCGCCTACGCGGGTACGGCACTCATCGGCAAGACCGGTGTGGAGAGCGCGTTCGAGAGGGACCTGCACGGCACCAACGGATTCCGCGAGGTTCTGGTGGATGCGCAGGGCCGCACGGTGGACAAGCAGGGAGGACTCGCGCTCGGGCTGCGCACCCAAGCGCCCGTCGCCGGAGAGAATCTGCTCCTCGCTCTCGACCTGAAGACTCAGCAGGTCGCGGAGCAGGCGCTCGGAAATCGCCGCGGCGCCGTCGTCGCGCTCGACCCGAGCAATGGTGACGTGCTCGCGTTCGTGAGCCATCCGGGGTTCGATCCGAATCTTTTCGCCCGCGGGATCACGCGTGCACAGTACGCCGCTCTCGCCAACGACATCGACAAGCCGCTGCTCGACCGCGCGCTCCGTGGAACCTATCCCTCGGGCTCCACCATCAAGCCGTCCCTCGCGCTTGCAGCGCTCAGCGATCACGCCGTCGACCCGGATCAGAGGGTCTTCTGCAACGGGATCTTCCGTCTGCCGGGAAGCCGCCACGTCTGGCGCGCGGACAGGGACGATCCGCGCGGCTGGGTGGACCTCGCCGAAGCGATATCGCGATCCTCCGACATCTATTTCTACGGCCTCGCGCAGAAGCTCGGCATCGACCGGATCGACGCATTCCTCGGGCCGCTCGGCTTCGGCAGGGTGACAGGCATCGATATCGGCGGGGAGAAACCGGGCCTGTTGCCCTCGCCCGAGTGGAAGCGCAAGGCTTTCAAACGTCCCGCGGATCAGGTCTGGTTTCCGGGCGAGACGGTCAACATGGGTCTCGGGCAGGGTTACCTTCTCGTGACCCCGCTGCAGCTCGCGCATATCACGGGCGTCATCGCCGAGCGCGGCCGCATCTTTCAGCCGCGGCTGGTCAAGGGCATACGCGATCCCGACGGTCAGGTGCACTCGCTGACTCCCGTCGAGGACAAGCCGATCCTGGGCGTTCCCGATGCCGACTGGACGTTCGTGATCAATGCGATGATCGGCACGACGCGATGCGCCCAGTACTGCGGGACAGCCGCGCACGAATTCCAGAAGACCCCCTACACGGCGGCCGGCAAAACCGGAACGGCGCAGCGGTTCACCGTCGCGCAGAATGCCAAGTACAACGCAAAGATGATTCCGGAACGCCTGCGCGACGACGCCTGGTTCGTCGCCTTCGCGCCCGCGGAGGCGCCGCGCATCGCCATTGCCGTGATCGTGGAGAATGCGGGATTCGGCGCGAGCTTCGCCGCGCCCGTCGCGCGCCAGGTGATGGATGCCTACCTCCTCGGGCCCGACGGGAAGCTCAAGCCGCAATTCGTGCCGCCCACGGAGAGCACACCCGCCACACGCACCGCGCGGGCACCGCTTGCGCGAGCACCCGGGGCCCGGATCGCCGAGGCCGCTGCGCGCCCGTCGGGCGCGCCGGAGTCCCTGCAGTGATCTACGAGGAACTGACGGACTCCTCCCGGGCTCGGCGCACCCTCACGGGGACGGCACGGATGCTGCTCGCCTTGAAACTCGACGGGCCGCTTCTCGTCGGTCTCGCGCTCATCGCGGTGTATGGCCTCGTCGTGCTCTACAGCGCCTCCGGGCGCAGCGACGCGACCGTGATCCGCCAGGTGGGCCATCTCGCCATGGGCACCGCGGCCATGCTCGCTCTCGCGCAGGTCAACCCGAACGTGCTGCGACGCATCTCGCCCTGGCTCTATCTGCTCGGCATCGCGCTGCTCTGCGTGGTCGCAGCGATCGGCTACATCGGCAAGGGCGCACAGCGCTGGCTCGATCTCGGCCTGTTTCGCTTCCAGCCCTCGGAGATCATGAAGCTCGCGGTGCCGATGCTTTGCGCGTGGTACCTGCGCGAGCGGGCGCTGCCGCCGAGCTTCCTCTCGCTCTTGCTGCTCGCGGTGCTGATCGTGCTGCCCACCGCAGTCGTCGCGATGCAGCCCGACCTCGGCACCGCCGCGCTCATCATGATTGCGGGAGCGCTGGTCGTCATCATGGCGGGACTGCAGGTGCGCGTCATGCTGGGGCTCGCCATCCTCGGCGTGCTCGGCGGCTGGGCCGGCTTGCACTTGATGCACGGCTACCAGAAGGAGCGCGTGCTCACATTCATCAATCCGCAATCGGATCCCCTCGGCGCCGGCTACCACATCATTCAGTCGACGATCGCGATCGGCTCGGGCGGGGTGTTCGGCAAGGGCTGGATGAACGGCAGCCAAGCGCAGCTCGATTTCCTGCCGGAGCGGTCCACGGATTTCATCTTTGCCGTGATCGGCGAGGAGTTCGGGCTGCTCGGGCAGTGCCTGCTGATTCTGCTCTACGTCTTCGTAATGGGTCGGGCGCTGTATCTCGCGACCCAGACGCAGGACACGTTCTCACGCCTGCTCGCGGGCAGTATCGCACTCACGTTTTTCGTGTACGTGTTCATCAACACCGGCATGGTGAGCGGATTGCTACCCGTCGTCGGGGTGCCGTTGCCGCTCGTGAGCTACGGCGGGACCTCGATGGTGACCCTGCTCGCCGGCTTCGGTATTCTGATGTCGCTCTACTCGCATCGCAGGCTCATCGGCTCATAGTGACCACGCAACTGATGCCGCTCCGGCGATCCCTCGCCGCGTTTCTCGCGGTTTCGCTCGCCGCCGCCTCTGCCGCGCCCGCGCTGGCCGCATCCGCGAGCGCCGCGTCCGCGAGCGCCGCCCCGGCGAGCGCCGCTTCGCCCTTCACTGCTGAAGCCTTTGATCCGAAGCGTCCCGAGATCCGCCGCTTCGCCCGCGAGGTGGCGCGCCGGGACGGGCTCTCCCGGCGCCGCGTGCTGAAGCTCATCCAGCAGGCGCGGCCCCAGCCGCAGATCCTCGACATCATGACCCGCCCGCCCGAGCGCGTGCTTCAGTGGTGGGAGTACCGCCAGCGCTTCGTGACCGACAAGCGCATCAGCGAGGGCGTGCGGTTCTGGGTCGAGCACCGCAGCGTTCTCGAGCGCGTCGCGGCGGAGCAGGGCGTGCCGCCGGAATACATCGTCGCGATCCTCGGCTGCGAGACGCTCTACGGCCGCAACACCGGCCGCGACCGCGTGCTCGATTCGCTCGCGACGCTCGCGTTCGACTATCCGCCGCGCGCGACATATTTCCGCCGCGAGCTCGAGCAGTTCCTGCTGCTCGCACGCGAGACGCATCTCAATCCGCTCGTGGTCAAAGGCTCCTATTCGGGCGCCATGGGCGCCCCACAGTTCATGCCGTCCGCCTACCGCCGCTATGCGATGGATGAGAGCCGCGATCACCGGCCCGATCTGTGGAAGGACTGGGCCGACGTATTTGCGAGCGTCGCGAACTTCCTGCGCATCAATGGATGGCAGCCGGGGCAAGCCGTGATCACCGACGCGCGCCTCGATCCGGACGCCGTGTTCCAGCTCGACGCCCGCGGCGTGCTCTCCGCGACGCTTGCCGAGCTCAATGCGCAGGGCGTGCGCGTCGCCCTGCCGCTGCCCGACTCGACGCCCGCCATCCTCGTTCCGGCGGAGCAGGCAGAGGGACCGGCATATCGCGTCGGCTTCAATAATTTCCGGGTCATCATGCGGTACAACCGCAGCACCCGCTACGCCATGGCGGTGAGCGATCTCGCTGAGAGGATCGCGGCCCGCGAGCGCGCAAGTCTCGATTCAGGCAGCGTGCGCACGCAAAGCGCCTCCGCAGCGCCACCGGGCTGATGCGCCCGCGCGTGCGGCTCGCCAGTGCAGCGCG
>JBOHZR010000121.1:0-3524 GCA_050738595.1 Steroidobacteraceae bacterium | reverse complement strand
GAGAGGTGGCCTGACGTTTTCGGACACGGCGATAAGTGGACGGACTGCTGTACATTCCCACAGAGGAAGGAGCAGTACCGATGCGAAGACCGAGACGAAACCATTCCCCCGCGTTCAAGGCTCGAGTGGCCCTGGAGGCCATAAAGGGCGAGAAGACTGTTGCCGAGATCGCCAAGCAATTTGACGTGCACCCGAACCAGGTCACGGCCTGGAAGAGCGAGCTGTTGCAGCGTGCCGGAGAGATTTTCGGCGCGAGCGCTGCCGAGGGAGCCCTCGATGCCGAGAAGGTCCGCGAGCTGCACGCCAAGATCGGCGAGCTCGCGGTGGAGAGAGATTTTTTAGCCAATGCGCTCGGTCGCTTCCCCGGACCGAGCGGACGGAAATGATCGATCGGGGCGGGGAATTGCCTGTGAAACGGCAATGCGAGTTGTTGGACCTCAACCGGACCGGCGTGTACTACACGCCGCGTCCGGTGCTGGAGGCGGACCTCAAGCTGATGCGGCGGATCGACGAACTGCACCTGAAGTACCCGTACTACGGGGCGCGGCGCATCGCCAAGCAGCTCGGCCGAGAGGGCATCGAGGTGGGCCGGCTGCACGTGAGCACCTTGATGCATCGCATGGGCATCGAGGCGCATTACCGAAAGCCGCGCACGAGCATCCCGGCGCGTGAGGGCACGATCCGTCCGTACCTGCTGGAGGGGCTCAGTATTGAACGGCCGAATCAGGTGTGGGCCACCGACATCACGTATCTGCCGATGGCGCACGGGTTTTTGTACCTGACGGCGATCCTGGACATCGCCAGCCGCAAGGTACTGGCCTGGCGGCTCTCCAACACTCTCACGACCGACTTCTGCCTGGCAGCCCTCGAGGAGGCGCTGGCGCACTTCGGGGTGCCGGAGATCTTCAACACCGATCAAGGTTCCCAGTTCACCTCCGAGGACTGGATCAAGCGGCTTGAAGCCGCCGGCTGTCGCATCAGCATGGACGGCAAGGGTCGCTGGGTTGACAACGTCTTCATCGAACGGCTGTGGCGCTCGGTCAAGTACGAGGAGGTCTACATGTACGCGTACCGGGACGGGCGCGAAGCGCGCGAACGCCTGGCCGCGTACTTCGAGACCTACAATCGCAGGAGGCTGCACCAGTCCCTCGACTACCGCACGCCGGACGAGGTCTACTTCGGCGCGCGGGCCGAAGAACTCGCCGCGGCGGCCTGAAGGATCGCAATGAGCCCGGGCGGCCGCAGAGATCGAACTGTGGGGGATACCGAGGTAGCGGGTACCCCCGAGATCCCGGCTCGTAGGGCTTCCTACGCGGTCGGTTTTTCTGCCAACCAGAGAAAACCCGAAGATCCTGCCCCTCAAAACGTGTCGTGTGCTGCAATGCTCGCGACCTGATCGAGCGCGGACTTCTCCCGCCTTCGGCGTGAGACTGCGCGACGGCTTCGCCGCTGAGAAGAGAAGAAGCGATAGACATCGCATTGAAGATCAAGAGTTGAAGACCAAACCGTTATCGTGTTTAATCAACTCAGCAGGGTCGTCCACTTATCCGCCTGGAAAATCTGTCCGAACGACCCGAGCCACCCCTCGAATCCACGAGGCCACGGTGGGCAAGTCTTCAAGCGTCGCAGAACGTACGTTGTACATGGAAATGCCAAGCGGCAGTCGCCACGCCGATGGTATCCGATCTGGGAGCGGCGGTTTATACGGGAGTGCGCGCGAGGTTGATTCGGGTCAAAATGCGAGCAGCGGCTCCGATGTCGAGATAGCTGTATGCAGGACAAGACCGTCGTGTTCGCGTTGTATAACGACGTGACTCAATTGGATTTCACGGGACCCTTCGAGGTTTTCTCGCGGCTCCCCGAGACACGCTGTGTGTTTGCATCCAGCGAGGGCGGGGTCGTCCACGGCTCTGGAGGTCTCGCATTCGCGAACGCCCTTCGCCTGTCGGATGTCGAGGCTTGTAGTCTGCTGTGTGTTCCGGGCGGCTACGGGTGCATCGCCGCCATGGAAGATGCTGATTATCTGTCGGCTTTGCAACGACTCGCTCAGACTGCGGGATACGTGGCGGGACCATCTCGTCGCGTTCGGGGCGATCCCAGAAACGGGTCGAGTGGTGCGCGACGGTTCCATCATCACGGGCGGTGGCGTAACGGCAGGAATCGACCTGGCTCTCACGGTGATGGCGGAAATCGCCGGTGCCGACTTTGCGCAGGGCGTGCAGCTTGCCCTGGAATACGCTCCGGCCCCGCCGTTTGATTGCGGACGCCCTGAAGACGCTAGACCCGAGATTCTCCGAGCAGTGCAGGCCCGGATCGATGCAGTACGGACCGCCCGCTCTCCGGCTTTTCGTCTTGTTCACTGAGCTGAAGCAAACTGCTCTTTCCGGTTCCGGCCCCGGTCCGCAGCGATTCGGGCTGGTTCGAAGCGATCGGACGGCGCCGTTGCAGTGCACGGCGCAGTCCGGCTCGCTGCCAGCTCGATCATCCAGCGCTGACGAGGATCGGGCGAACGTGGTGCCGAAGTAGCCCCAGGTATACCTCGCGCAGCACCCAGGGCGAATGCCCGCGCCCGGGATGCCGATGTAGGCCTTGTGCGGCGACCGAATTCGCGACGCGTATTGTTCAACCTCCGCGCTGACGGTCAACGTGTCCAGCTCGCCCTGAAGAAAGATCATGGGAAGTGCAAAATCGAGGCCCAGATCCTCCGCATTGAATGACACGATCTCCTGCCGCAATGCATCGTAGGCTAACGTCGAAACAGCGCGACCATCCTTTTCTGGCCGCGAGTACGCCGGCACGTATGTCGCATCCGCTGGCGGGTGCGACATGACGGCAAGTAGTGAGGCGAATGCGGGAGCTTCCGCGGTTGTCGGAGCCCCAGCATAATTTGATTTGATCGCATCCGTGGCGGTGTCCCGATACGGGGGTGGGCCGATTCGCTCAAGATCGGCGATCGCCGAGCCATCACGACGACATCTCGCCTGTTCAAGCACCATCCGGTAGCTCAATTCATCCTGCCGAGCCCAATCGGTTATCTGACCTGTTCCGACGTAGGCGGAGAAGAGGTCCGGGCGCCGCTTGACCATATGCAGACCGACGATCGTGCCGCCCGAGAATCCCACCACGGCAATTCGCTTAATGCCAAGCTGCTGTCTTGCCCACTCGCACACGGCCAGGCCGTCACGCGCGAGGCGGTCGACGGTGTACTCACCGGGCGTATTGCCGCCATGGTGAGCATGGGTCACCCCCGCACGCGGCTGGTCCCACTGGAGAAGCGTGAACGCGTGCTCCCACGGCGCAAAAAACGGCGCCAATATGCACATTCCTGCTCCCGGTCCGGGCAATATCAATAGCGCCGCGTTGCCGCGGTCTTGGCCGCGGACTGTGACCCACTGATCGACGCCGTGGATGCTCACGAATCGGCCTTCCTCAATGCGGGAATTGATCTGGCCTTGCATGGAATTTTCTCCGTTCGCGACAACTGTGTCGCAAACGAATCGCGCCTCCGCCAAGAGGGCGGAGGC
>JBOHZR010000120.1:0-9647 GCA_050738595.1 Steroidobacteraceae bacterium | reverse complement strand
GCATCGGACCCACGACCCACGCGGCCGCGCAGCTGGTGCAGCTGAGCGAGACCGAGTGCCTCGGCGTTCTCGATCACCATGAGCGTGGCGTTCGGCACATCGACCCCGACCTCGATCACCGTCGTCGCGACGAGCAGCTGGAGCTTCCCGGCCTTGAATGCGGCCATGGTGCGCTCCTTCGCCGCCGGCGGCTGCCGCCCGTGGACCAGCCCTACACGGACTTCCGGCAGGGCTTCTGCGAGGAGCGCGGCCGTCTCTTCAGCCGCCTGATAGCGCAGCTCCTCGGACTCATCGATGAGCGGACACACCCAGTACACCTGTGACCCGGACCGGCACGCATCGACGATCCGCTGGACCACTTCCTGGCGGCGCTGCTCGGGAACCACGACCGTGCGCACGGGGGTACGCCCGGGCGGCAGCTCGTCGATGACCGAGATATCGAGATCGGCATAAGCCGTCATCGCGAGCGTTCGCGGGATCGGCGTGGCGGTCATGATGAGCTGGTGCGGGAAACGTCCGCCGGTCGCACCTTTCTCCTGCAGCTTCAGGCGCTGCTGCACTCCGAACCGGTGCTGCTCGTCAACGATCATCAGTGCGAGATTGCGGAAATTGATCCCTTCCTGAAACAAAGCATGCGTTCCGACGACGATCCGTATCTCCCCGGAGGCAATTGTCTCGAGCGCGCTGCGGCGCGTGCGCGCCGGTATCGACCCGGAGACGAGCGCGACCGGGAGGCCGAGCCGCTGAAACCACTCGCTGAAATTGCGCCAGTGCTGCTCGGCGAGCAGCTCGGTCGGCGCCATGAGCGCCGCCTGCATGCCGCTGCCCGCAGCGAGCGCTGCGGCTGCCGCGGCAACGACCGTCTTGCCGCAACCGACGTCCCCCTGCAGCAGGCGCACCATCGGCTTGCCGCCGCGCAGGTCCGCCAGGATCTCGCCCCAGGCCCGGTGCTGCGCGCCAGTCAGTCGGAACGGCAACGAATCGAGCAGCCGCTTCGCCAGTCCAGCGGAATCCTCGAGTGCCCACGCCGGGTCGCTCCGGGCGGCGTCCTTCACGAGCCGCAGGGCGAGCTGGTTCGCGAGCAGCTCCTCGAAGGCGAGCCGCCGCTGCGCCGGATGCCGACCCCCGTCGAGCACATCGAGGCTGGCGGAGGGCGGCGGGCGATGGACGAAGCGCAGCGCCTCTGCGAGCGAGGGCAGGCGCAGCGCCGCGAGCAACTCCGGCGGAATCCAGTCGGTCACGTGCGGCCTGCCGCCGTCGCGCAAGCCGCCGTCGCGCGAGGCGCTGCCACCCGCGCCGCTGCCAGCCGCGCTGCCGTCTGCCGAACCGGCTTCGTTCGCGCTCTCGAGCTGCTGCAGCGCCTGCGCGATCAGGGCGCGGAGCCTCCCCTGCGCGAGGCCTTCCGTCGAGGGATAAATCGGTGTCAGGCTCGGCTCGAGTGGCTCGGCGGTCTCGACGATGCGCTGATACTCGGGATGCACGATCTCGAGGCCGAAAGGACCCCGGCGCACTTCGCCGAAGCAGCGCAACCGCGTGCCCCGCGCGAGGCTCGTCTGCTGGGCCGCGGAGAAGTGGAAGAACCTCAGTGTGAGAAACCCCGAGCCATCGGAGAGGCGCGAGAGCAGCTGCCGGCGCCCACGGTATGCGACCTCCGTGAGCTGTACCTCGCCCTCGACCGCCGCGCGCACGCCCGGGGCGAGCGAGCCGATCGGCAGCACCCGCGTACGATCCTCGTAGCGCAGCGGGAGCACGAACAGCAAATCCTGCACTCGCTCGACGCCGAGGCGCCGCAGGCGCTCGGCAAGCTGCCCGCCAACCCCGCGCAGCGTGGTGACGGGCCGCTGCTCGAAAGACGTGTGCGCCCCATCGTGCCGCCGGCGCGTCGTCTCGCCGGCGGGCGCCTCAGCCAAGCGCGAGCACACCCTCGACCTCCACACGCGCCCCGCGCGGCAGCGCGGCGACGCCGATCGCGGCCCGGGCCGGATAGGGCGCGGAGAAATACGCGGACATCGCCTCGTTGAGCTTGCTGAAATGCGCGAGGTCGGTGAGGAAGACAGTGATTTTTGCGATCTGTGCGAGCGAGCCGCCGGAAGCCTCGGCGATCGCCTTGAGATTCTCGAGGGCACGCCGGATCTCCGCCTCGATGTCGCCCGTCACCATCGCGCCCGTCGCGGGATCGAGCGGGATCTGGCCGGAGATGTATACGGTCTCGCCGACGCGCACCGCCTGTGAGTAAGTGCCGATCGCCTGCGGCGCACGGCTGGTCTCGATGATTTCGCGTTTCATGAGGTCGGCTCCGATTCGTCCGGTCGATCCGGCTCCTGTCGCGTGCGGGCGCTCCCGCCCTGCGGCCCCGCATCCTGCCGCTCCGCATCGTGCTTGCGGCCCTTCGAGTTGGAGTGCGCGGCAATGGTGCGCGCGACGCGCAGCACATCGGGCATGCGGCGGATCGTGCGGATGATACGCGCGAGCTGCTTGCGGTCGCGCACCTTGAGCTCGAATACGAGCGCAGACGTGTCGATATCGCGCTCCTCCACCGAGACGTGATCGATGTTCGTCTCGGTGCTCGCGATCGCCGCGGCGACGTTCGCGAGCACGCCCATCCGATTGGGCACGTCGACCCGGATCTGGGAGCTGAAGAACCGCTCGGGGCTCGCCTGCCAGGAGACCGGTATCCACTTCTCGGGATGCTTGCGGTAGTCCTCGACGTTCACGCACGTCTCGCGGTGGATGACGATGCCCCGTCCGCTCGAGAGGAACGCGAAGATGGGATCGTAGGGGATCGGGAAACAGCAGCGCGCGTAGGAGACGAGCAGCCCCTCGGTGCCCGCCACGGCGAGCGGCGCGGGAGGTCCGGCCGGCGCGCCCGCATCGTGCGGCCCGGCTGGCAGGAGCCTGCGCGCGACGAGCGGGGCGAGGCGCTCCCCGAGCCCGATCTTCTCGTTGAGCTCGTCCAAATCCTTCATGCCGAGCTCGCCGATCGCCGCCTGCATCTGCTCCGGGCTGATCTCCTCGATCGAGAGCTGGAACTCGCCGAGCGATTGATTGAGCAGGCGCTGGCCGAGCGCGATCGCCTCCGTGCGGCGCAGGCTCTTCAGGTAGTGGCGGATGGCGCTGCGCGCCTTCGCCGTCACGACGAAATTCACCCAGGACGGATTGGGCATCGCGCCCTTGGCGGTGATGATCTCGACCGTCTGGCCGTTGCGCAGCACCGTGCGCAGCGGCGAGAGCAGCCGGTCCACCTTGGCAGCGACGCAGCGGTTGCCGATGTCGGTGTGCACCGCGTACGCGAAGTCGACGACGGTCGAGCCGCTCGGCAGGCGCAGGATCTCCCCGCGCGGCGTGAACACGTAGACCTTGTCGGGAAACAGATCGACCTTGACGCTCTCGAGAAACTCCTCGGAGCTCCCGCCGTCCTGCAGCTCGACCAGGTGTCGCAGCCACTCGCGGGCGCGCTCGTGCTGCGGGGAGGCGGGATCCTCGCCCGTCTTGTAGCGCCAGTGCGCGGCGATGCCCGATTCGGCGACCCGATGCATCTCATCCGTGCGGATCTGCACTTCGATCGGCACGCCGGTCGGCCCGAAGAGCGTCGTGTGCAGCGATTGATAACCGTTGACGCGCGGAATCGCGATGTAGTCCTTGAAGCGGCCCGGCATGGGCTTGAACACTCCATGCACGCAGCCGAGCGCGCGGTAGCACGTGTCCGCGGAATCGACGACGATCCTCAAGCCGTACACATCGACGATCTCGTTGAGCGTCGCGCGCTTGCGGCGCATCTTGCGATAGATGCTGTGGAGGTGCTTCGCGCGCTTCTCGACGCGCGCGACGATGCCGTTGTTGATGAGCGCCGCGGTGATCTGCTGTTCGATCTTCTTGAGGAATTCCTTCTGATTGCCGCGGGCGCGTTTCAGCGCCCGCTCGAGGACGCGGTAGCGCTGCGGATAAAGAGCCGCGAATCCGAGGTCCTCGAGCTCGAGCTTGAGGTTGTACAGCCCGAGCCGCTCGGCGATCGGCGCATAGATGTCGAGCGTCTCGCGCGCGATCGCACGGCGTCTCGCGGGGCTCATCGCCTCGATCGTGCGCATGTTGTGGGTGCGGTCGGCGAGCTTCACCAGCACGACGCGCAGATCGCGCACCATGGCGAGGAGCATCTTGCGGAAGCTCTCCGCCTGCGCCTCCTCGCGGCTCTTGAATTTGATCTGATCGAGCTTGGTGACCCCGTCGACGAGCTCGGCCACGTCGGCGCCGAAGCGCTCGGCGAGCCGATCCTTCGGCGTCGGCGTGTCCTCGATGACGTCATGGAGGATCGCCGCGACCAGGGTGTCCGCATCGAGATGCAGGTCGGCGAGGATCGAGGCGGCCGCTACGGGATGCGCGATGAACGGCTCACCGGAGAGGCGTTTCTGCCCTTTGTGCGCCGAGGCGCCGAACTCGGCGGCCTCACGGATGCGCTCCACCTGGTCGGCCGGCAGATACGTGCCGACCGTGGCGAGCAGCTCCTTCAGTCCCGGAGTGCGCCTTCCGCCGGGGAGAAATCCCAGGAGCGAAGACGCATAGTCCATGGGGTCGCTTCGGGTGGCTCAGTCTCCGAGCCCGAACTGCGGCGCGCGGAAGGTCGACTCCCGCTCCAGCTCCAGCTCCGGCACCGCGGGCTGCTCGGGCTGAGGCTCGGGCTCGCGCAGCATCTCGGCCGTGATGTTGCCCTCGGCGATCTCGCGAAGCGCCACCACTGTCGGCTTGTCGTTCTCCCAGGCGAGAGTCGGCTCGGCCCCGTTTGCGAGCCGGCGTGCGCGCTGCGCGGCGAGCAGCACCAGCTGAAAGAGGTTATCGACGCTCTGCAGGCAATCTTCGACGGTGATTCGTGCCATGGTTCGATTCGCGGAATTTCTGGAAATGGGCGCCCGCGGGTGCAGGCGAAGGTGACCGCGAATTATAAGAAAGTGGTCGAGTTTTCGCCAGTCGGGACGGGGCAAGGCCTGCAATCAGGCGGCGCAACGCCTGGCGATCAGCTCGTGCCCAGCAGCTCCGCGGTCAGCGGCCGCAGCGAGGCGCGATCGCGCCGCAGGGCAGCGCCGCGCCCGGCAAGAATCGACTCGAGCTCCTCGACCGCCTGCTCGAAGCGGTCGTTGACGACGACATAGTCGAACTCTCTGAAATGCTCCATGTCGCCGACGGCATCGCGGAGCCGACGAGCGATGACATCGGCGGAGTCCGTCCGGCGCTGCGTCAGCCGCTCCTCGAGCGCGCGGCGGGATGGCGGCAGGACGAAGATCGTGACGCTCTCGGGCAGTGCCGTACGCACCTGCCGTGCGCCCTGCCAGTCGATCTCGAGCACGACGTCGGTGCCCGCAGCGAGCCGTCGCTCGACCGTCTCGCGGCTCGTCCCGTAGTAGTTGTCGAATACCCGCGCGTGCTCAAGGAACGCCCCGCGCGCGACGCGCGCCTCGAATTGTGGGATCGACACGAAGTAATACTCGCGCCCCTCGAGCTCGTGCGGCCTCGCGGGGCGCGTCGTGTGGGAGATGGAAACGGCAAGCGCCGGATTGCGCGCGAGGAGCTCCTTCACGAGAGAGGTCTTGCCGGCGCCGGACGGAGCGGAGATGACGAACAGCCGGCCGCGCCTCGCGGATGAGGCCTCGCCGCTCGCGTTTGCGAGCCCTCCGGTTTCTGCCCCCGCTTGCGCCATGTGCTTCTTCGGACCCGCCTCGCCCGAGGTTCTACGCCCGCTTTTCGTGGAGAGGGATCCTATCGCATCGCCTGTTCGCGATGGCAGCGAGCTGCACGGCGGCTGCAGCTGCGTGGTGGCTGCAGCTGCGGTGCGTCCTCGTGCACAGGGGCACGCTAGGGAAGCTTCAGCGATCGAGGCTGTAAATCAGGGATGCTCCGGACTCCTGGACGTAGGACTCGGAAAACAGACGTTCGAGCAGTGCGTCCCGCTCCTGGTCCGAGAGCTTCGAAAACCACGACTTCACTTTCCCCATCAGGCCCTTGAGTTTCGACGGCCGTGACTTCTCCTTTCGGAGAAGCCTCAGGAGCCGCGAGAACGACTCGTTCGTTGCTGCCGACTGAACGGAGAATGCGTCCTTGAGAGTGGTGACCCGCCGGCACGAGTGCCCGAGGGATGTGAGGTGCCGCACGAGCGGATCAAATCCCGTGTCCCTGGAAAGAATCACGCACTCGGACGTCGGGCTCTGGGTCAGCTGCTGTCCGAGATAGTACGCGATATGAAAGTCGAGCGCGTTCGGCCCCTGTCCGGAGATCTTGATCCACTTCAGGCGCGCTCCCAGCGGCTGCGCCTGCACGACGAGTTCCTCCGGCAGCTTCTTCTGCATGATGCCGTAGAAGACCATCACGTGCGCGTTTGTTGGAATCGTTGCCAGATCCAGCGTCTGGACGTTCTCCAGATCCACAAACAGAACTCGTTCAACAGCCAACGCCGCTCTCCGATGTTTCCCCGCGTCGTGTTCGCCATCAGCGCGCATCGTGCGCGCCGATGGGTCTGGCAGCCACCTTAGCAAGTCGCGAATCGGTCGTCCGGAATTCGAGGCCATTGCTGTGACTTCATGGCAGCTGCACGGCTAGCTGCACACCGCTGGACTTCCGATTCCACCAACCCGACGGCACGACTGACTGCTGCACGAGTGTGCGCTGACACCAAGGCGCGACTACGGCCGTTGGCCATGCAGCAGGCGTTACGGAATCGGCGATCCTGAAGCGCTTGTTGGACTCGGTCGCGACTAGCACCGGATTGGATTGGACGACGATGGACGAACCCGGGGGGAACAATCGATAAACACCATCTGTTACGCGAACGTTGGCGGACGTCCCCGGAGGCGCCTGGAAGTCATTCGACGTTCTGCACCTGCTCGCCGCAGGTGCGCGTATCTGTTTGATTCATAAAAGTGAGCTACAGGTCCAGCTACAGCTGCCGCAACGTCCGACCGCAGCCGCGTCTGCCGATTCGGCGGGCGGCAGGCCTCATGATCGGCGGGGAGGATGGCACGTGGGTAATGCCAGATTCCCGGCTCGTGGAGGACGGCGGCGGAGGTCCCTCGGGCGAAAGCGATCCGGTTCGCATAGATCGATAAGATCAGATAAGGTCATTCAAGTTCATGGACCCCGTACGAAATCCCTATAACCCGCGTGCGGGCATGCCGTCGCCGGCACTCGTGGGTCGCGACGCGCGCAGATCCATTGAGTATTTTTACTCAATGCCCTGAGTAAACGGTCGGCGCACCGCGAAGCTGGATTATCGGGACTGATGTCGTGCGGTATTGGTGGGTCAACCAAAACCAGACCTTTCGCCAGGAGATCGAGGGCGGCTATCTCTGGTCACCCAAGCGCAACAAGAACGGCCACCGCAATCCGTTCTACGAGTTCATGCGCGAGGTTGCACCCGGGGACATCGTCTTCTCCTTCTTCGAGACGCGTATCGCGGCTCTCGGCATCGTCAGCGGCTACTGCCGGGAGAGCCCCAAGCCTGAGGAATTCGGCACGGCCGGTACGAACTGGAGCGAGATCGGCTGGAGGGCGGGCGTTCGCTGGCAGCGGCTCGACAACGCCATCCGTCCCAAGGACCACATCGCGCGCCTGCGGCCCGCCCTCGCGACCAAGTACGCGCCACTGACTCCGGACGGCAATGGCCTGCAGAGCGTCTATCTCACCGAGATCCGCCCCGCGCTGGCGTCCGCCCTTTTCGCGTTGATCGGCGCTGAGGCGCGGCGGGTCGCCGATGTCGGTCAGGCGGTCGGCCGAGTCGAGCGCGACTCGCCGGCGCCCGAGCGCGACATCGAGGAATGGGAGCGCCGCGTCGAGGCAGCGATCGATACCGACGCGGGGATCCCGCAGACCGAAAGGACTGCACTCGTCCAGGCGCGTCGCGGTCAGGGGCTCTTCCGGGATAACGTGCGCTCCATCGAGCATGCTTGCCGCATCACCCGAGTGGAGCGCATGGAGCACCTGATCGCGAGCCACATCCAGCCGTGGCGCGACAGCAGCAACGAGGAGCGCCTCGACGGGGAGAACGGCCTGCTGTTGACCCCGACGGTGGACCACCTCTTCGACAAGGGGTTCATCTCCTTCGAGAACACGGGACAGCTGATCGCGTCGCCGGTCGCCGACCCCGTTTCCCTCAAGCGGATGGGGATCGACCACGACGCGAAAGTGAACGTCGGCGTCTTCTCGCAGGGCCAGCGGCAGTACCTGGAGCACCACCGCGAGAACGTACTGCGCATGGCACGCGGCCTCTCGAAGGAGCGCAGCGGCTGAGTGTTGGGCGGGTTAGCTCGGTGGTGGGCGCTGCAGGCGTTCTTTCCGGCACCTTTACCGCCCTCGCCGGCTGTCGCCATAGCCGGCGACTTGCAGCGCCTGCTCTCGCAGCGCTCACGCCACTTGCAGCGAGCGGGCGGCGCGCTCCAAAACTATGCGTACCGGCTCGGTTTGCGCGTTCGTCAGGCAGCCACCTCGACGTACTCTACGCGGCTGGACGGCGGTGGAATCGCGGTTCCATCCTGACGCATACCCGCGAGGTGCAGCTCGATAGCGTTGCGAATCGAGGCCTCGGCCTCCTCGACAGTCGCGCCGGTCGCGATACAGCCGGGAAGGTCAGGCACGTATGCTGAGTAGTTCGCGCCGGCGTTCTCTATCACGATTGCGTAACGCATGAGCTACTTACCTTATCGCTTGAGCCCCGATTGCTTCAGGATACTGTTCAGCGTTCCTGGTGCCAAATCGTCACTCGGCTTTCCGGCCACTGTGACGCGTTCCGGCTTGCTTGGATGCTTGAATTGACGATGGCTGCCTTGCGTCGCCACCAAGAACCACCCGTCCTCGTGAAGCATGCGCAGGAGCTTGCTGACCTTCACGGAGCTCCCGCCCACGCTGCAGGCTGAACAACGCGATGCCCGCAGTGGCCGCTCGAGTGCTGATTAGGCACTCATTCGCCCTCGTGAGCGCTCCCCGATAGCGGCCACTTTCCGAACGCCCCGCTCCGCATCGATCAGCATTGCGGTCCACTGCTCGAGCGCTGGGCGGCGCTCCTTGAAGTAATCGTGCTGATCGCGCGTGCCCTCGACCCGGCGCATCGCATGCCCGAGGCAGCGCTCGGCCACCTCTCGCCGGACGCCGAGTGCCGCGAGCTGTGTGCGGGCGGTGCGTCGCAGGTCGTATAGCGTGAACCGGCGAAGTGGGCAATGCGCGAACGACCTTGCTCGTCGAATGGCAGCTACGGATCTAGCTACAAGTTAGCTACAGATCCAGCCACAAGGATAGCGGAGATTGGGATGGGAGGCAGTAGACAAATCTAGCCAAAACACCGAGAAAATCAGCGTTTTCGCGCGAGTCCGTAGACACGCCCAGACAGCGCTGGATACCCCTCGACGCTATTCGACGTTCTGCACCTGCTCCCGCATCTGCTCGATCAACACTTTCATGTCGACCGCCGCGCGTGTCGTGTCGATGTCCTGGGATTTCGAGGAGAGCGTATTCGCCTCGCGATTGAGCTCCTGCATGAGGAAATCGAGTCGACGCCCGGCGGGCTCGTTCCCGCTCACCACGCGACGGATCTCGGCGATGTGCGCCGCGAGCCGGTCGAGCTCCTCATCGACATCGAGTCGCTGCAGAAGCATCGCGAGCTCCTGCTCCAGGCG
>JBOHZR010000119.1:0-2686 GCA_050738595.1 Steroidobacteraceae bacterium | reverse complement strand
GAGAAGGGGATGAAGAAATTCTCCTCCTGGCCGAACGCTCCGGAGTTTGGATCGTAAAAGCGCGGCTGTGGCTCCCACGGCTCGATCACCCCCACCACGATGAAGTCTCGCCCGCCGAGATTCACGGCTTTGCCTACCGGATTGGCGTGCGCAAAGAGTCGATCGGCCAGTTTCGAGCCCAGCACGACGACATTTTCCCGGCGAGCATCTTCCTTAGCGCCCCAGGGCGCACCACTTGCGAAGGGCACTTGAAACATGGAAAAGAAATCCGCCGATGTCGCACGACCGGAGGT
This sequence comes from Steroidobacteraceae bacterium, assembly GCA_050738595.1. Classification (GTDB taxonomy): domain Bacteria; phylum Pseudomonadota; class Gammaproteobacteria; order Steroidobacterales; family Steroidobacteraceae; genus JASHUC01. The sequence goes on along the minus strand of JBOHZR010000119.1, from coordinate 2,393 downwards.
GCGGAAAGGCTTTCCAGAGCGCGGATAGACGACTTCAGACACCCCGTACATCGCCGCCTGCCGGGGGGCTCGGTGCGCCTGTAGCAAGGCCAATGCGTCACGATAGGTCAGGCCGCTCGGCAGCCGATCACCGCTTGCGCCCTGGTCCGGGCGGCGAGAATCCGGTCCCCATACGTCGATCTGCGGGGTGTAGAGCACCGAGGATTTTGCCGGGATGGGATTGGCTGACATCGAACGGAGCACGGTGAGCGCCGTCATGGAGGCGCCGATGCCGACTCCTACAGCCGCGATCATCAGCGAACTCAGCACAACGTTGCGCCGCAGGCTGCGCAGCGCCAGTTCGAAGTAGTAGGCGAACATTCGATCTCTCCACCGACTCTATGTGCATTGCGAACGAGGCGGCACGTTCACGCCGCCGGCTGCGGCTGCTCCCCACCGACCAGGCGCGGAGCCGCGACCAAGTCGATGACCTGACCATCCACGATGTGTACCTCCCGCTGCGCCCGCACAGCGAGCTCCGGGTCGTGAGTCACCATGACAATGGTGGCGCCGGCTTTGTGCAGCTCCTCGAGAAGCTGCACCACACCCCTCGCCATGTGAGTGTCGAGGTTCCCCGTGGGCTCATCGGCGAGCAGCAGGCGCGGAGTCCCGGCGAGTGCCCGGGCGATCGCCACTCTTTGCTGCTGCCCGCCCGAAAGCTCGGCGGGGTAATGGCGAGAGCGCGCCGAAAGCCCGACGCGCTCGAGTGCCTCGCGGATGCGGCGATGCCGCTCCGCACGCGGCATGCGCCGATACCGCAGGGGAACATCGACGTTGTCTTGCACCGAGAGATCAGGAATGAGATTGAAGGCCTGGAAAATGAAGCCAATTTTCTCGTTGCGCAGCCGTGAACGCTGGCTATCTCTTAAGCCGTGGACATCAACGCCGTCGAGGCTGTAGGCGCCGGAGGTGAACTCCTCCAGCAGTCCCGCAATGGTGAGGAAGGTGGTCTTTCCTGAGCCGGACGGCCCGGTGACCGCGACGAACTCCCCCTCCCGCACGTCGATGCAGAAGTCGCGCAGGGCATAGGTCTCGACCACCTCGGTGCGATAGACCTTCGAGAGATTGGTCATTGTGAGCATTGCGGGACTCCTCGCCTAATGAGCGATGATGATGCGTTGCGCGCCGTTGAATGTGTCGGTGCCTGCGATCACGACCTGATCGCCTGGCATGAGGCCATCCAGGATCTCCACCTTCTGCACGCTCTGAGCGCCGAGGCGCACTGGACGCCGCTCGGCGATATCTCCGTGGACCACGTAGGCGTAACCGGGATCCTGATCGACGAAGCTGCCTCGATCGACCATCAGCACGTTCGGGCGTCGATCGATGAAAACGCGCACCGAGAGCCGCTCACTCTGCCGCAGACCCTTGGGCCTCGGGCCGGTGAAGCGCACCCGCGCCGCGACCTCCCCATTCACGACCTCCGGTGACACGCCGCTCACCACGCCCTTCCATTGACTGCCATCGCCCTCGAGGGTCGCACTCATGCCGGGGGTGATGTCGCGTGCCTGGCTCTCGGGAATCTTGATCTCGACCTCCAACGAAGTGAGATCGACTACCGTAAGGAGTGCGGCATCCTTGGCCACCGTGGCGCGATCGGAGATCTGTACCTGTCCCACCCGACCCTCGACCGGCGAACGCACCTGCAGTTCCGCCACTTGTCGACGAAGGTCGGAGACCAAGTACTGCTGGCGGGTAACGAGCTCGCGCTTGGAGTCGATGTCGAAGCGGTTCTGAGCGGGCTGCGCCTTCAGATTCGTCTGCGCTTCATCGTAGGCGAACTGTGCCTTGGTGAGCGCGTCCTGCGCGCGCTGCGCCTGAAGCTGCGAATACGATCCGAGCTCGTAGGCCTTTTGGCTTCGATCGGCTTCGCGGCGCGCCGTCTTTCGATCCACGGCGGCCTGATCGAAGGCGTCCTGCAGTTGCCTCATCTTACTGCCCGCTTCGAGCTCGGCGCGCCGTTCATCGAGCTGCAAACTTTGAAGAGTAGCTTGTTCCTGAGAGAGCTTGGCCGTGAGATCAGGGCTGTCGATGACAGCGAGTACCTGACCGCGCGTCACAGCGTCCCCGGCATGGACCTTGAGAGTGACGGTGCCCGAGGTCACGGCATAAAGCGTGGGACTGCTTGCGGCCAAGACCTGCCCGTCGGCTGCCACGTCGCGCACGAATTCACCCCGTGTGACGGTTGCGATTGTGAGCCGCGAACGGTCCACTGAAACTTCCGCACCGGCAAAGCGCTCGAATACGAACACGAGCACTGAGAGCGCCCCGACAACAAGGCCCGCGATCACCGCCATGCGCCAGTGGCGACGCCACGCCGCCGGGCGCTCCAGCAGGCGATCCTGGCGCGAGGT
>JBOHZR010000118.1:0-1595 GCA_050738595.1 Steroidobacteraceae bacterium | reverse complement strand
CCCGACACGGGCAACATGGAGGTGCTGGCTCGCTACGGGTCGCCGGAGCAGCGCAAGCTTTGGCTCGAACCGCTGCTCGAGGGGAGAATCCGTTCCGCCTTCGCGATGACGGAGCCTACGGTCGCCTCAAGCGACGCGACCAATATCCAAGCCGAGATCGTGCGCGACGGCGATCATTACGTGATCAACGGCCGCAAGTGGTGGACCAGCGGCGCCGCCGATCTACGCTGCGAGATCATGATCTTCATGGGCAAGAGCGCTGCGGGCGCCGCGCGCCACAGCCAGCACTCGATGATCCTTGTGCCGATGAAAACGCCGGGAATCACCCTGAAGCGCCAGCTTTCGGTCTTCGGCTACGACGACGCGCCCCACGGCCACTGCGAGATCGAATTCAAAGACGTGCGCGTCCCCGCGGCGAACTTGCTGCTCGGCGAAGGACGCGGGTTCGAGATCGCGCAGGGTCGACTCGGACCGGGGCGAATTCATCACTGCATGCGTCTCATCGGTCTCGCCGAGCGCGCGCGCGATATGCGGTGCCCGCGGGCGCTCGAGCGCGTGACATGCGGTCGGCGCCTCTAGGAGCGAGGCGTCACGCTCGAGCGGATCGCCGAAGCGCGCATCGAGATCGACCAGGCCCGCTGGCTGGTGCTCAATGCGGCCTACATGATGGACACGGTCGGCAACCGCGCCGCCAGGAAGGAAATTGCGATGATCAAAGTCGCAGCGCCCCGGATGGCCTGCCGTGTGCTCGATTGGGCCATTCAGGTGCACGGCGGCGGCGGCCTCAGCCAAGACTTCCTGCTCGCCCACGCCTATGCGGCCGCGCGCTCCTTGAGGCTCGCCGACGGTCCGGACGAAGTGCATCGTGAGCAGATCGGCAAGCTCGAGCTGTCCCGGTACCGGTCCCCTTAAGAGCGCACCATGTCGGACAGGCACTTCCAATTCTGGCCTGACCATGCGCAGCGGCACTTGGATGCGCCAGCCACCAACGTGTTCTACAACCTCGAGGTGTCCGCCCGGCGCTATCCATACAAGCCGGGTCTCGTCTATTACGACACGCCGATCGGCTTTACCGAGATAAAGGACGAAGCTGAGCGCATCGCGGGCTTTATCGAGCAGCGCTGCGGCGTGCGCAAGGGCGATCGTGTGCTGCTCTACATGCAGAACAGCCCGCAATTCGTCGTCGCCTATTACGGCATCCTGCGCGCCAATGCGGTCGTCGTGCCGCTCAATCCCATGTACCTCACACAGGAATTTTCTCGCTGCGCCAAGGACGCCGGAGCGACGACCGCGATCGTCTCGCAGGAGCTGTACCCGTCCATCGAGCCGCTGCTCGATTCGGGGGAACTCGAGCACGTGATCGTCGCCGCCTATTCGGATTATTTGAGAGACGCCACTACCCTCCCCGTGCCGGAGTTCATTGCCGCGCCGCGTGTGGGGATTTCGCGGCCCGGCGCCACGCTTTGGGTCGATGTGCTCGCGAGCGACATGCGTCCGGGACCCTTGAGTGCAGCTCCCGATGATCTCGCGGTGATGCCGTACACCTCCGGCACCACCGGCGAGTCCAAGGGCTGCATGCATACGCACCGCAGCAC
>JBOHZR010000117.1:0-7896 GCA_050738595.1 Steroidobacteraceae bacterium | reverse complement strand
ACTCGAAGGCGCTCACGTGACGGTGACCGACTCGGCGGCCGGGGCGCTCGATGCGCTCGCGGGCGGCGCCGACCTCTACGATGTGATGGTCACGGATATCGGCATGCCCGTGGAGGACGGCTACTCGCTGGTGCGTAAGCTGCGGCGTGCTCCGTTCGGGGAGCGTGTGGTCGCAATCGCGCTCACCGGGTATGCCTCACTGGCCGATCGGGACGCGGCGATGCAGGCGGGCTTCGACGTGCACGTCTCGAAGCCGGTGGACTTCGATGATTTCGTGCCGCTGATCGCGCGCATGACGCACGCGACTCGCACCGCGCAGGATCACTGAAAGCGGCGGCCGCCGCTCCGATTCAAATACCGGATTGCCAGGTGCTCGGCATTCCAGCCGCGCCGATCGCCCCCTCGATCGCCAGGCAGGCGTCGCGCGCCTCCGGCTGCGCCCTCAAGCTCCGCGCGATGGAGTTGAGGAAAGTGCACATCAGGGCGGTATTGGGATGCCCCGCGTGCAGCTCCGCCTCGACGCGATCGATCAGTTCGACTACGTCTTCCTGATCGCAGCTCGGAAAGGTCATCGTGAGGACGGCCTGTTGAACTGCGCTCAGGGCCTGGTGTATCGAATCCAGGTTCTCCCCGTTCATGCCTTCATTAGAGCCCCAACAGGGCGGCGCTTGCAAGACAGGCGGGCCTGAATGATGCGCGGCAATGCAGACAGAGCGACACTGAATGCTCGGCGCAAAAAAAGAGCGGGCTGGTCGCACCACAGCCCGCCAAACGGGGGGTCTTCGGTTCGAGCGCGCGGCTTCGCCGCGACGCTCCGAATTCACGTCGGGAAGACGCAAAGCGCGTTCCCGGCAACGTCCTGGAATGCAATCGACGTGCCACATGGCGCGGCAAGCGTGGAATCCCAGCCCCGTTTGACCGCTCGGGTACAGTTCGTGCTCAAGCCCGCCATCGGCCTTCAGCGAGCGAGATGCGCATGCACATCGAGCAGACGATCCGAACTTTGAATCGCCTCGTCCGGGTCTGCCGCGACGGTGAGGACTTCTGCGGCGCGGCGGCGCGAGGAGCGGCGGGCGCCGACTTGAGCGCCCTGTTGCGTGAGCGAAGCGAGGAGTGGGGCCGCCTGGGGGATGAGCTGCAAGCACTTGTTTTATTGCTGGGCGGTGAACCGGCGACGTCGGGGACTCTTGCGGCGCGCGCGCGACATTTGGCCCTCGGCGCGCGGCTCGCGCTGCCGGGACCGGCCGATGCTACGATCATCGCCGCCTGGCAGGGCATCGAAAGGCAAGCCGAGGCGCGCTATTTGGAGGCAGTCGGGGGCTATCTTCCCGAGCGCATCCGCCGTACCGTCAGCCTGCAGGTGGACCGCGTGGCAGGTCGCGCCGAGCGGATTAGAACCTTCCTCGGAAACGTCGCGATGCACTCGGTGACCCACTGAGTTACGGTAAAATTTACAATTTGCGTAAAATATACTCGACCAGGACGATCGGGTGGCTCGGAGTGGTCGTTGCCGCGGAACTCGGCGAAGCGTACCGGAGCTGACCGCATTGAAAGCGGTGCTATATCTCGGCGCGGGCGTCGCGGCGGGAGTGTCAGCCGCGAGGGCCGGGCTGATGCCGCCGCTCGAGCTCGACCAGGCGCGCACGGCGCAAGTTCTCATTGAGGCCGGTCTCATCGTTGGACTGTTCTGCGCTGGGCTCAAGCTCACGGCTCCGCTCGATCTGGCGCACTGGCGCCTGCCCCTGCGGCTCGCCGCGATCACGCTGCCCGTGACCGCAGCGCTCACCGCCGGGGCGGCGCGTGTGCTGCTCGGGCTGCCGATCGAGGAAGCCGTCGTGCTCGGGGTCATTCTGGCGCCGACCGATCCTGTGCTCGCGGGCTGTCTCGAGCATCCGAACGTCGAGAGCCGCGGTACCCCCCGTTTCGTGCTCCTGGCCGAAGGCGCGCTCACCTCGAGCCTCGCGCTGCCGCTTCTGATGTTCGCGATCGGCTTCGCCGGAGAGCGCGACCTCGGCCCGCTCGCCGCCCGGTGGCTTGCGCTCGACGTCGTCTGGGCCGTCGCAGGCGGCGCGCTGCTCGGAGCGCTCATCGGAACGCTCGCCGCGCGAGCGCTCTCGCACCTCGATGGCCGTGCCGAGACGCAATGGCTTGCCGTGCTCTTCGCGGCGAGCGCGCTCGCCGCGACATACGGTGCAGCCTGCATCGTGCAGGTCAATGGACTCGCCGCGGCTCTTGCGGCCGGGATGGCTTTTTCGCGCGGTGGTCTCGCCTTGCGGGGCGGCCGCGTCGGCTGGGCCGGCGGCTCGCGCCCGAACCGCTTGGCTCAACAGCTCGCCGCCGGCGCCGACCGGATCGAGCATTCGATCGAGCTTGCGGCCTGCCTGCTCATTGGTCTGCTGCTCGCGGGCTCGATGGCGCATCCAGCGCTCGTACTGTTTGCGTTGCTGATGCTCGTTGCGGTGCGTCCGCTCGCTGCGGGGCTCGGCATCGGCGCCGCACTGCCGCGCGTGCGGCTCGCGCCGGGGGAGCGGCGCGGCGCTGCCGAGCGGCTCGATACGAGCGGTGAGCGCCGGACGCTCGCCTGGTTCGGCGTGCGTGGGATCGCATCGCTTTATTGCCTCTCCTTGGTGATCGACGGGCCCGCGGTCGGCAATGGCGGCGATCTCGCCGCGATCACGCTCGTAGTACTCGCGACGTCCATCGCGCTGCACGGACTGACCGCTGTGCCGCTCGGCAAACGGCCCGCTCGAGTGCAGGGATCGCGATAAGATGCTCGCAAGAGAATTTTCGCGAGGGTGATATGGCACATGCGCTGATAGTTGATGACGATCCGGATGTCGTGGAATGGCTGCAGGAAGTGGCACGGATGGAGGGGTTCACGATCGCGCGCGCCCACTCCCTTCGGGACGCGCGCATCGAGCTAGGCCGCCAGCGCCCCGATGTGCTGCTCACCGATCTCAGGCTTCCCGACGGCGAGGGCATCGAGCTGATGCGCGAGCTCGAGAAGCCCGATGCGACGGAGGTGATCGTCGTCACGGGGCACGCGACGGTCGACAGCGCCGTCGCGGCGCTGCGCGCGGGGGCGAGCGACTATCTCGTCAAGCCCGCGGACCTCGAGCGCGTGCAGGCCGTGCTGCGCCACGCAAAGAAGACCTCGGCACTGCAGCACGAGATCGTCGAGCTGCGCGACGAGCTGCGCAGGCTCGGCCGCTTCGGCCGCATTCTCGGCAGCTCGCGCTGCATGCAATTGCTCTATGACCAGCTCTCGCGAGTCGCACCGACCTCGGCGACCGTGCTGCTGATCGGCGAGAGCGGCACCGGCAAGGAGCTCGCCGCGCAGACGCTGCACGAGCTCTCACGCCGGCGCGATGCGCCATTCCTGCCGCTCAACAGCGGCGCCGTCGCGCCGCAGCTCATCGAGAGCGAGCTCTTCGGACACGAGCGAGGCAGCTTCACCGGCGCCGAGCGCCAGCACAAGGGCTTCTTCGAGCGCGCGAACGGCGGCAGCATATTCCTCGATGAGATCACCGAGATGCCGATGGAGCTGCAAGTGAAGCTGCTGCGCGTGCTCGAGACCGGCGTCTTCACGCGCGTCGGCGGTACGCAGCAGATCTCGAGCGATGTGCGCGTCATCGCTGCGACGAATCGCGAGCCCGAGAAGGCGGTCACAGACGGCAAGCTGCGCGAGGATCTCTATCATCGGCTCAACGTGTTTCCGATCCGCCTGCCGCTGCTGCGCGAGCGCGGCTCGGACATCGAGCAGCTCGCTCAGTACTTCCTCGACGACCTGAACCGGACCGAGAGCACCCAGAAAGGCTTCTCGCGCGAGACTCTGGCGCGCCTGTATCAGCACGGCTGGCCAGGCAACGTGCGCGAGCTGAAGAACTACGTGCATCGCGCGTACATCATGGCCGACGATCAGATCGAGTGCTATCTCGGCGTCCCCGAAGCGGCGCCGAAGCCCGAAGACGGCACGACGATCACGATCCGCGTCGGCACGCCGCTCGAGGAGGTCGAGCGGCGGGTCACGATGGCGACGCTCGCGCACTGCGGTCACGTCAAGCGCAAGGCCGCGGAGATTCTCGGCGTGAGTCTCAAGACGCTCTACAACCGGCTCGAGGCCTACAACGGCAAGGAAGGGTCCGGCGCCGCTCCGGGCGCGGGGGGTGCGGCCGGAGGCGACGCCGCGCCCTGAGCCCGCAAGGCTTCGGCGCCCGCGGGCATGGACCTTGCTCGAAGCGCCGTCGGCGCTTTCTGACACGAGTTTGAGACCACCGGGGCCTCGGGGCGCCCGGGGAGCGCCTGTTTGGCGCGCGCCGCGGCGGCTACGCTGCCCTCGAGCCGTCATCCGGCGCGCGCCGCACTCCGATCGGGATCCATGCCAGCCACACGTATCGCAGTCGTCGACGATCATCGGCTCGTCCGTATGGGGCTGAAGCAGATCGTCGAATCGCAGGCGGACTTTGCGTGGGCCGGCGAGGCGGGCACCGGTCGCGAAGCGCTCGCGCTGCTGCGCAGCTCGCCGGTCGATGTGCTCCTGCTCGATCTCGCGCTGCCCGACATCTCGGGGCTCGATGTGCTGCGCACGATTCGCGCGCATCACGAGACGGTCGCGACGCTCGTGCTCTCCGCCTATCCGGAGATGCAGTACGGACTGAACGTGCTGCGCGCCGGGGCGAGCGGGTTCGTGAGCAAGACTGCCGACGAGAGCGAGCTGTGCCGGGCGATCCGGGCTGCAGTACGCGGCGGGCGGTACGTGAGTCCCGAGCTCGCGCAGGTCCTCGTGAGCGGCATCCAGGGGTCCCCGAGTGAGCCTCGCCACAGCGTGCTCTCGGAGCGGGAGTTTCAGATCTTCTGCAAGCTCGCCGAAGGCAAGAGCGTGTCGGAGATCGCGGCGAAGCTATTCCTAAGCGTCAAGACGGTGAGCACGTACCGCGCGCGGGTTCTGGAGAAGATGGGCATGAAGAGCAACGCGGACATTACGTACTACGCGATCAAGAACAACCTCGTGCAGTGACCATGGTCGCCATGACCCTGGAGAACGCACGGTCGCGGAGGCTCGAGGCGACACCGGGCGCGGAGCGCCGGATCCTGCTGGTCGAGGATTCCACGGTGCTGAGCCGTCGCCTGGTCGATCTGCTCTCCGAGCCGGGCCGGCTCACGGTCGCCGCGCAGGCCGCCACGCAGAGCGAAGCGGTCCTGAAGCTGAAGGAAACTCCCTACGACGTGCTCGTGGTCGACATCGAGCTTGCCGAAGGAAACGGCGTCGCGGTGATCCGCCAGGCCCGACAGCTCTACCAGCCGCAGCTGCAGCCCCTCATCGTCGTGCTCACCAACTACGCTTCCGACTTCGTGCGCGAGCATTGCTTCGCCGCGGGCGCAGATTTCTTTCTCGACAAGATGCGCGACATCGCACGGCTGAGGCCGATCGTCGCGGACGGGCACTCCAAGTGGTCCTCGCCTCAATCGACTGAGCGCCCCGGCTGAGGCCGCTTGGGCATGCGTCCACGCGCTCTCACGAGTGCCGTCTCGGCAGCTCGACGCGCAGCCGCGTTCCACGGCCCCGTTGCGAATCGAGCGAGAAGCGCCCACCGAGGGCGCGGGCCCGCTGCCGCATCCCCGTGAGGCCGTGCGACCACCGGAACGAGGGATGCGCGAGGTCGATGCCCTCGCCGTCGTCGATCAGCGTCAGAGAGCAGAGGTTGCCCTCCTCTGCGAGCTCGAGGCGCACGATGTGCGCGTGCGCGTGCCGCAGGACGTTCGTCATCCCTTCCTGCACCACGCGGAACAGCGCGATGGCGATATCCTTCGGAAACTCCTCCTGCGCGCTGATCGCGACCTCGGCCTGCAGACCGGATTTGGCGCACACGGATTGCACGTAGGCCTCGAGCGCGGTCTGCAGTCCGAAGTGATCGAGAAGCGAGGGGCGCAGGTCCTCCACCACGCGCCGCTTCACGTCCATGGCCTCATCGAGCACCGCGCCGAGCTGGTGCAGCCGCTGCACGATGGTCGGGTCGCCCACGATGCGGCTCTGCAGCCAGGAGAGGTCCATCTTCGCAGCCGTGAGCAGGCCCCCCAGCTCATCGTGCAGATCGCGCGCGAGCGCCGCTTTCTCCTTCTCCGTCAGATCCTGCAGATGCGTCGAGAGCGCCGAGAGCTCGTGTGTGCGCTCCTCGACGAGCCTCTCCAGCTCGCGGGCGTGCTCAGGGGATGGCGCACTCACGATGACGCGCGTGCGTGGCGCCCGCTCCTGAAGCGGCGCAACAACGCTGCGAGCAGCAGCCAGCGCACGCGCGGCATCGCGAGCACGCGCAGGGCCGTGCGGCCCGCGCCCGCCGCCCAGGAGAACACCCGCCGCTGCTCCAGCCGGGCGAACGTCGCGGCGAGCGCCGCGCGCTGCACTTCGGCCTCGAGCTCGAGCAGTTCCAGGCGCCGGGCGATGTAGCGCGCGCGATCTGCGCTCACGGCTCTCCGCCGAGGGATGCCCGATCGAGCCGCAGCTGTCCGATCAATCGACTGAACGGCGGATCGCGGCGCATCGAGCGCCTGAGCGCGATCCAGAAGCCGAGGGCGGCAATCAGGAACACGAAGAAGAAGCACCCGAGGAGGATGAACCGCGCCCGCTGCTCGAGCGCGAGCGCCACCCAGAGTATCAGGGAGAACCCGGCGAGCCACAGGCAGATCGCCGCGAAAATCGCGAGCCTCAGATCGCGTGTGATGCGCAGCTTTTCCTGCTCGATCTCGAGGGCCGCGAGCTCGAGCCGTGTCTGTGCCATCCGCAGCCCCTCGAGGAGCATCGCTCGGCCGCGGGCAAAGAGGTTCGGCGGCTCGTCGTTCATCGCGGTGCGCTGTCGGGCGAGCGGCGGCGCCGTGACGTGAGCCACATGCCGATCGCGAGGCCTGCTCCGGCGCCGATCGCCACCGCCATCCAGGGGTTCTCGTCGACCCAGCGAGCGAGCGCCGCAGCAGCCTTCTCGCTCGTCCGCTGCGCATCGCTCTGCATCTCATCGAGGTGCGTCCGGGCTGTCTCGATGCTCGCGGAGACCCGCCCCCGCAGCGAGCTCAACGTCGGATCACCCTCGTCGGAGATCGCCTCGAGAAGCGCTTCAGCATGATCGACGATGTTGCGCAGCTCCTCGCCGAGCGCTGCGGCGTTTTCGGACGTTTGGCTCACGAGCGCGGCTCGAACAGGCTGACCCGCGGGCTCGGAGCAACAATCATTCCCATTTGCACGAACATGCCGGTGCACCCGATGTCTGTTGGTCAATGCCCGTCGAACGAGATGAGCGTGCGGACCGGTACGCCTAGCGCCTCGAGCTTCTGAGCCCCGCCGAGCGCCGGCAGATCGATGATGAAACATGCGGCGAGGAGCTCCCCGCCGAGCGAGCGCAGCAGCTTCACGGCGGCTTCCGCCGTCCCGCCCGTCGCGATGAGATCGTCCGCCAGGACGATGCGCTCGCCGCGGGTGAAGGCATCCGTATGCACTTCCATCTCGTCGATGCCGTACTCGAGAGAGTACGCGACGCGGACGGTCGAGTGCGGGAGCTTGCCGCGCTTTCTGATGGGAACGAAGCCGGCGGACAGCTGATGGGCCATCGCGCCCCCGAGAATGAAGCCGCGCGCCTCGATGCCCGCAACCCGGTCGATGCGTGTGCCGGCCCACGGTCTCACGAGCTCGTCCACGGCGCGCCGGAACGCTCCGGCATCCCCGAGCAGCGTCGTGATATCACGGAATTCAATCCCGGGCCTCGGATAGTCCGGAATCGTCCGCACGAACGATTTCAGATCGGCCGGCGCGCTCGGCTGCATCGGGCGGGTGCTCACCTCGTGTGCCGACACGATAGCAGAGCCGCCGCCGGCCGGCACGCCGAGGCGTGCTCAGCCCCGCGGCCGCAC